>NZ_JBLFFK010000004.1:0-426509 GCF_051400715.1 Neorhizobium descurainiae
GGACTTCGTCGCCAGCAGCGCCGCCGCCCTCGTCAGTGAGCGGCGTTATAATCGCTCCCCAAGAAACAAGTCAACAGCGTTGTTCTCAAAAATCCAAGAAATCGAACAAATATATGATTCCACTATGGAAATTTGAAACCACGCAGGATCTGGCGGAAAAAGGAGCCGCTTCTACGGCAATTTCCCGGACCCCTCGCGACGCTTCCTCTGGAAGGCCTCGAAACTGCCCCGACAAATTCACAATCTCATGGTTACAGGACGTAGATGGGGATTCGAAGGCTGAATTCAAGGGTTGCACGCGTTTGCAACCTGACCGATTTGACTCTCCGTGCCGAAAGGGGCACATGTTTCGCCCAAGCTTTTGCAAGCAGGCTGAAACCTGCCTGCGGCAATTAAAGAGTGATCAGGGGGATTGGCTTAGATTGGCATGATGACGGCCCGCAGCATGATCCGCTCGCTCGGCAATGAACCGCCGATCCTCGCCGACGGTCGTCGGGCTCCGGATCGCCGTGAGATTTCCCTTCGCTGGCTTTCCGGCACCTTCCTGACCGGGATCACCTCTTCCATCCTGATGGGCGTCGCGCTGTTTGCCGCTCTGGACGGCCGCCAGCAGCTTGCCATTCCCGCCGAGGCCTCCGCCGCGCTTCCCCACGACGACGTCGATGTCGCCTCGCGCGGAAAACGCCTGCTCGGCGGCAACATCGTCGCCATGCCGACCGACCGGAAGATCATGGAGGTTTCCACGGTCGTCCACGAAGGCAACAAGGAGGTCGTCCGGCGCAGGCCCTTCGCCCAGGTGAAGATGAACCTCGCCGCAAACCACGTGGCGCAGGAGGACTATCCGGCCTTCGATCCGCTGACGATCTTCTCGTCCAGCGAGACGCCGCCTCCGCCCGCCGCGCGCGCCGGCGCCATCTACGGCTCCAACGTGGAATCCGAGGTCAGCCTCCAGACGGTCGCCTTCCCGGCCAAGGGCGGCACCTATGCCTATGCCCCGGCCATGACGCTGGAGGAAGTGGAGGAGAACGTCCGTTCCAACGGCTCGGTGCTCGCAAGCGGCAACACCCAGCTTTCGGCACTCTACTACGTCGATCCGCAGCGCTTTTCGTCGAAGGACGACGACCTCGACATCACCGCCGGGCTTTCGGCGCGCGTGGTCGAGGAGAATATCTCGGTTTCGGCGCCTGAACCGATCACCTCGCATACACGCGAATATGCCGACGACATCATCCCCGTCCGCAAGCCGGAGACCGTCACGCAGGCCATGACGGAGGTCGGCTATCCGGAGGGCAAGGCCGAGGAGATTTCCGGCCATCTGCAATCCCGGCTCGGCGAAGCCGATCTCGTCGCCGGAGACGTGCTGCGCATCGGCGTGATCCAGGAAGGCGACATGGTGCTGGTCGTGCGCGCCAGCCTTTACCGCCGCGGCAACCATCGGGTTACCATTGCCCTCGACGATCACGGCCGTTTCGTGGACGGCGAGGCGCCGCCGATGCTGGATGCCGTCGCCTCCGCCTTCAGCGAGCAGCCGCCGCAGGTCATGACCGGCCGCGAGCTGCCGCGCGTTTACGACGGCATCTATCGCGCCGCCCTTTCCTACGGCATGAGCAAGGAGATGACGGGCCTCCTGGTGAAACTGCTCGCCAGCAATGTCGATCTGCAGGCACAGCTGAAGCCGACGGACAAGATCGAAGCCTTCTTCTCCGTGACCGACGAGAAGGGACAGGCGAGCAGGGATTCCGAACTGCTTTACGTGAACGCCCAGTTCGGCGACACCACCAGCCGCTTCTACCGTTTCCAGAACGCGGACGACGGATCGGTCGATTATTTCGACGAGGACGGAAAGAGCATCCGGCAGTTCCTGCTGCGCAATCCGCTGCCGAACGGCCGCATGACCTCCGGTTTCGGCATGCGCGCCCATCCCATCCTCGGCAGATCGGTCATGCACACGGGCACCGATTGGGCCGCGCCGCGCGGCACGCCGATCATCGCCACCGGCAACGGCGTGGTCGAGAAGGCCGGCTGGGATTCCGGCGGCTACGGCAACCAGACGCTCATCCGCCACGCCAACGGCTACGTCTCCTCCTACAACCACCAGAGCGCGATCGCCCCGGGGGTTCGCGAAGGGGCGAAGATCACCCAGGGCCAGGTCATCGGCTATGTGGGTTCGACCGGCCAGTCGACCGGCGCGCATCTGCATTACGAGCTGATCGTCAACGGCACCAAGGTCGATCCGATGAAGGTGCGCCTGCCGGGCGGCAGTTCGCTGGAAGGCAAGGCGCTCGCCCGGTTCGAAGAGGAGCGCAAGCGCATCGACGCGCTGCTCAACAACCAGCCCGACGAAGTCGCCAGCCGGTAAGCCGACGAGCCGCCCGGGTCAGAGCCCGGTCGCCCGCATCGAGATCGCCGAGATCGCTTCCGGTCCGAGGGACGGAAGACAACGGCGATGACACTACTGCATCGGCCCGAAAACCGGAATCGGTTTTCGGAAAGCACGATGCAGCAGATTCAATGCTTTAGAACGTCCTTAGTGCGTCCAATTGGACGCACGGCGCTCTATCGACAACTTCCGCCGCGTGCGCGGCGTCATCCTCGGCCTTGTGCCGAGGATCTGCCCACCTCACCGAAACTGCTGGTTATGTTGGAATAATTTCAGGACCATCGACGTGGCCGGATGCTCGGGACAAGCCCGAGCATGACGAAAGAGAAGTTGTCGCCCCTTTTTGTCGGCAGTCTGAGCCGCGTCGATGACGCGGCCCTTTGCCTGTTCAAATCGGACGCCGTTTCAAGCGGCCTCGCTGACCTCCCGCTTGACGCGGAAGAGCAGCCGGTCGGAGCCGGAGCTCACCGCCACGGTCGAACCGTCGGGGATCTGCCCGCCCAGGATCTGCTCGGCGAGCGGGTCCTGCAGGTATTTCTGGATCACCCGCTTCAGCGGACGGGCGCCGTAGACGGGATCGTAGCCCTTCTCCGCCAGCCATTCGCGGGCGTCCTCGCCGAGATCGATCGCGATCTTGCGTTCGGCAAGCAGGTTCAGGAGCCGCTTCATCTGGATATCGACGATCGCCCCCATCTCGCTGCGGCGCAGGCGATGGAACAGGATGATCTCGTCGACGCGGTTTAAAAATTCCGGCCGGAACGACGCCTTCACCACATCCATGACCTGTTCGCGGACCTGGTCCACGTCCTCGCCCTCGCGCAGATTGGTGAGGTATTCCGCGCCGAGGTTGGAGGTCATGATGATGATCGTGTTCTTGAAGTCGACCGTGCGGCCCTGCCCGTCCGTCAGCCGCCCGTCGTCGAGCACCTGCAGGAGAACGTTGAAGACGTCGGGATGCGCCTTCTCGATCTCGTCGAACAGCACGACCTGGTAGGGCTTGCGGCGCACCGCTTCCGTCAGAGCGCCGCCTTCCTCATAGCCGACATAGCCCGGAGGCGCGCCGATCAGCCGCGCGACCGAGTGCTTCTCCATATATTCCGACATGTCGAGGCGCACCATCGCGGTCTCGTCGTCGAACAGGAAGCGGGCGAGCGACTTCGTCAGCTCCGTCTTGCCGACGCCGGTCGGACCCAGAAAGATGAACGAGCCGATCGGCCGGTTCGGGTCCTGCAGGCCGGCACGCGAACGGCGCACCGCGCGCGAGACAGCCTGGACGGCATCGCCCTGGCCGACGACCGATTTCGCCAGCTCGTCCTCCATGCGCAGAAGCTTCTCGCGCTCGCCCTCCAGCATCCTGTCCACGGGAATGCCCGTCCAGCGGGAGACCACATGGGCGATGTTGTCGGGCGTTACGACCTCCTGCACCATGGAAGCGCCGCTGCTGTCCTGTGCTTCCGCTTCGGCGAGTTCCTTTTCGAGCTTCGGAATGACGCCGTAGGCAAGCTCGCCGGCGCGCTGGTATTCGCCCTGGCGCTGGGCGATCGCCAGTTCGTTGCGGGCCTCGTCGAGCTGCTTCTTGAGGTCGGCGGCAAGGCCGAGCTTCTGCTTTTCCGCCTGCCAGCGCGCCGTCAGCGCATTTGCCTCCTCTTCGAGCGAAGAGAGCTCGTTCTCCAGCCGCGCCAGCCGGTCGGCCGAGGCGCTGTCGGTTTCCTTCTTCAAGGCTTCCCGCTCGATCTTGAGCTGGATGATGCGCCGGTCGAGTTCGTCGAGCTCTTCGGGCTTGGAATCCACCTGCATGCGAAGACGCGAGGCCGCCTCGTCCATCAGGTCGATCGCCTTGTCCGGCAGGAATCTGTCGGTAATGTAGCGGTTGGAAAGCGTCGCAGCCGCGACCAGGGCCGAATCGGAGATGCGGACCTTGTGATGCTGCTCGTATTTTTCCTTGAGGCCGCGCAGGATCGAGATCGTGTCCTCGACTGTCGGCTCGTCGACCATGACGGGCTGGAAACGGCGGGCAAGTGCGGCGTCCTTCTCCACATGCTTGCGGTATTCGTCGAGCGTGGTGGCTCCGACGCAGTGCAGCTCGCCGCGGGCAAGCGCCGGCTTCAAAAGGTTCGAGGCGTCCATCGCCCCTTCGGACTTGCCGGCGCCGACCAGCGTGTGCATCTCGTCGATGAACAGGATGATCTCGCCGTTTTCCGACTGCACCTCGTTCAGCACGCTTTTCAGGCGCTCCTCGAACTCGCCGCGATATTTCGCGCCGGCGATGAGCGCGCCCATGTCGAGCGCCATCAGCTTCTTGTCCTTGAGGCTTTCCGGCACGTCGCCGTTGACGATCCTGAGCGCCAGGCCTTCGGCGATCGCCGTCTTGCCGACGCCGGGCTCGCCGATGAGGACCGGATTGTTCTTGGTGCGGCGGGACAGGACCTGGATGGTGCGGCGGATTTCGTCGTCGCGGCCGATCACCGGATCGAGCTTGCCCTCGCGGGCTTCCGCCGTAAGATCCCGCGCATATTTCTTCAGCGCCTCGAAACCCTGTTCGGCATTGGCGCTGTCGGCCGTGCGGCCCTTGCGGATGTCGTTGATGACCTGGTTGAGGCCTTGCGCTGTCACGCCCGCCTTTTTCAGCGTCGCGGAGGTCGAAGCCGAGCTTTCGATGGCAAGCGCCAGAAGCAGGCGTTCGACGGTCACGAAACTGTCGCCGGCCTTCTTGGCGGCGTCTTCGGCGGTCGAGAAAACCTTGGCGAGCGGCTGGGAAAGATAGATTTCGCCGTTGCCGCCGGAAACCTTGGGCAGCTTGGCAAGTGCGGCATCGTTGGCGATGCGCGCTTCCTTGGCATTGCCGCCGGCGCGTTCGATCAGCGAGGACGCCATGCCCTGGTCGTCGTCGAGCAGCACCTTCAGCACGTGTTCCGGCGTGAACTGCTGATGCCCCGAGGCCAGCGCCTGCGTCTGCGCCGCCTGCAGGAAGCCGCGCACGCGCTCGGAATATTTTTCGATGTTCATTCATACACCTCCTGAATCGCCCTGCCCTCAGAAGGCGCAGGCCGATGGTTGAGATCGAGCTCCCTTAAAGGCGAGCCCCGCCGGTCATGCCGGCTTCGGTGTGGAATATGGTAAGCGATTTTACGGATTTAAAGAAGCGGACCCGAGCTTTTGAACGGCTATCGGGAGACGCTCCGGCCGACACGAATACAGGCCGCGAACGGCCGCCCCGTGCAAGAAGGATCATCCCCGGCAAGGTCTGGCGCGATGCTTTAGAGGGCGTCCTTGATATCAAAGCGCACGATCTTGTCGCCTTGAATATGGAAGATATGCGTAACGGTCTTGTCCTTCAAGCCGTGCGTTTGCCCCTCCAGCGGCTGACCGTCGAGGTCAAATACCGACTGGATCACCTCGACGGCTACGGCGCCATCTTCCTTCTTTTCGAATGCTACCGGCTCAACGTGCGGACGAACGACAGCCCACTGACGGGTCCAGTAGTCGCGCACGGCCTCACGGCCGTGAACGTGGCCGCCATCCATGCCGTTGGCCCAGGAAACGTCGTCGGAAAGCACGACAAGTACGCCGTCAATGTCTCTCGCGTTGAAGCTGCGATAGATGCGCTTGAGCATTTGGATGTCATTGCTCGACATGTCGTGTCCTCTATTTGAAGGATTGGCTGGGGAGCACCGAAGCGACATTGCGTGATGCCGCGCACCGAGATATATACGTACATATATATATTCCGGTCAAGCGGAGGCAAGGTGAGCGAAATGAACGAAGACGTGCTTTCCACGCCGGGGCATCTCATCAGCCTTGCGGCGCGGGGGTTCGCCCGCCTTAGCGAGGCACGCCTCAAACCCCTCGGCTTCGGCGTCGGCCAGTTGCCTGTGCTGGTCGCGCTGCAAAATGGCAAAGCAAGCACGCAGCGCGACCTTGCCCGCTTCGCGAGGGTGGAGCAACCGCCGATGGCGCAGATGCTCGCCCGCATGGAGAGGGATGGACTGATAGAGCGGACACCCGACCCGGCCGACGGCCGGAGCAGCCGTATCGTGCTTACGAAGGCTGCCCGGGAACGCATGCCTGAGGCAATTGCGGCCTTGTTCCAAGGCAATCGCGAGGCATTGAATGGATTCACGGATGCGGAGGCGGCACAGCTTGTCGATCTGCTTGCGCGGTTGATTGAAAATCTGGATCAAATTGCGAGCGCAGAGTCTTCCTCGCGCGAGTCATGAGCTTTGAACCGGGAATAGACGATGGCAGCCGTGATCTGGCTCTCGCCGGCAATTTGCTCCTAAACGCAAAAACTCCGGCTTTCGGCCGGAGTTTTTGCATGTCGCATGATTTTCGATGCCGGGCGCTTATTCACCGGCGGCTTCCGCCAGGGCCGGCCGGGCATCATCGCCCGAAGCCTCGCCCTCCTCGGCAGCGGCCTCGCCGCGACGCGGACGGCGCGGGCGGGCGGCCGCCCGGCGGCGCGGAGCGCGCTCGGCCGGAGCCGACGCTTCCGCCTGCTCTGCCTGCTCGACGACGACCTCGGCCGGGGTGCCTTCGATTACCGGCTGCGGACCGGAACCATCATCGATGGCAGGAGCTGCCGGCTGCGGCTGTTCGGCGATGGCCGGCTGCTCGCGGCGTTCCTGCCGGTCCTGACGCCGGTCGCGGCGCTGCTCGCGGTCGCGGCGCTGCTCGCGGTCGCGGCGGTTCTCGCGCGGCTGCTGTTCCTGGGCATGTCCGTTCTGCTCGCGGCGCGGCTGCTGCTGTGGCTGCGGCGCCTGGGCTTCGTCGACGATCGCCGGCTGCTGGGCGAAGCCGAGATCGTCGGCTTCGCCGGTCTCCATCTCGTCCTGGTCGAGACCGGCGCCGTCACGGTCCTGGTAGTCGCCGCCGCGATCCTGATGCTGGAAGCGGTCCTGCATCTGCGCCTGGGCGGCGGCAATGATGCGGTTGTAGTGCTCGGCGTGCTGCAGATAGTTCTCGGCTATCACGCGGTCGCCGGAGCTTTGCGCATCGCGGGCCAATGCCGCGTATTTCTCGGCGATGTGCTGGGCGGTGCCGCGGATTTTCACGTCGGGGCCGGAACTGTCGTAAGTCCGGCTGAGAGGATTACCACCCTTGCGGTTGAAGTTGTTGTTGCCGCCGCCGTTATTGTTGTTGTTATTGCCGCGCCCTCGACCGCGTTTGTTCTGCTGTCCTGGCCTCATCTATCGTTCACCAATTCTCTGTCTTCGCTGATAAAGGGCCACGCGGCCTGCCGGTCCATGCCGGAACAAGACTTCGCGTGCCACGCACAGGGCGACCAAAGCGTCCTGCCGCTTGTGAAAGTCAAATTAACTGAATCACGCACCGGGAATTGTTCAACCTTCGCAACTCTTCGAAAAGAGCAGGATCAAGGGTTGACCTGTAACCCGAACGAATCGCTGTTCATTCCCAGCCGCCCCAGTGCGTGCCTTGCAAGCTATCCCGCTTCCTCCGGAAATCCAAGCCTTTTCTTCTGCTGTGCAAATCAGGGCTCTTTTACGGTAAATACGAGAACTCGATCGTTGTCGCCGTAGTCGCGCGCCGCCTGCACCAGCTTGAAGCCGGCCGAGCGGAAGATAGCGGTTACGGCTTCCTTCTGGTCGAACCCGATCTCGACGCCGATAACGCCGCCCTTTTCGAGGAAATCTCCTGCACCCGCTGCTATCGCGCGATAGGGGAAAAGTCCATCCGGACCTCCGTCCAGCGCTGCCGGCGGATCGAAATCCCGAACTTCCGGTTCCAGTGAGGGGATAACGTCACTCCGTATATAGGGCGGATTTGACACGATTATGTCGAAACGTCCGGAAATGTTTTCAAACCAGTCGCTTCGGATCGCCTCAAATCTCTCCGCCGATCCTGTCCGGGCCGCGTTTTCCGCTGCCGTCCGCAAGGCGTCTTCCGAAATATCGCTGCCGATCCCTTTGGCCTGCGGGCTTTCCTTCAGCAGCGCGAGAATGATCGCGCCGGTACCCGTGCCGAGATCGAGAAGCCGTGCCGCACCCTTGGCTGCGACAATCTGCCTCACGTGGGGAAGCAGGCAATCCACCAGGATTTCCGTGTCCGGACGAGGCTCCAGCGTCTCCTTGGAGAGGAGGAGATCCATCCCGTGGAATTCCCGTGACCCTAATATGCGGTGTACCGGCTCCCGTTTCAAGCGCCGTTCGACGGCATTTGTGATTCGGGCCTTTTCGTCGTCCGTCAGAACACGGCCGCTGCCCGTGAAGACCTCGGTGCTGGAAAGCCCGAGCAGCCCGCCGATCAGCAGACGCGCCTCGATCGCCGCGTCCGGCAGCCCGGCTTCCGTGAACCGGCCCTTCGCCCCCGCCACGGCCGCCGCCAAGGTCGTTATTCCTGTCGTCATCCCTGTTGCTCGCCGAGTTGCGCGAGCTGGCCGGCCTGGTAATCGGCGATCAGCGCGTCCACCACTTCGTCGATTTCGCCCTCCATCATCCGGTCGAGCTTGTAGAGCGTCAGGTTGATGCGGTGGTCGGTCACCCGCCCCTGCGGAAAATTGTAGGTGCGGATGCGCTCGGAACGGTCGCCGGAGCCGACCTGGCTCTTGCGGTCGGCGGAACGTTCGCTGTCGGCCCTCTGCCGTTCCATGTCGAAAAGCCGGGAACGCAGCACCTGCATCGCCTTGGCGCGGTTCTGGTGCTGCGACTTTTCCGAACTGGTGACGACGATGCCGCTCGGAATGTGGGTGATGCGCACCGCCGAGTCGGTGGTGTTGACGTGCTGCCCCCCTGCGCCGGAGGAACGCATCGTGTCGATACGGATGTCTTCCGGCCGGATTTCGATGTCGATTTCTTCCGCTTCGGGCAGGACCGCGACGGTCGCCGCAGAGGTGTGGATGCGTCCCTGCGTTTCGGTATCCGGCACACGCTGAACGCGATGAACGCCGGATTCGAACTTCAGCTTGGAGAAGACGCCGCGCCCGGTGACCGTCGCGATGATTTCCCGGTAGCCGCCCGCCTCGCCTTCGCTCGACGAAAGCACCTCCACCTTCCAGCCGTGCGCGCCCGCATAGCGCTCGTACATGCGGAAGAGATCGCCGGCGAAGAGCGCCGCCTCGTTGCCGCCGGTGCCGGCGCGGATTTCCAGGATGGCGCTTCTCTCGTCGGCGGCATCCTTCGGCAGGAGCAGGATCTGCATGTCCTTTTCGAGCGCCTCGATCCGCTCTTCCGCTTCCGGCAGCTCCATTTCGGCAAGCTCGCGCATCTCGCGGTCGGTCGCCTTGTCGGCCAGCATGGCGCGCAGGTCGGCCGCTTCCGCGACCGTCTTCTCGTATTCGCGGATCTTCCGCACCACGGGCTGCAGTTCGGAATATTCCGACGCCAGCTTCACGTAGACGTCGGCGGCCGGCCCTTCCGACATGCGCGCCTCGATCTCGCCGAAACGGCGCTCCAGCTCGCGCATCTTTTCAACAGGAAGCTTCGCCAATTATAAGACTCCAACTATGCCGTTCGTCATCCTCGGGCTTGTCCCGAGGATCTGCCAACCTATCGGCGCGGTTAGGTCCTCGGGATATCCTCGGACTTGATCCGTGGACCGAGGATGACGGTGAGAGCACATAGCTCGACCAATGACCGTCATTCAATCGTCAAACCGGAATATTGTGAGCCTGGGCGAACCGGACAAGCAGGTCGCGGATCGGCTCGTTCGAGGTCATATCGTCGAGCGCAGCGTTGAGCTCGGCGGCCAGGAGGTCGGCGTCGAGCCCGAGCAGCATGGCCTTGACGGGGCCGATCGAGGTCGCCGCCATCGAGACGGAACGGAAGCCGATGCCGATCAGCGCCATGGCGGAAAGCGGCTTGCCGGCCATCTCGCCGCAAAGCGTCACCGGCGTCTTGTTGCGTTCGCCGGCGCGCGCGATGTCGCGCAGGATGCGCAGGAAGGGTTTTCCCAGATTGTCGAACCGGTCCGAGACGCGCGCATTGCCGCGGTCGGCCGCCATGGCGAACTGGAAGAGGTCGTTCGAGCCGACCGACACGAAATCCACTTCCTGCATCAGCTCGTCGAGCTGCCACATCAGCGCCGGCACTTCCAGCATCGCCCCGAACTGCAGCTTGCGCGGCAGGCTGTGGCCGAATTTCGAAAGATGCTGCACTTCCTTCTGCATCAGGTCGCGCACCGCATGGATTTCCGAGACCTCGGTCACCATCGGCACCATCATTCTCAGCTCGCCCCCCGCCGACGCTCTCAAAAGCGCGCGAAGCTGGGTGCGCAGCAGCCCCGGTCGGTCGAGCGACAGGCGGATCGCCCGCCAGCCGAGCGCCGGGTTCTCCTCCTCGTGGCTGCGGAAATAGGAGACGACCTTGTCGCCGCCGATATCGAGTGTGCGGAAGGTCACGGCCCGGCCCGCCGCCTGCTTCGTCACGTTGCGGTAGAACGCCTCCTGCTCCTCCAGCTTCGGCATGGTGGAGGCGATCATGAACTGCAACTCGGTGCGGAAGAGGCCGATCCCGTCGGCGCCGGATTCCACAAGCTGCGGCAGGTCGACCATCAGGCCCGCATTCATCTGCAGGCTGATGCGCTTGCCGTCTCTGGTGAGCGGCTCGACCGAGCGCAGCGCCCGGAACTGCTCCTGGCGGCGGGCGCGCAGCCGCACCTTTTCCTCATAGGCCTTCTGCAGATCCGTCATCGGCCTGAGATGGATCTGCCCGTCGTCACCGTCGATGATCACCGGATCGCCGTTTTCGGCGAGCGCCACGACGCCGGCCGCTTGGCCAACGACCGGAATGCCCATGGCGCGCGCGACGATCACCACATGGCTCGTCACCGCGCCGTCTTCCAGCACGAGGCCGCGCATGCGCTCGCGCGGATAGTCCAGAAGCTCCGCCGCCCCCATGGCGCGCGCCAGGATGATCGCGTCGGCCGGGAACCCTTCCTCGGAAAGGCGGCCGGAAAAACCGGTGAGCTGCCTGAGCAGCCGGTTGGCGAGGTCGTCGAAATCGTGCATCCGCTCGCGCAGATAGGGGTCGGTGAGGCGCATCATGCGCGCCTTGGTGTCGCTCTGCACCTTCTCGACCGCCGCTTCCGCCGTGAGCCCGTTGTGGATCGCCTCTTCCATGCGGCGGACCCAGCCCTGGTCATGCGCGAACATGCGGTAGGTTTCGAGAACCTCCCGGTGCTCGCCCTCCTGCGCCACTTCGCGCCGCGACAGCATGTCGTCGATGGAGATGCGTAAGCTACCGAGCGCTTCGGCGAGCCGCTGGATCTCCTTCTCCGAGTCCTCGTTGAGCAGATTGGTGACGACGATGCGCGGCTCGTGCAGCACGACGTGGCCGAGCCCGATGCCTTCGTTGTAGCCGTCCGCCTCGATCGTCACCGCGCGGGTGAGGTCGAGCTCGAGCCCCGGCCGGGTGATCTTCTTGAGCTCGCCGGTCGCGATCATCTCGGCGATCACCATCGCCGTGGTCTCGAGCGCCTCCAGCTCGTCCTCGCGATAGTTGCGGCTCGCCCGGTTCTGGACGACGAGAACCCCCAGCGTCCGGCCGGCGCGCAGGATCGGCACGCCGAGGAAGGAGTGATAGATTTCCTCGCCGGTCTCCGGGAGATAGCGGAAAGCCGGATGCGCCTGCGCGTCGGAAAGGTTGAGCGGTTGGGCGGAGGCGGCGATCGTGCCGACCAGGCCTTGGCCCATCTTCAATTGCGAAAGGTGGACGGCTTCCTTCTTCAGACCTTCGGTCGCGTAGAGTTCGAGCACGCCGTCGGAGCGGAGCACGTAGACGGAGCAGACCTCGGCCACCATGTTGCTGGCGATCTGGCGGACGATCCGGTCAAGGCGCTCCTGGGGGTCGAGCGGCTCCGCCATCAATTCGCGCAGGCGCTTTAGAAGAACGCGCGGACCAGCCGACAGGTCTCTCATCGGCATCAGTGCTCCCGAACCCAGGTCATCCTATCCGGGATGGCGCGCCCGAATGCCGGCGCGCCGAACCGGCTCACCATCAACTCTTATCGAGACCGTAGGCGGAATGCAAAGTCCGAACTGCGAGTTCGGAATAAGCGCCGTCGATCAGGATGGAAATCTTGATTTCCGAGGTGGTGATCGCCTTGATGTTGATGCCTTTTTCGGCAAGTGCCTTGAAAGCGTGCGCGGCGACGCCCGCATGGCTGCGCATGCCGATGCCGATGACGGAGACCTTGGCGAGGCCTGATTCGCTCTGGGCGACGTCGAAGCCGATCTTCTCCTTGTTGTCGTCCAGCACCTTCAGCGCCTTCTGCACGTCGCCCGAAGGCACGGTGAAGGTCATGTCGGTCTTCGACCCGTCTTCCGACGTGTTCTGCACGATCATGTCGACATTGATATGCGCTTCGGCGAGCGGCCCGAAGATCGCGGCCGACACTCCCGGCCGGTCGGCGAGCCGCCGGAGCGAGATCTGCGCTTCATCCTTGGCATAGGCGATGCCGGTGACGACTTCCTGTTCCACGATTTCTTCCTCGTCGCAAATCAAAGTGCCGGGCGGGTTCAAAAGGTCGCCCATGCCCGGCGCATCGGGATCCTCGAAACTGGAGCGCACGAAGGTGCGGACCTTGAAGACCATGGCGAGCTCGACCGAGCGCACCTGCAGGACCTTCGAGCCGAGCGAGGCCATTTCCAGCATTTCCTCGAAGGAGACCTTCTTCATGCGGCGCGCTTTGGGCTCGATGCGCGGGTCGGTCGTGTAGACGCCGTCCACGTCGGTATAGATGTCGCAGCGGTCGGCCTTGACCGCGGCGGCGATCGCCACCGCCGAGGTGTCGGAGCCGCCGCGGCCGAGCGTCGCGATGCGGTTGTCCGGGCCGAGCCCCTGGAAGCCGGCGACGACCGCCACCTGTCCCTCGCCCATCCGCTTGACGATCTCGGAGCCGTCGATCTCCATGATGCGCGCCGCGCCATGGGCGTTGTCGGTGCGGATCGGGATCTGCCAGCCCTGCCACGAGCGGGCGTTGATGCCCATGGACTGCAGCGCGATCGCCAGAAGCCCCGAGGTCACCTGCTCGCCGGAGGCGACGACGGCATCGTATTCGCGCGCGTCGTAGAAGGGCGAGTTGGCGCCCGTCGCCTTCGGCGCGTCCTGAACCCAGGCGACCAGTTCGTTGGTCTTGCCGGACATGGCGGAAACGACGACCGCGACTTCGTGGCCCGCTTCGACCTCCCGTTTCACATGGCGCGCGACGTTGTGAATGCGTTCGAGATTGGCGACGGACGTGCCGCCGAACTTCATGACGATGCGAGCCATACGACCAAAACCACTCTTTCGCCCAGGCCTGATAATACCCGGGCGTCTCCTTTCCAACCGCCTCAAAACCCCGTCTCCTGAGACGGGATTGTCAAGTTGCGGGGTCTCTTATCGAAAAGGGAGAAAAGGCGCAATGGCCGGAGCATAGGCGAACGGTACGCTCGTCATAAATGCTTTACTATGGCACGCATGGAAAGGGCCGCCCGGAGGCGGCCCTATACAATCGTCTGGTCAGTTATCGCCGTGTGTTCCAGGCGTCTGGCAGCTCGGCGTCCAGCAGGCCCCACGATCCCGCTCCGCCCTTTGCGGAGGACGGCGATCCTCGCCCCGATCCACCCTCGGCGGCGGACGGCGGTCATCGTTCCGGTCCACGCGCGGCGGCGGTCTGCGGTCGTCGTCACGATCGACCCGCGGCGGCGGGCGGCGATCGTCACGATCGCGGTCCCTGTCCCTGTCGCGGTCCCACCGGTCACGGTCGCGGTCGCGATCCCAGCGCGGAGGATCCCGATCCCGGTCCCAACGCGGCGGGTCCCGATCACGATCCCATCGGGGCGGATCACGATCCCAGCGCGGGGGGTCGCGGTCCCAGCGCGGCGGCGGAGGCGGGCGGCGATCGACCCGGTCCCAGTCGTAGCGGCGCCAGCGGTCGCGGTCGCGATAGAAGTCGCGGTCGCGATAGTAGCGGCCCCAATAGGTATCGACGTCGAAGGTGATCATGGGAATGCCGAGCGGGCGATAGTATTGCGGCCCGACATAGACCCGGTTGGATTGATAGCTGGCCTGCACATAGGTGCCGGACACCCAGCCGCGGCCGCCGAAAAACTGCACGTCGCACCAGTTGACGCTGCTCATGCAGCCGTAAATGGTGACGGGCGTACCCACCGGGATGACGGTGACGGCGGGGTAGCCGGTGCTCGGTCCGGACCGCATGTTGACATTGGCCGTGGCGAAGCCGCGCACCGCCGCCTCCGCAAGCGACGGCGCCGCGAGCATGGCGCACAATGCCGCAACGGACATGAGAATTTTCTTCACGGGCTTCCTCCTGAGAAACCTTGATTGGCGTCCGAACAGATGTTCCGATCTGCCGACGGATTCCGCCGACCTATCAATGTTCGAGGCATCCGCATTGTTCCAGCAGGCCTCTGAATGGCGCATGAATACGCCGTTTGGCTTGCGTTAAGCCTGCCGCCATTTCGCCGGTCCGGTCGACTGCCGCTCGGCGATATGGCAGGCGAGTTCCACCCGCCGCGGCGGAATGGGAAAACCGGACATGCCGTCGCGCAGGAGATCGAGCGCCACCGAACCGAGTTCGCGCATGGGGATGTGCATCGTCGTCAGCGGCGGGTTGAGGAAGGCCGCCTGCGGCAGGTCGTCCATGCCCATGACGGAGACGTCGCCCGGCACGGAATAGCCCGCCTGCTGCACGCCCATCATCGCGCCGACCGCAAGGCTGTCGCCGGCGGTGAGCACGGCGGTGAAATCGAGCCCGTTCGTGCGGATGCGCTCGCTGATCGCCTGGGCGGCAAGCTCCGGCAGCCAGTCGTCCACCGGCACGACGAGATCGGCGGGACAGGGCAGCCCGTGCTGGAGAAGCGCGTCCTGCCAGCCCTCGCGGCGGCGGTCGATGGTGCGCCGGCCGGGCCGCATCAGGAAAAGGATGCGCCTGTGGCCGAGCCGGATGAGGTAATCCGCCGCAAGATGCGCCGCCGAGCGGTTGCAGGGCGTGACGCTCGAAAGCCGCATATAAGGATCGTCGCCGTTGATCAGCACGACCGGCTTGCCGAAGCCGCGGGTCGCCGCCAGCATGCCTTCGTCGTCGACGGTGAGGAACAGGAGCCCCGCCACGTCGGGATCGGCGCGCGCCTCTTCCAGCACGGCCTTTTCCTCCGCCTCGTCGGCGACCGCCCGGGTCACGATGTCGAGACCCAGCGCCTGCGCCCGGTCCCTCAGGCCTTCGAGCACGTAGAGCGTGAACTGGTTGCGCACGTAGTCGATCATCGCCGCGCTTGAAGCGGCGAGCACCACCTTCTTGCCGGCAACCGGCGTCGGCACGGCATAGTTGATGTCCTTCGCCGCCTCCAGGATGCGCTGGCGGATGTCGGCCCGGACACCCTTCTCGCCGGCGATCGCCCGGGAGACCGTGCTCAGCGAGACCCCCACCTTTTCCGCTATGTCCTCCAGCCGCACCCGCCGGCTCTTCTTGCCGCGTTTGCCAGGAACGATCGAGGTTGCCATTGCCGTCCTCCCGTAAATCAGCCAGCAGACTGCAAAAAATTTTCAGATTGCGCAATCAATTTTCAGATGTTTTCATGAAGTCACCGTCCGGGAGAGACGGACCGACAGGATTGCGCGCTTTGGAGAGCCGCGACGGGAGGAATTGCGTAATGGGCCTTTCAGCCCGGGACATCCGTGAGAAGCTCGACCGCCTGGTGGCCGGCATGACCGGCCTTCGCCACGACGGGCGCTTTCACGAACCCAATCTCGACGGCACCGCCGGCGACTATATCTCTTTCGACAGCTGGGAATGGCCGCAGGGCGTCGGCCTTTACGGGATGGTCCGGCTGTGGCTCTTCACCGGCCGCGACGATCTCAAGGCCCTCATAGAGAACTGGTATGCCGCCCGCATCGAGGCCGGCCTTCCCTCGCTGAACGTCAACACGACCGCGCCGATGCTGGGTCTCTCCGTCCTGTGGCGCGAGACCCGCGATCCGCGCTGGCAGCCGGTGCTCGACGCCTGGGCGACCCGCGTGATGAGCGAGATGGGCCGCACCGAGGAAGGCGCCTTCGAGCATCACGTCTCCGACAAGGTGAACGACGACGAGCTCTGGGACGACACGCTTTATATGGTCGCCCTCTTCCTCGCCTCCTACGGGGAAGCGAGCGGCCGCACCGAGCTGGTCGACGAGGCGGCAAGACAGTTCCTCGTCCATACCCGCTATCTTGCGGACAGGAAGACCGGCCTCTGGTTCCACGGCTGGACCTTTGACGGCCGGCATAATTTCGCCGAAGCCCGCTGGGCACGCGGCAACGCCTGGATCACCGCCGGCATGCTGGACCTCTTCGATCTCGCCGAAATGGGCAAGCCGGTGAAGGATTATCTCCTCGGCGTGCTGGTGGCGCAGGTGAACGCGCTCCTGCCGCTTCAGACCGCCTCCGGCGCCTGGCGCACGCTGCTCGACGACCCCTCCTCCTACGAGGAGATTTCCGCCACCGCCGGCATCGGCTACGGCCTCTTGAAGGGCTACCGCCTCGGCCTCGGCACGCATGCCTGGCGCGAGGCCGGTCTCAAGGCCGTCGAAGCCGTGCTTGCCAATATCGACGGAACCGGCACCGTGCTGAATGTCTCCTACGGCACCCGCATGGGCCACGACCTGCAATTCTATCGGGACATTCCGATCCAGCCGACCGGCTACGGACAGGCGCTGGCGATCCTCTGCCTTTCCGAAGCCCTGCGGCACGTCGATCCGGGAGAAGCGGCATGACGATGAAAGTGCTTTACGGGGCAGGCCCCGAAGACATCAAGACCTATGACACCGCGCGCCTGCGCGCCGAATTCCTCGTGGAAGACCTCTTCCGGGAGGATAAGGTCAGCTTCACCTATACCCATGTGGACCGCCTGATCCTCGGCGGCGCGGTTCCGGTCTCGCAGACGCTCGCCTTCGGCTCGGGAGAGGATATCGGCACGCCGTTCCTGCTCTCGGCCCGCGAGATGGGCGTCGCCAATCTCGGCGGCGCCGGCACGATCGTGGTCGACGGCAAGAGCTTCACGCTGGAAAACCGCGACGTGCTTTACATCGGCCGCGGCGCGCGCGAAATCTCGGCCGCCAGCGCCTCCGCGGGGAACCCCGCCCGCTTCTACATGAATTCCGTGCCGGCCGGCGCCGATATCCCGCACCGCCTGATCAAGCGGGCCGAATCCAAGCTGCTGACCTTCGGCGACCCCAAGCGTGCCAATCTCCGGAACCTGCGCATGTACATCCATCCGGAAGTCGCGCCGTCCTGCCTGCTTCTGCTCGGCATCACCGATCTTGCCGAAGGCAGCATCTGGAACACCATGCCGCCGCACCTGCACGAGCGCCGCATGGAAGCCTATTGCTATTTCGACCTGCCCGAAGAGGAACGGGTCATCCACCTGATGGGCCGGCCGGAAGAGACGCGCCATCTCGTCGTCAAGAACCTCGACGCGGTGCTCTCCCCCGCCTGGTCGATCCATATGGGTGCCGGCACGGCGCAATATGCCTTCGTCTGGGGCATGACCGGCGAAAACCAGGAATATAATGACGTGGCTCCCGTGGCCCTCGGCGAATTGAGATAAGATTGACATGAACCCTGAAGCGAATTGGATGCGGAAGACCTTGAAGCCGGGCGAAGCCGTCCGCTACTGGCAGCTCGGCCGCACGGCGCAGGAACGGTTCGACGTGCCGGACGCCCCGATGAAGGGCGAGATGGACCCGTTCTTCTTCCTCACCAAGGTCAAGAACTTCATCCCGCACGAATATCCCTGCCGCACCATCTTCGCCGAAACCTATCGGGGAAAACGTCCCGATGTGCGCGGCGAGTTCGAAGCGGCGCGCTGGTGGATGCCCTTCGGTTCGCCCAGGCTCGATCTGTCGGGCTTCTGGTTCCGCCCGACCCGGCTTGCCACCTGGACCCGCACCTATATCGAGGCCGAGACCGCCGGCACGGCAAAGATCCGCCTCGGCACCTGCGGGGGCGCTGTCCTCTGGGTGAACGGCAAGGAAGTGGGCTGGATGGCCCCCTATAGCCGCAATCTCGAAGCCAAGCAGGAGTTCGAACTGCCGCTCGTCGCCGGCCTCAACGAGATCGCCCTTTTCTTCGACGATCTCGCCGAACGCGATGCGCGTTATTTCTATCAGTTCGACTACGTTTCCGGCCCGGCGGCCAGCGTCGCCATTCCGGTTCCGGTCGCGGGCCATGTTGCGGAAAGCCTCGAAACGGCGCTCGACGGCATGCATCTCGACCGCCAGCATTATTTCGGCGGCGACATCACCGTTCTGTTCGCCGAACCGCTGCCGATCGACGTCGAGGTCAACGTGACGATCGAAGGCGACTTCATGTCCCGCGAGCGCTTCGATTTCGACTTCTCGCTGCCGGCGGGCGCGAAAAGCCTCAATGTCGGCGCCTCCGAAAAGGCGCCCGCCGATTTCCGCCACCTGCGTGTGACGCTGAATGCCGGCGGCTTCGTCGCCTCCCGCTCCGTCGGCGTCGAAATCTGCCATGCCGCCCGCCAGGGTCAGGCGCCGGCTTCCATCGCGGATCGCATCACCGAAACGCTGGCGGAAGTCTCCGAATATTCCGAGCGCGATACCGTCCGCGCCTTCGCCCGTCTCGCCAGCGGCCGCGCAGGCCCCGATACGGACGCGATGATCGAGGAAATCCTCCCCTCGATCGAGGATTGCCACGACTGCGCCGATTTCTCGCTCGTGCCCCTCATCTGGTCGCGCACCGTCTGGGGGAACGACATCAACGAGAAGACGCGTGCTCGCATCGACGGCGCCATCCTCAACTACCGCTACTGGATGGACGAGCCCGGCAACGACGTGCAGTGGTATTTCTCCGAAAACCACGCGCTCCTCTTCCACACCTCCGCCTATCTCGCAGGCAGCCTCCTCCCCGAGAGCACCTTCGTCCGTTCCGGCCGCAAGGGTTCCGAGCAGGCACAAGTGGGCGCCGAGCGCGTCCGCGCCTGGCTCGATCATTTCGAGAAGTGGGAAATGGCGGAATTCAACTCCGCCCCCTATTTCCCGATCGACCTCAAGGGCCTGACGGCGCTCGCCGCGCTCTCGCCGGACAGGGATATCGCCGACCGCGCCAAGGCCGGCATCGTGCGGCTCTGCGAGATCATAGCCCGCTCCGCCCATCACGGCATGGTCACGGCAGCGCAAGGCCGCTCCTATGAGCACACCCTCTGTGCCGGCCGCTCGCTGGAACTCTCCGCCGTCGCCCGCCTGCTCTGGGGCAAGGGTTTTTATGGCCGCCGCGTCCACTGCCTGCCGCAGATGGCGGTGTGCCTGCGCGACCACGGCCTGGAAATCCCGGCCTCGCTTGCCGAAATCGCTGACCATCAGGCCGGCCGGCACCAGGAATGGCGCTTCGCCCAGGGCGAGAATTCCTTCGCCGCCCTCTATCACTACAAGGGCAAGAATTTTGCTATGGGCTCGACAGTCCATTACCGCTGGGACGAATGGGGCTATCAGGAAACCGTGCTCCACCTGCGCCTTGGTGACAGGCCGGAGGCGGCGATCTGGATCAACCATCCGGGCGAGACCATCCAGTTCGGCTACGGACGCCCGTCCTATTGGGGCGGTTGCGGCACCATCCCGCGCGCCCAGCAGTATCGCGGCCTCGCGATCCTCGAATTCGCAGCTCACGAGGAACAGCCCGATTTCACCCACGCCTGGTTCCCCAGGGCGGAGTTCGACGAGAGCCGCGTTTCCGGCTCCCTGGCGCTTGCCCGCTCCGGCGATGGCGCCGTGCTGCTCCGTGCCGGTTCCGATCTGCAGTTCGTGACCGAAGGCCCTTCGGCTGGGGCCGAACTGCGCCAGTACGGCCGGAAAACCCGCTGGATCGTCCGCGTCTGCGAAGCCGCCGGTCTTGATTCCGTCGAAAGCCGCTTCGGCGGTCTCGCCGCGAAACGGGAATCCGACGGCGCATTCGTCATCGAAGACCCGGAATATGGTACCGTACGCTTCCGGGCCGATGGCGGCGTGGAGGCCGAAGGCCGCGTGATCGCGTGCGCCGATTACACCGTGAAGGGCGAGGCAAGGATGCTGAGCGCCTCGTAGTCTAAAAACCGGACGGGAGGAGGCCCCGTCCATAAAGAGGAGGAAATGAGCATGAAATTGAAATCGATCCTGGCGGGCGCCGCGCTCGCCCTGCTCACCTCGACGGCGGCTTTCGCCGGCGACGTGCGCATCATGTGGTATTCGGACGGCGTCGAAGGCGAAGTCATGAAGGACCTCGTCGGCCGCTTCATGAAGGAAAACCCGGGCATCAACGTCATCCTCGACAATGTCGCCTACAGCGTCATCAAGGAACAGCTGCCCGTCCAGCTCGAAGCCGGCAACGGCCCGGATATCGCCCGCGTCACCGCCATCAAGGACCTTGCCCGCCATTGGCTCGACCTGCGTCCGCTGGTCAAGGACGCCAAATACTGGGACGACAATTTCGGCGCCCAGGCGGACTGGATGCGTCCGGACGGTTCCAACCAGATTTCCGGCTTCATGACGCAGATCACGCTGACCGGCGGCTTCGCCAACAAGACGCTGTTCGATCAGGCGGGCGTCCCGCTTCCGGGTCCGAACGCCACCTGGGATGACTGGGCGGCGGCGGCCAGGAAGGTCAAGGAAAGCCAGCAGGTTCCCTTCGCCATGGCGATCGACCGTTCCGGTCACCGCATCACCGCTCCGATGCTGTCCTACGGCGCGAACTATGTCGGCCAGGACGGCAAGCCCGCCCCGCTCGACAAGGGCGCGAAGGACTTCCTGACCAAGTTCGTCAATTGGACGGCCGACGGCACCTTCTCCAAGGACGTCTGGGTCTCGGCCGCCGGCTCCACCTATCGCGCCGCCGCCGACGATTTCATCAACGGCCAGCTCGCCTTCTATTATTCCGGCTCCTGGCAGGTGGCGAACCTCGCCACCAAGATCGGCAACAGCTTCGATTGGGTTGCGACCGGCAGCCCCTGCGGCCCGGCGGCCTGCACCGGCATGCCCGGCGGCGCGGCTCTCGTCGCGGTCAAGTACACCAAGAACCCGAAGGACGTCGCCGCCTTCATGGATTGGATCAGCCAGGAGAAGATCGTCAAGGAATTCTCCGAGCGCACCCTCTTCCTGCCCGGCCACAAGGGCGTGGTCGACAAGGGCGGCCTCGACTTCAAGACGGACAACGAACAGGCGAAAGCCGCCCTCACCAGATACGTGGAGGCGACCAAGTCCACGTCCGAGACCGCGCTGAAGCTGCCCGGCTGGCGCTGGTCCGACACGGTCTATGCCGCGGTCGTCACCCGCATCGGCCAGACGCTCGCCGGCGAACTGAAGCTCGACGACGCCTTCCAGCGCATCGACGCCGACATCGCCCAGAAGGTCAAGGACGCCGGTCAGTGAGGATGGCGCTGCAAGTTTGCCCTGTCCATTGGGCGGGGCATTCTTCTCTTCCCTTTCAGGGGAAGGAAACTTCGCATGGAAATATGAGGCGGAGTCGCGAACTCCCATTCTCCCCCCTTGCGGGGGAGATGTCAGCGGAGCTGACAGAGGGGGGTGGTGCCACACCCTCTACCGCCGAATTTGCTGAACCACCCCCCTCTGTCGCTTCTGGCGACATCTCCCCCGCAAAGGGGGAGATGGGCTGGGGTCACCGCCTCTTTTCCATATCTGCTCGTCCCGTCCGTATTAGGGATTGGAAGCAACCTGAGGGGAGACATTTACCGAAATGAGCGCAACCTCTCCTTCCTCCCGCCTCGGCGCCCTCCTCATGACGCCCGTGCATTTCGTCATGCGCCTGATCGACGCGCCGCTGCGCGGCCTCCAGAAGGCGACCGGCATCGGCGGCATGGCGGCCTTCTTCCTGGCGCCGAACATGCTGATCTTCGGCGTCTTCGTGCTCCTGCCGCTCGTCATCAACTTCGTCTATTCGATGACCGGCGGCACCGCCTTCTTCCTGGCCGAGCGCAATTTCGTCGGCGCCGATCAATATGCCCGGCTCTTCACCTGCGGCAGCTATCTCGATCCCATGTCCTGCCAGGAGGATGCCTTCTGGACGGCGGTCGGCAACACCTTCTGGTTCGTGATCCTGCAGGTCACGCTGATGATCCTGGCCGCATTGATCACCGCGCTTATCCTCAACCGCGATCTCGCCGCCCGCTCCTTCTGGCGCGCCGTCTTCTTCTTTCCGGTCCTTCTGTCGCCGGTCGTCGTCGGCCTGATCTGGAAGTGGATCCTGCAGCGCCAGGGCCTGTTGAACTTCATCCTCTACCAGTTCGGCGGCGCCGAGCCCTATACCTGGCTCACCGACCGCAACTGGACCTTCGCCGCGACGATCGGCGTCTCGCTCTGGGCGCATATGGGCTTCTACGCGCTGATCCTGCTCGCCGGCCTGCAGGCGATCCCGAAAGACCTCTACGAAGCCGCCGAAATGGACGGCACGAAGCCCGCCCGCGTCTTCTGGCGCATCACGCTGCCGCTGCTTGCGCCCAATCTCCTCGTCGTCGTGGTCCTGGCGCTGATCCGCGCCGTGCAGGTCTTCGACGAGGTCTATGTGCTGACCGGCGGCGGTCCGGGCACCAGTACGCTGTTCCTGACGCAGTACATCTACGAGACCGGCTTCGCCTCGGCGCTGCGCAATCCGGGCCTTGCCGCCGCCGCCTCGATCCTGATGGGCGTCGTGCTCGTCATCCTGACGCTCTTCCAGCTCGGCATCGGCCGGCGCGGTGAAAACAAGGGGAAACGCTGATGGGTGCGGCTGCGCGCTTCCTTCTTCGCCGCCAGGGGGTCAACCGGAGCGGCAAGGGCTGGCACTGGACGGATATCGTCACCTGGGTCTGGCTGGTCGGCGGGCTGATCATCATGTTCGGCCCTGCCGTCTGGCTGGCCTTCTCCTCCTTCAAGACGCCGGCGGCGCTTGCCGAATTCCCGCCGTCGATCCTGCCCTACGTCACGCAACAGGCAACTGTCGAAGGTTACGACAGGCCGCTGCAGCTCTTCGATGCCAAGCTGCCCGACGGCTCGACGCGCGTACTTGCCGAGGTGCGCCGCATCGGCCTCGTGTCCCAGATGGTCGATCCGAAGGCGCCGGGCGAAATCATCCGCGTCAACATGAACGACCGCACCCCGGTGCGCACCCTCTCCTTCGCGACGTCGAACTACACCGAGCCCTTCGTGCATTTCGATTTCCTGCGCTACCTCTGGAACTCCGTTTTCGTGACGGTCGTCGCGACGCTGATCACCCTCGTCGTCAACTCCATGGCCGCCTTCGCGCTGTCGAAATACGAATTCCGCGGCCGTTCCGCCGCGATGCTCATCATCCTCGCGACCCTCATGGTGCCGCTTTCGGTCATCATGGTGCCGCTCTATTCGATCATCTCGTCGCTCGGCCTCTTCAACAGCCTCTGGGGCGTCATCCTGCCGACGGTGGCGACGCCCACCGGCGTCTTCATCCTGCGCCAGTACATGTTGACCATCCCCGACGAGCTGATCGACGCGGCGCGCATGGACAAGGCGTCGGAATGGCAGATCTACTGGCGCATCGTGCTGCCGCTGACCGCACCCGCGCTCGCGGTCCTGGCGATCTTCTCGGTCGTCTGGCGCTGGAACGACTTTCTCTGGCCGCTGATCGTCCTGTCGCGCCGCGAGCTCTACACCCTGCAGGTGGGTTTGAGCATCTATTCCGGCGAGCTGAACGTCCAGTGGCACTTCATCCTGGCCATGACCGTCGTCACCATGATCCCGGTCGTGCTGGTCTTCATCTTCCTCCAGCGTTTCATCACCACCGGCATCGCCGGCACCGGTTTGAAGTAAGGAACACCGATGGGCGAAATCAAACTCACCGATGTCAAGAAATCCTTCGGCGCCGTCGATGTCCTGAAGGATATCGACCTGCATATCAAGGACGGCGAGTTCGTCGTCTTCGTCGGCCCGTCCGGCTGCGGCAAGTCCACGCTGCTGCGCACCATCGCCGGTCTCGAAAAGGTCACCGGCGGCGAGATCGAGATCGACGGCAAGCGCGTCAACGAAGTCACCGCCGCCGACCGCGGGCTCGCCATGGTCTTCCAGTCCTATGCGCTCTATCCGCATATGAGCGTGCGCCAGAACCTCGCCTTCGGGCTGGAAAACTCCAACATGCCGAAGGCGGAGATCGCCGAGCGCATCGCGGAAGCCGCCCGCATGCTGGAGATCGAGCCCTATCTGGAGCGCCGCCCCGGCCAGCTTTCCGGCGGCCAGCGCCAGCGCGTCGCCATCGGCCGCGCCATCGTGCGCCGCCCGACCGCCTTCCTGCTCGACGAGCCGCTCTCGAACCTCGACGCGGAACTGCGCGTCTCGACCCGCGCCGAGATCGCCGCCCTGCATGCCCGCATCGGCTCGACGATGATCTACGTCACCCACGACCAGGTGGAGGCGATGACATTGGCCCACCGCATCGTCGTCATGCGCGCCGGCAGGATCGAGCAGGTCGGCACGCCGCTCGAACTCTACAACACCCCCGCCAACCGCTTCGTCGCCGGCTTCATCGGCGCGCCGCACATGAACTTCCTCAAAGGCGAAGTCGCGGACGTGGAAACCGGCACGGTGACGCTTACGATCGGCGGCGGCCACCGCCTCCTGGTGCCTATATCCCACCACAGGCTCTCCGTCGGCGACAAGCTGACCGTCGGCATCCGGCCGCAGCACATCACGCTCGCGAACGACCCCGGCAGCCTGACGGTCAAGGTGCGCCTCGTCGAAGCCCTCGGCTCGGAAACCGTCATCCACGCGGACCTGAACGGCGAAAAGCTTCTCGCCGTCGTCCAGGGCCAGAAGCAGATTTCGCCGGGCGACGAAGCCCATTTCTCCATCGCCGGCGCGCCGCTGCATCTGTTCGATGACAATGGATTGCGGGTCAAAGGGATCTGAATTGCCCCTCACCCTAACCCTCTCCCCGTAAACGGGGCGAGGGGACGTGCCTTACGCAGCGTAGCAGTAAAGGAAGCCAGCGCGGCATACCCCTTCTCCCCGCAAGCGGGGAGAAGGTCCCGGCAGGGGGATGAGGAGCAAACAACGCCCCCTCACAAATACCCCTTGAAGAAGCTCAGCACCGCCTGCCGCATGGCCGGCGTCTCCTTGTGGCCCACGCCCGCCTGCGGCAGGAACACCAGCGCCCCCAGGGCCTCCGCCGCGAGATAGGCCGCCTCCGTTTCGGCAAAGGCCTTCTCGACCGCCGCCGGCGGCGTCAGCGGATCGTCCCAGCCGATGGCGATGAGCTGCGCCCGCGGCGCGATGAGCCCGGCGATCTCACCGGTCGAGGTCTCCCTGAGCAAGCCCGGCACGGTGAGGTAATGGCCGTGCATGTCGTGCGCACCGGTCTCGACGAGGGTCGCGAAATCCGCGTAGCAGCAGAGATGCGCCGCCGCCTTCACCCGGCCGTCGATCGCCGCGAGGAAATAGGCGAGCGTCGCGCCCATCGAAAGCCCCGTGACGCCGATCCGCGCCGGATCGACCTCCGGCCGCGCCGAGAGCCACGAAAGCGCCGCCGCCTGCTCGGAAAGCATCTGCCCGAACAGGGTCCTGCCGTGCCAGAGCGCCGCCTTGGCCGCCGCGTCCTCGGTCACGCCGGCGCGTTCGCCGAAGGTCGGCATGTCGATGCACAGCGTCACATAGCCTTCCCGCGCCAGCACCGGGCCGGGCGCATCGATGAGCGCCGGGCGGCCTTCGGTAAGCTCCGAGGCGCCGATGTCCCAGCGGGCGCCATGCGCATGCGCATAGAGGATCGCCGGGCCGGGCGTGGCAAATCCGGTCTTCGGCCGCGTCAGGAAGCCGCGCACCTCCTCGCCGTCGGCCAGACGGAAACGCAGGTGTTCCAGAACGTAGCCGTCGCGTATCTCGGAAAAACCGTCCGCCAGTTCCAGCGGGACGCCCTCGAAGGCGAGCAGTTCCTTCAGCCGGGCCACCGTCATTGCCATCGCCCCTCCTCCCGCCGTCGCCGTCCTCGCTCCCGAAGCGGGGACGGTTTCAGGCCATCCCTATCGGTTTTTCAAACACATGAACCATATCTTGTCCTCCTTCATCCCCGCCCGCAATAGTCGTGCCTACAATCGGCCTGTTCCGTTTCGGCTACACCGGTAAGGCATCGCCGGCGAGGCGGGACCGGTGCCCTGGCGGTCTGCCGTTGATGCAGGCGGGTTGTCGGGGGCTGCGCAGAAAATGGTCCCCCTCTCGCCTTAAGGCGGGGCGTGCGTGTGTCGCACACAACCCGGTATGGCATCCGCAAGGACGTAAGACCATATCGCCGCAGAGGGACCGGAGTTGCGCGGAAAAACTGACCGAACGGGACACGTCGCGTGTCACATATAAAAATTCAATACGAGGCACACGACGTGTCCCGGCCGAACAAAAACAACCGAGATCGCCAAGGGCGGAATCCGCACGGCAATAAGAGAGCACGACATGGATAACCCGGACTTCAGCGACTACGAAAAGCGTCGGGCCGAACAGCACGAAGAACTCTGCCGCGCCGCTTCGTCCCTCATGTGCATCAACGACGGTCTGTGCCACCTGCGCTCCTGCCGCCGCCGGCGCGTGTGCAGCGGCCCGATGCAGCCTTCGCCGCACCAGGCATGGGCTGTCCGCGCCCAGCGGGAAATCGGCCTCAGCGGCAAGGCCTGCGCCGAGCTTCCCCTCTGCATCGCAAACCAAAAGCCGTGGGTTTTCGAGATCTACAAAAAAGTCATGGACGGCCTTCGGCGGGTAAGGCAGAACAATCCTGAATTGGATCTGGTTTCGGCCTGCGTCGAGAATGCGTCAAGGCGGCGCTTGCCCAAGAAGCTCTTGACTTCCGATCCCTCTCATCCGACTTCAAGCGCTGAAACGAAGGGATGAAGACCATGACCGAAGCCGCCAGAACGACCGTCGATCCGCAGCAGGTGGAATGGTTCTCGAAGATGGCGGCCGAGTGGTGGGACCCGACCGGCAAGTTCAAGCCGCTCCACAAGTTCAATCCCGTGCGGCTTGCCTATATCCGCGACCGCATCTGCGAGAATTTCGGGCGCGACCCGAAAAGCCACCAGCCGCTGTCCGGCCTCCGCATCCTCGATATCGGCTGCGGCGGTGGTCTGCTTTCGGAGCCGATCGCCCGCATGGGCGCCACCGTCGTCGGCGCCGATCCGTCGGAGAAGAACATCGGCATCGCCTCCACCCATGCCGCCGAAACCGGCACGGCGGTCGATTACCGCGCCGTCACCGCCGAACAGCTTACCGAAGCCGGCGAGACCTTCGACGTCGTCCTGAATATGGAAGTGGTGGAGCACGTGGCGGACGTGGATTTCTTCATCACCACCTGCGCGAAAATGGTCCGCCCCGGCGGGCTGATGTTCGTCGCCACCATCAACCGCACCTTGAAGGCGGGAGCGCTCGCGATCTTCGCCGCCGAGAACATCCTCCGCTGGCTGCCGAGAGGCACGCACCAATACGAAAAGCTGGTGCGCCCGCAGGAACTGGAAAAGCCGCTCCACGCGGCGGGCCTGGAGATCGTCCACCGCACCGGCGTCTTCTTCAACCCGCTGCAGGACCGCTGGAACCTCTCCCCCGACATGGACGTCAACTACATGCTGCTGGCGAAACGGGAAGGGTGACCTGCTTCCACAGGCTGTCGGTTCTGTGGTAATCTGCGCACCATCCTTCTTGGGAGAAACCGATGGCTGAAGCCGCGAAAGTCACAGTGACGCTGGAACCGGACATCGAGGATTTCGTCCGCCATCAGACGGAACGCGGCTCCTTTGCATCGTCCAGCGATTACATCGAGACCGTGCTGCGCGAACGCTATGAACGCGAGCGGGCCCGCGAGCGGTTGGACGCCGAACTTCAGAAGGGCATCGATGATGTTCGCGCCGGGCGCGTGATGCCGATCGATGAAGCTTTCGATAGCGTCTATGAGGAACTCGGCCTTAAGCGTCCCGCACGATGAAGGTCATCTTCACTCGCCAAGCGCGTGGAGACCTCCGGGATATCGGTCGCTATCTGCTGGAGCAGAATCCCGGTCGCGCCCTCCCCTACATGGAAAGCCTGCGGGCTGCTTGCTTCGAGCTTGCGCATATGCCCGATGCTTTCGAGGTATTGGAGCTATCGAGCCATCCGGGAATTCGCCGGCGTGTCTTCGCTCCCTACCTGATCTTCTATCGAGCAGAGAACTCTGAAATGAGAATCCTCCGCATCATACACGGCGCCAGGGACTATCTGCGCTTCCTCAATGAGGAAATCTGAGGCCGTCCCTCTCGCAATTCCGCCCCGGGGACATCCCCGCCCCTCGATCCCCTGCTACACTTCATCCTGACACATGCACGAAGGGCCGGGCGGATTTCCGTCCTGCCCAGCCCTTCGGGTTCTTTGAAATGAAGTTTCTTCGGCAACCGCCGTCAGTTCGCGTCCTCGGGCAGCACAGGCAGCGGCGCCACCTCGATCCCCTCTTCGAGCAGGTCGCGCACCTCCCCGAGGCTCGCCTGGCCGATGATGCCGCGGGCATCCGCCTCGCCGTAGTGGATCTTGCGCGCCTCTTCGGGGAATTTTTCGCCCACGTCCTCGGCATTGGCCTTGATCTCGGCAACCGCTTGCTTGAGCTTCGCGATCGCCTCCTGGCGCGCCATGTCCATCACCATCTCGCGCTTCGCTTCCTTTTTGCGGGCAGTGGAGACGGAAGGCGCCATCAGCGACTTGGAGATCGACGCGGAATTGCACACCGGACAGGTCAGGAACCCGCTCTCGACCTGCCGGTCGAAATCGGCGCTTTCCGAAAACCAGCCTTCGAACGTATGGGCGTTTTCACAGGTCAGCGTGTACTTGATCAAGCGGCAACACCTCCCGCCGCATCCGACACGGTGTCGAGCGTGAATTCGCGGGCATTCTTGAGATTGGGGATTTTTCCGCGCGCGGCCTTCACCGCCGCGATATCGATCTCGGCAAGCACGATCGCCTCGCCGGTTCCGCCGGCGGATGCCAGCACCTTGCCCCAGGGGTCGACGATCATCGAATGGCCGAAGGTCTCGCGGCCGTCCTCATGCAGGCCGCCTTGGGCGGCCGCGATCACGAAGGCGCCGTTCTCGATGGCGCGGGCGCGCAGCAGGATTTCCCAATGCGCCTCGCCGGTCTGGCGGGTGAAGGCGGCGGGAACGGTCAATATCTCGGCGCCGGCCAGCGCTTCCGAACGGAAGAGCTGCGGGAAACGCACGTCGTAACAGATCGCGAAGCCGAGCTTGCCGAACGGCAGGTCGGCGACGCGCGCCTCGCCGCCCGGCTCGTAGGCCGAGCTCTCGCGCCAGCTCTCGCCGTTGTCGAGGTCGACGTCGAACATGTGGATCTTGTCGTAGGTTGCGATCTGCCGGCCGCCGGACGCGAAAAGGAAGGCGCGGTTGGCGATCTTGCCGTCGTTCCTCGCGATCGCCGTCGAGCCGATATGCAGGTGGATGTCGAGCTCGCTGGCAAGGGCGCGGGCGGTCGAGACGATGATGTCGCCCGCCTCGTCGCGGAGGATTTCGCGCATGGCCTTGCGGTCGCGCTGCAGCGCGCCGGTCATTTCCGGCGTCTGGACATAGGTCGCGCCCTGTGCGGCGGCATCGCGCACCAGCCGGGCCATGTCGGCGGCGTTCTTCTCCGGATCGACGCCGGAGCACATCTGGATCGCTGCTGCCTTGAACGTCATCGCCTGCTCCTTACGCAGCCAGCATCGGGTCCAGCTTGCCGGACCGGTCGAGCGCGTGGAGATCGTCGCAGCCTCCGACATGCGTCCCGTTGATGAAGATCTGCGGGAAGGTCGAGCGGCCGTTCGCCTTGCCGATCATTTCCTCGCGAAGCTCCCTCGAATAGGTCGCGTCATGCTCGACATATTTCACGCCCTTGGACTCGAGCAGAGCCTTGGCGCGGGCGCAGTAGCCGCAATATTCGCGGGTATAGATAGTCACATCTGCCATGAACGTCTCCGGGCGCGGCCAAGTGGAAGGAAAACCCGGATTGGCCGCGCGAAATTTGTCTTGTTCTTCTGTCATATAGGCCCGGAAACAGCCATTGCAAAGGTCAAAACCGTGACCTCCGCGGCCCCGGCCTGCCGCAATGCGCGGGTGGCGGCGGAGACGGTCGCGCCGGTCGTGTAGACGTCGTCGACCAGCACCAGCCGCTTGCCGAAGACGTCCGCCTCATGGCCCGGCGCGATCCGGAAGGCGGCCCGCACATTGTCCTCGCGGGCACGCGCCGAAAGCCCCACCTGCCGGCTCGTGCGCTTGACGCGGAGAAGCGTCGACGGCAGGAAGGGCCTGCCGGACTTCTCGGCCAAATGCCGCCCTAGCTCGGCCGCCTGGTTGAATTTCCTGAAGGCGAAGCGCGAACGATGCAATGGAACCGGCAGGATGCCGTCTGAGTTCGCCACATGGGTTTCCGCGGCGCGCAGCATCCAGCCCGCCATCATCGGCGCAAGGTCGGTGCGGTCCCTGTATTTCAGCGCATGGACGAGGTGGCGGGCCGCTCCCTCGAAGATCGCCGCCGAGCGCAGCCGGTCGAAGACGGGCGGGTCGGCGATCGCCTGGGCCGACAGCATGCCCGGCCCCGGATCGTAGGAGAACGGCAGGCCGAGCACTTCGCAATAGGGCCGTTCGATGAAGCGTATCTCCCGCCAGCAGGAGGGGCAGAAGCCGCCATGGGCTCCGGTCCGCACACCGCAGCCGGGACAGATCGGCGGATAGACGAGATCGCCGAGCCATCTCGTCCACCCTGCGGCAAACGATGTTACAAGTCGTAGGGCATTGGCGCTCGGCTCTGCGGACATGGGTTGACTTTACCGGATGAAGAGAGCCTTTGCGACTGGCGAATGTGAGTGGTTGGACATGGAAATTCTCTTCGATGAACGGCTGGTGAAGGCAAGGCGCGAGCGGGCGCTGGCGCAGCACGGCCGCAATGCCGCCTTCCTGCTGGAGATCGCCGGCCGTGAGCTGGCGGACCGCCTGGCTGTCGTCGAGCGCCGTTTCGAAACGGCCGTCGAACTGCATGGCGGCACCGGCATCGCCGCCCGCGACGCGCTGGCGACCGGCAAGATCGGCGGCATCCGCCGCATCGAAACCAGTGAAGCCTTCGCCGGACCCGGCGAGGACGTTGCCGCCGCCGCCTGGGAGGACGTGCCGCTGGAGCCGCAATCCGTCAATCTGATGCTCTCGCCGCTTGCCCTCCACCTCGTCAACGACACGCCCGGCACGCTGATCCGCATCCGCCGGGCGCTGAAGCCGGACGGGCTTTTCCTGGCGGCGATCCCGGGCGCGGGCACGCTCGCCGAACTGCGCGACGTCCTGCTTTCGGCCGAGGCGGAGCTGACGGGCGGTGCCAGCCCGCGCGTGATCCCTTTCGCGGATGTCCGGGATGTGGGCGGGCTCCTGCAGCGCGCCGGTTTCACGCTGCCGGTCGTCGACGCCGAAACCTATACGGTGCGCTACGATTCACTTTTTCCGCTGATGCGCGATCTGCGCGCCATGGGCATGACCAACCCGCTTGCCGGCCGCAGCCGAATGCCGGTGACGCGCCGTTTCTTCGTGAGGGCCGCCGAGCTTTATGCGGAGCGCTATTCCGATCCGGACGGCCGCATCCGCGCCACCTTCTCGATCATCTACGCTTCCGGCTGGGCGCCGCACGAAAGCCAGCAGCAGCCGTTGAAGCCGGGTTCTGCGAAGATGCGCCTGGCCGACGCCCTGCGGAAAGGAACGGAATAGAGCCGGGATTTACTCCGCCGCGGCGCTGTAGGTGTCGGCGAGCCCGCCGAACATCTCGTTCATGATCTCGTAGTAATTGCCGAGCGCGGCAAACAGCGCCAGCGCCAGGATCGCGACGAGCAGCCCGTATTCGACGGCCGTCGCACCGCTTTTATTCTTCAGGAGGGAGCTGAAAAGGCGCATGAATTATCCTTGGATATGAAATGGATGAACCCAGGCGCCGGACGGCCCGGCCTCAGCAGTCGCTATCGGCATAGCCCTCCACGATGCAGACCGAGCCCGGCGTTTCCTGCAGGATGCTGCGGCGTATCGTGTAATGTTTGGTGCCCTTTTCGGCAGGCTTGATGGAGCCCGTCGTGATCAGGTCGAAATCCTTCTGGACGTCCGCCAGCCGCCGCTCGTCATCCCGGTCTGCCAGCATCGGCGTCAAAATCAGGGCAAAAGCGATGGCCGCCGTTCCGAACAGGAGTGCGATATTGAGCGCGCCGGTCTTGCCGGAACCGTACGTCGCCCGCTGCCGGACCCGCACAGTCTTCCAGAATTCCTCGTCCATATCTTCGAAATCTCGTCAACGCGTTTACTTGGATGGGCCGGACGCTATCACACGCCGCTAAACGATCCCTTAACGCGAGGTGAATTCGATTGCTCTAATTTTATCTACAGCAGGTCCTGCAGGATCGGGATGAGCGGCTCGTCGGCGGGCGGCATGGGATAGTCGCGCAGCGCGTTCGGCCTGACCCATTTGATCGCCTGGCCTTCCCGGCCGGTCGGGATGCCCTCGAAACGCCGGCAGATATAGAGCGGCATCAGGAGGTGGAAGGTCTCGTAGGTGTGGCTGGCGAAGGTGAGCGGCGCAAGGCACGGGATCTTCGTCACGATGCCGAGCTCCTCGTGGAGCTCGCGCACCAGCGTCTCTTCCGGCGTCTCGCCGGGCTCCACCTTGCCGCCCGGAAATTCCCAAAGGCCGGCGAGCGCCTTGCCCTCCGGGCGCTGGGCCAGCAGGATGCGGCCGTCGGCGTCGATCAGCGCGCAGGCCGCGACAAGAACCAGCTTGCGGGGCGTCTCGCCGCTCATCCTTGGCCTTCCTGCCGCCAGTAGCGGTATTCGTAGGCCTTGCGGAAACCGAACTTGCGGTAGAGCGCCAGCGCCGGTCCGTTGTCGGAAACCACCTGCAGCCATGCCGAGCGGGCGCCGCTGATGCGCGCCCAGCGCAGGGCCGAAGACAGGATTTCCGTACCGATGCCTCCGCGCCTGTGGGCTTTCGCCACGGCGAACGACATGATGCCGGCCAGGTCGTTGTCCTGGACGCAGAGCGCCACGGCGACCGGGCCGTCCACCGGGTCGTGCTTCATGAAGAAACCGGACGGCGGCTTGATGGCGGAAAGGATCTCGGCAAGCGCCGGCTTCAGCGAGACGTCGTCCCCCTCGACGGCAAGACTTGCATCGATGAAACGGCCGATGTCGTGGCTCGGCAGGTAGTCCAGCGTGTCCGGCAGCTCCAGTCCCGTGAGATCGACGGTCAGCACGTCGACTGTCTCGAACGCCCGCCAGCCCTTGTTTCCGAGATGCTCGAGAAGCGGCGGCGGCGCAAGCGGCGTCTCGCGGACGACGAGCGGCCGGCCATAGGCTTCGAAGCGCTTGCGCGCCTTGGCGAGGCGGACCGCCATGTCGCGATGGTCGGAGGGGTCGAGGGGCACGATGCAGTTCAGCCGCTTGGACGGGTGGCCGCCGGTCAGCCGCACCTGCCAGCTTCCGTCATAGACGACGGACGCCGCCGGCCAGGCGCGGAAGCCCACGGCCTCCAGCCGCCGCACCAGCGGCAGGTCGTTTTGAGGAAAGGATGCCCGCATCAAGTTCCGTCAGCTCCGATAGTCGCCGTTGATGGCGACATATTCCTTGGTGAGGTCGCAGGTCCAGACGGTCGCGATGCCGCCGCCGAGGCCGAGATCGACCTTCACCGGGATGTCTTCCCGTTTCATCACCGCCGTGGTCGCAGCTTCCGAATAGGCCGGGTCGCGCTCCCCTTCGACGGCGACGCGCACATCGCCGAACCAGATCGCCAGACGGTCGCGGTCGGCCATCTCGCCGGACTTGCCGACCGCCATGACGATGCGGCCCCAGTTGGCATCCTCGCCGGCGATCGCCGTCTTGACCAGCGGCGAATTGGCGATCGAGAGCGCGATCTTCTTGGCGGCCGCATCGCTCTCGGCGCCGGTCACGGTGATCTCGACCATCTTGCGGGCACCCTCGCCGTCGCGCACCACCTGCAGCGCCAGATCCTTCAGCAGATCGTCGAGCGCGGCGCGGAAGCCCGAGAGGCGCGGATCGTCGGGGCTTTCGACACGCGCCTGGCCGTCCTCCGCCGCAGCCCCCGTGGCAAACAGCATCAGCGTGTCCGAGGTGGAGGTGTCGCTGTCGACGGTGACCGAGTTGAAGCTCGGGCCGACGCCTGCGGCAAGCAGGGTCTGGAGAACGGGCGAGGCGATATCCGCATCCGTCGCCACGAAGGAGAGCATGGTCGCCATGTCGGGCGCGATCATGCCGGCGCCCTTGGCGATGCCGTTGATCGTCACCTTGACGCCGCCGATCTCGGCCGTGCGCGTCGCGACCTTCGGATAGGTGTCGGTGGTCATGATCGCCTTGGCCGCTTCCTGCCAGAAGTCGCCGGTGGCGGTCCTGTTCATGTCGCCGAGCACGCCGGCGAACTTCGTCGCGTCCAGCGGTTCGCCGATGACGCCGGTCGAGGCGAGATAGACCTCGTTCTCGCCGCAGCCGACCGCTTCGGCAGCCGATTTCGCGGTGAGAGCGGTGGCGGCCTTGCCCTTGACGCCCGTAAACGCGTTGGCATTGCCGGAATTGACGACCACGGCGCGCGCCACGCCGTGCGGCAGATTGGCGCGGCAGAAGTCCACAGGCGCCGAAGGGCACTTGGAACGGGTGAAGACGCCCGCCACCGCAGCCGGCCTGTCGAAAACCATCAGCAGCACGTCGGTGCGGTTCTTGTACTTGATCCCGGCGGCGGCGGTCGCCATGCGCAGGCCGCGCAGCGACGGCATCTCGGGATAGGATTTCGGAGCGAGCGGCGAAACGGAAGCGGACATCTGAAACCTGTTGGAATATGAGAGGGCCCGGGAAATCCGGGCCCGAGACTGCTGACAAACCGCCCCACCTCTCGCGTCATCCTCGGGCTTGTCCCGAGGATCTGCAACATTAGCGGCTTAGATGCTCGGGACAAGCCCGAGCATGACGAAGAAAAAGTTGCGAGCCCGTCAACACCGGTGCAAGGAGCCGGCCCGGCATCGAAGATTACTGCTGGGCAGGAACAGCGGGAGCAGGCGCGGTACCCGCATCCTGCATCTTGTTGACCTCGTCATAACCCTTCTTGAGGGTCTCATCCATGATCTCGACCTTCTGCTCGGTCTTCGCCTTGTCGATCAGCGCTACGTACTTGTCGCGCATCACGAGTTGCTTGACCTGGTCCTGGACCTGCTCGAAAGCCGGCGGCGGAGCGTCGCGCTTGTCTTCGACCTTGATGACGTGGAAGCCGAACTGCGTCTGGACGGGGGTTTTGGTATAGGCGCCCTTTTCGAGGCCGAAAGCAGCTTCCTCGAATTCCGGCACCATGCGGCCGTGGCCGAACCAGCCGAGGTCGCCGCCCTCATCCTTGTTGGAATCCTGCGACTTCGCCTTGGCGATCTCCGCGAAATCCTTGCCGGCGTCGAGATCGGCGATGATCGCCTTGGCCTCGTCCTCTGTCTTCACCAGGATGTGGCGGGCATGCACCTCCTCCTGCTTCGGGATTGCCGCGATTTCCTTGTCGTAGCGGGCCTTCACCTCTTCCGGCGTGACGGCGTCGATGACGTGCTTGCGGAAGAAAGCGTTGTGGAGCTCGCGGTCGGCGATATAGTCCATCCGCTTCTTGAAATCCTCGGTATCCCTGACGCCTTCGGCGATCGCGCCGGAGGCCAGAAGCTTGACGTCGATGGCGCCGGAAAGGGCGGCGACCTTCTTCTGCTCGTCCGGAAGCTGGGCGAGCTGGGGATCGAGGTTCTGGACTGCCAGGTCGAGTTCCGACTGCCGGATTTCCAGGCCGCCGACCTTCGCGACGACCGGATCTTCCGCCGCGAAGGCGGGAGCTTGGGAGAAGATCGCAGCGGCGAGCGCGGCCGTTACGAGAAATTTGTGGCGCAACATCGGATTCACCTTTCGATAGAGGCACCGGTTTCAGAATGCCTGATTCCGGCCGAAAAACCTTCACAAACACCGGATTGTGGCCATTCTGTATCGGCCGCCACCGTTGACATCATTCGACCCCCCTCTTATCTGTCACGCAACTTCGCGTCCAGCAGAGTTTCCGGGCGTAGCGGGTCATTTTGTCGTCATCGAATGAGACCGGCGGCCCGGCTCGCGATCCCACGGGACTGATATCAGAAAGGACCATTCGGATGGTCAGCCTTGGCGGCATCGCCCGCAAATTGTTCGGTTCGGCAAACGAGCGCCGCCTGCGCGGCTACCAGCCGAGAATAGACGCCATCAACGCGATCGAGGAGAAGACCAAGGCTCTCTCCGACGAACAGCTTGCCGCCCAGACGGGCGAATTCAAGAAGCTTCTGGCGGAAGGCAAGACGCTCGACGACATCCTGATCCCCGCCTTTGCCGTGGTGCGCGAGGCATCCCGCCGCGTGCTGGGCCTGCGTCCCTTCGACGTGCAGCTGATGGGCGGCATGATCCTTCACGACGGCGCGATCGCCGAGATGAAGACCGGCGAAGGCAAGACGCTGGTGGCGACCCTTCCCGTCTATCTGAACGCGCTTGCCGGCAAGGGCGTGCATGTCGTCACGGTCAACGATTACCTCGCCCAGCGCGATGCCAACACGATGGGCCGGCTCTACGGCTTCCTTGGCCTCACCACCGGCGTCATCATCCACGGCCTCGACGACGACCAGCGCCGCGCGGCCTATGCCTGCGACATCACCTACGCCACCAACAACGAGCTCGGCTTCGACTATCTGCGCGACAACATGAAATACGACCGCGCCCAGATGGTCCAGCGCGGCCACAATTACGCGATCGTCGACGAAGTGGACTCGATCCTGGTCGACGAGGCGCGCACGCCGCTGATCATTTCCGGTCCGCTCGACGACCGTTCCGAGCTCTACAACACGATCGACGCCTTCATTCCGCTGCTGACGCCGGAAGACTACGAGATCGACGAGAAGCAGCGCTCGGCGAACTTCTCCGAGCAGGGCACCGAAAAGCTCGAAAACCTGCTGCGCCAGGCCGGTCTTCTCAAAGGCGAGTCGCTCTACGACGTCGAGAACGTCGCGATCGTCCACCATATCAACAACGCGCTGAAGGCCCACAAGCTCTTCACCCGCGACAAGGACTATATCGTCCGCAACGGCGAGATCGTCATTATCGACGAGTTCACCGGCCGCATGATGCCCGGCCGCCGTTATTCCGAAGGCCAGCACCAGGCGCTGGAAGCCAAGGAGAAGGTGCAGATCCAGCCGGAGAACCAGACGCTCTCCTCGATCACCTTCCAGAACTATTTCCGCATGTACGAGAAGCTCGCCGGCATGACCGGTACGGCTTCGACGGAAGCGGAGGAATTCGGCAACATCTACAGGCTCGAAGTGGTCGAAGTGCCGACCAACCTGCCGATCGCCCGCATCGACGAGGACGACGAGGTCTACCGGAGCTTCGACGAGAAGTTCAAGGCGATCATCGAGGAGATCAAGGCCGCCCATGAGCGCGGCCAGCCGGTTCTCGTCGGCACGACCTCGATCGAGAAGTCCGAACTGCTGGCCAGCCTGCTGCGCCAGTCCGGTTTCGACAAGTTCCAGGTGCTGAACGCCCGCTATCACGAGCAGGAAGCCTATATCGTCTCCCAGGCCGGCGTGCCGGGTGCCGTGACGATCGCCACCAACATGGCCGGCCGCGGCACCGACATCCAGCTCGGCGGCAATCTCGACATGCGCCTGGAACGCGAACTGGAAGGCCTGGAGCCCGGTCCGGAGCGCGACGCCAAGGAAGCCGCCATCCGCGAAGAGGTGAAGCGCCTCAAGGAAAAGGCGCTTGCCGCCGGCGGCCTCTACGTCATCGCCACCGAGCGCCACGAAAGCCGGCGCATCGACAACCAGCTCCGCGGCCGTTCCGGCCGTCAGGGCGACCCGGGCCGGTCGAAATTCTACCTGTCGCTCCAGGACGACCTGATGCGCATCTTCGGCTCCGACCGCATGGACGGCATGCTGCAGAAGCTGGGGCTGAAGGAAGGCGAGGCGATCGTCCATCCCTGGATCAACAAGGCCCTGGAACGGGCGCAAAAGAAGGTCGAGGCCCGCAACTTCGACATCCGCAAGAACCTTCTGAAATACGACGACGTCACCAACGACCAGCGCAAGGTGATCTTCGAGCAGCGTCTTGAGATGATGGATTCCGAGGACGTCTCGGAAGTGGTCGAGGAAATGCGCAACGAGGTGATCGAAGTTCTGGTCGCCAAGCATATCCCGGAGCGCGCCTACGCCGAGCAGTGGAATGCTCCGGGCCTGCGCGAGGACGTCGGCCGCCTCTTGAACCTCGACCTGCCGGTCGAGGACTGGGTCAAGGAAGAGGGCATCGGCGAGGACGATATCCGCGAGCGGATCACGGAGGCCGCCGACAAGGCCGCCGCCGACCGCAAGGAACGTTTCGGGCCAGATATCATGACCTATGTGGAGCGCTCCGTGCTGCTCCAGACGCTCGACCATCTGTGGCGCGAGCATATCGTCAACCTCGACCATCTCCGCTCGGTCGTAGGTTTCCGCGGCTATGCCCAGCGCGATCCGCTGCAGGAATACAAGGCGGAAGCCTTCGAGCTCTTCCAGGCGCTGCTCGCGAACCTCCGCGAAGCGGTCACCGCGCAGCTCATGCGCGTCGAGCTGGTGCAGAACCCGCAGCCGCCGGAGCCGCCGCCGGTCTTCGAGGAGCATCACGTCGATCCGATGACCGGCGAAGACCAGGTCACCGGCCGCGACGCCGAGAACTTCATCGCAGCGCCTCAGGACCGCCGGCCGGAAGACCCTTCCAGCTGGGGCAAGGTCGGCCGCAACGAGCCCTGCCCCTGCGGCTCGGGCAAGAAATACAAGCACTGCCACGGCGCCTTCGAGCAGGTGTGAGGCCCTCCCCGGCATCCCCTCACTTGCGATTTCTAACACTTAGCTAAAGCTAAGATGTTGAAATCGCTTTCTCTCCTACAAGGGGAGAGATAAGGATGCCTCGCTGCCACGAGTCTACCTCTCCCCTTGTGGGAGAGGTTACAAAATCACGATCTTAGCAAAGCTAAGTCGTAGATTTTGTTGGTGAGGGGATGTCAGCTCCCTCAAATCATGAATCCTTCGGCGGCCGGGCGAACCCTTTCTTAACCCTGCTGTGGCAACACTTTTGACCATTGTCCCCGTCGGCTTCATGAGTATTGCGTGCCCATCATGGCGGTCATCGAAACAGCGGAAAGACTGCTGCCGCCTGGCCTGAAGGCCCGGCTCGCTCCGCTGACGCGCAAGCTTGAAGCCATCCTGACCGACGACGACGAAACCGCCCGCGCCCAGCGCCAGGCGCTCACCGCCTTCGTGATCCGCATCGCGAGCGCCGCGATCGCCTTCGTTTCGCAGATCGTGCTCGCCCGCCTGATGGGCGAATTCGAATACGGCATCTTCGCCTTCGTCTGGGTCCTGGTGGTGCTCGCCGGCAATCTCTCCTGCCTCGGCTTCCACACCTCCGTCATCCGTTTCCTGCACCAGCACAAGGCGCGCGGCGAACTGGCGACCGTGCGCGGCCTCAACCTCACCGTCCGGCTCGTCGCGCTCGTCTCGGCGAGCGCTGTGGCCGGCCTCGGTTTCCTCTTCCTGCACGCCTTCGGCGACACGGTCGAGGCCTATTACCTCGTGCCCGTCTCGCTCGCCTTCTTCACCATGCCGATGATCGCGCTCGGCGACGTACTGGACGGCACCGCCCGCTCCAACGGCTGGACGGCGACGGCGCTCTCGCCCACCTACCTGATCCGCCCGGCGCTGATCCTCGCCTTCATGCTTCTCGCCATCTGGTTCGGCGCTCCGCAGACGGCGGTCACCGCCATGCAAGCCGCACTTGCCGCGACCTATGTCACGACGCTCTCGCAGCTCCTGCGGCTCACGCTGCGGCTGCGCCGCGAGTATGGCGCGGGACCGAAGCGCTTCGAACTCGGCACCTGGTTCCGCTATTCGCTGCCGCTCTTCCTCGTCGACGGCATCGGTTTTCTCCTGACCAATGCGGATGTCGTGGTTGTCGGCATCTATCTCCCCCCGGACCAGGTCGGCATCTATTACGCCGCGGCGAAGACCATCGTGCTCGTCCAGTTCGTCTATTTCTCGATCAAGGCCGCGGCAGGCCCCCGTTTCTCCGCGATCATGGCGGAAGAGGACATGCCGGCGCTCGCCGCCTTTGCCGGACAGATGGCCCGCTGGAGCTTCTGGCCGTCGCTCGCGGTCGGCCTCGTCGCCCTTGCCGCCGGCGAACTGCTGCTTTCGCTGTTCGGCAGCGCGTTTACCGCCGGTTACTGGCTGATGGCGATCCTCTTTGCCGGCATCCTCGCCAAGTCCCTGGTGGGGCCGGGCGAAGTGCTGCTCTCGATGGCGGGCCGCCAGAACCTCTGCGTCCTGCTCTATGCCGCAACGCTCGCCGCCAGCATCGGCCTCTGCATCGTGCTCATCCCGCGCCTCGGTCTGACGGGTGCGGCGATCGCGACGGCGGCCGGAATGATGATCGAAGCGGTCCTTCTGCATATCGCGGTGCGCCGCACGCTGGGCATCGTGCTCTTCGCCTTCGCCGATCCGATGCCCTCCGCTTCTCCAAAGGTTTCATGACCATGGCCCAACCTCCGATCAGCGGCGACTCCGAGGGTGCCGGCACCGGCCGGTTTCCGGCGATCCCGGCCTTCCGGGCCGCACGTCCCGATGCCGACACGCGCCTGCCCGTCGGCCGGCCCGGCCGCGAACTCTGCCTTTACCCCGCTTCCCTGGGCTACGATCTGCAGGAGGAGCTCGAATTCCTCTCCAACCGCGCGATGGAGCCGAACATCTTCTTCTCCGCCCGCCTCTTGGCGCCCGCCATGCCGCGGGTCGAGGACAAGCAGGTGCGCTTCGCGCTGATCCGCGACGAGAGCGGCGCGCGCAGCCGTATGCGGCTCCTGATGCCTTTCACGATCGAGAAGCCCGGCTTCTCCATGGGCGCCTCGATCATCCGCACCTGGGCCAATCCTTTCGGACCGCTCGGCACGCCGCTCGTCGATGCGGAGGATGCCGCCGAAACGATCGACAATCTTCTGGACGCCCTGGCCTCCCGGGAAGCCCGGCTTCCCTCCGTGCTCGTGATGCCGGACGTGCGGCTCAACGGCCGTTTCGCGCAGCTCGCCAAGGCGGTCGCGATCGGCCGCAACCTGCCGGTCACCGTGACGGACACGGCCCTTCGCCCCATGCTCGAAAGCCAGGCCGACGGCGAGACCTATCTGAAGCACGCGATCTCCCCGCATCATTTCCGCGAGATGCGCCGCCTCTGGCGCAATCTGGAAAGCCGGGGGGCCGTCACCTATTCCGTCTCCCGCCAGCCGGAGGAGGTCCGGCTGCGCATGGAGGAATTCCTGGCTCTCGAAGCCAGGGGCTGGAAGGGCCGCCGCCGCTCCGCCCTCATCAACGACCGCTATCGCGCAGCCTTCGCCCGCGAGGCGATCACTAATCTCGCCGAGGTCGATGCGGTGCGCATCCATACCGTGGACGTCGACGGCCGCGCCATCGCCTCGCTCGTCGTCTTCGTCATGGCCGGCGAGGCCTATACCTGGAAGACCGCCTACGACGAGGGTTTCGCTCCCTATTCGCCCGGCAAGCTCTTGATGATGAAGCTCACCGAATGGCATCTCGAAGACGCCAACATCATGCGCACCGACAGCTGCGCCGTGCCGGACCATCCGATCATGAGCCGCTTCTGGGAAGAGCGGGAGGAAATGGGCACGCTGGTGATCGGGCTCACCCAGAACGGCGACCGCGACGTGCGTCAGGTGGCAGCCCAGCTCCACCTCTACCGCAACACCCGCAACATGGCCCGCATCCTGAGGGAAAAGATCCTGGCGATCGCCGGCCGCTCGGAATAGTTCTTTGTTTTTACGCAATTCCTGACGAAAAACCGCTACACACTTTTCCTGGAATTGCTCTATTCGGCGGCGGCTCTCTCCCGGAGCAGCCGGCGGATGACCTTGCCGGTGGTCGTCAGCGGGATGTCGTCGAGGAAGGCGACCTCGCGAGGATATTCGTGCATGGAAAGCCGCGTCTTCACCCATTCGCGGATCTCCGCCGCCAGCTCGCCGCTAGGTTCGAAGCCCGCTGCCAGAACGATATAGGCCTTGACGATCTCGGTGCGGACCGGATCGGGCTTGCCGACAACCGCCGCGAGCTTCACCGCCGGATGGCCGGTGAGACAGTCCTCGATCTCGCTCGGCCCGATGCGGTAACCCGACGAGGTGATGACGTCGTCGTCGCGGCCGATGAACTCCACATAGCCGTCGGCATCCTGCCGGCCGAGATCGCCGGTGATCAGCCAGTCGCCGACGAATTTGGCAGCGGTCGCCGCCGCATCGTTCCAGTAGCCCAGGAACATCACCGGATCGGGCCGGCGGATGGCGATCTGCCCCATCTTCCCCACCGGCACCTCGATACCCTTCTCATCGACGATCGCAACGTGGTGGCCGGGCACGGCGCGTCCGATCGCCCCGCCGCGCGAGACGCCGAGACCGGCGGCCGACCCCAGGACGAAATTGCACTCCGTCTGGCCGAAGAGTTCGTTGACCGTCAGCCCCAGCGCCGATTTCGCCCATTCATAGGTCTCGCGGCCGAGCGCCTCGCCGGCCGACGTGATCGTCCGAAGCTTCAGATCGTATTTATCGAGCGGCTTCTCGACGGACTTCAGGAGCCGCAGCGCCGTCGGCGGGATGAAGGCGTTGCGCACGCCCATCTCGGCCATGATGCGGAAGGCCATGTCGGCATCGAATTTCTGCGCCGGCGAGGAGACGACGGGAATGCCGAGCATCAGCGCCGGCATCAGGACGTTGAGCAGGCCGCCCGCCCAGGCCCAGTCGGACGGCGTCCAGATCCTGTCGCCCGGCTGCGGCGCGAATTCGTGCCCGAGCTGGAAGCCCGGAATATGGCCGGCGAGCACCCGGTGTCCGTGCAGCGCCGCCTTCGGCGGCCCCGTCGTGCCGGAGGTGAAGATCATCAACGCCGGATCGTCCGGCCCGGTCCCGGCCACCTCGAAAAGCGGCGGATGGCCGGCTACGAGCCTGTCGAACGACAGAAGGCCCTCGCCCGCCGGTGCATCCCCCGTGACGATCACATGCCTGAGGTCCGGCAGCCTGTTCCCGAGACCGGCAAGCCGCGTGAGGCCGAAGGCATTGGTGACGATCGCCGCCGCGCCTGACGCCTTCAGCCGGTATTCGAGCGCCTCGGCCCCGAAAAGCAGTGCGAGCGGCAGGGCGATCGCACCCATCTTGTAGATCGCCACATGGGCGATGACCGTCTCGAAACTCTGCGGCAGGAGCAGCGCGATCCGGTCGCCGGGCTTCAGGCCGAGCGCAACGAAGGCATTGGCAAGCGAAGCGGAGCGGGCCGACAGCTCCCCATAGGTCAGGGCGAGATGCTGGCCGTCCGGGCTGAAATGCTGGAGACAGATGCGGTCGGGATGTTCCGCAGCCCAGGCGTCGCTGACCGCTTTTCCCATGTTGAACCGCCGCGGAATCTCCCAGACGAAATCACGGCAAAGATCCTCGTAAGAGGCGCGGGCGGGCAGTTTCATGGGCGGTGCTTCTCATTATGCTGCACCAGCTAACATCTTCGAAACTTGAAATACAAGGGGGACAAGGGTGGGACCTATCTGCGGCTCCGCCACCCTTTTGGCTCGCCATGCCCGCATCGGCTTACATGACCGGCACTTCATCCTTGCATCGTCCCGTGGCCCCGTGATAGAGCGCTTGCCGTCACCGAAGTGCCCCGTTGGCGGAATTGGTAGACGCGCCTGACTCAAAATCAGGTTCCGAAAGGAGTGCTGGTTCGATTCCGGCACGGGGCACCAGATAATTCAAATACTTATTGTAACTGCTTCTTTTTCGCCTCTACGAAGACAGAAGGCCTGCGCCGTGGGCAGCGCGCAGATAGACTCCCCCAATCTTTTGATGCACTCTAACTCGGGGGCAACATAACTTGGGGGACACTGCATGGCGAAGGAGCATAACTGCCCGAATAGGGCGACGGTCACCTCCGTATTGCTTGCATTATTACTGATCGCAACTCCGGCCCAGTCCCAAGATAAATACGGTGACCAGGATCAGACATTTAGCTTCAAGGATTTTCTAACTACGGGACCTTGGGGCGCGCTTCTGAAGATGCTTACTCGCTCCAACACCACCGTGTCGGGAGAGCGCGAGGCCGATCAAATTCGCGAGCATCAGGAACAAATGCGCGCTCAAGAAGCAGCCAAACCTCCGCCAAGCGCTCCGGAGGCGCCGCCGCCAGCGCAATCGGAAGCCCGCGCCAATTCGGGCGACCGCGTCCAGGAGCGGATTACAACGATCACCGGCGATAGAATTGTAGACCCGCCCAATGTCGGCCGGGCCGGAGATCCCAATGTTGACCGCCTTGTCGACTTTGGAAATGAACTACAGGACGCCGTGAATAGAATGCCCAACGACTAGAGATCGTGATCGCCGAGCGATATCCGGTTCCCACGCCGGCACGGGGCACCACAAATCCTCCGCAAACTCACGGAAAAGTGCCGGAATGGAGACGATCTGTCTCTGCCGCGATCATTTACAGCATGAGCTCATCTGCTCTAAGTGAGGTCAGCGGCCTTCGGGCCGGAAGACATATCAGGAGAAGCGCATGGCGCTGACAGCGTCCACCACCCGTTCCCGCATCGGTACCGGCTATGCCGTTCTCGTCACGCTTGGCATGGCCGCGACCGTCGGCGGCGCGCTGGCCTTCCAGCATATCGGCGGCTATATCCCTTGCGCGCTCTGCCTCCTGCAGCGCAATCCATACTATTACGGCATCCCTATCGGCATCCTGGCGATCATCGCCGCGGCGATCGGCCTGCCGGCCTGGGTCACGCGTGCGCTGCTCGTCGTCATCGGCGTGATGATGCTCGTCGGCGCCGGCATGGGCGTCTATCACTCGGGCGTCGAATGGGGCTTCTGGGAGGGTCCCGCAAGCTGCGGCGGCGGTGCGGGCGTCACCACCAATGCCGGCAGCCTGCTTTCCGATCTCAACGCCGTCCATGGCCCGTCCTGCACGGAAGCGGCGCTTCGCGTGCTCGGCCTTTCCTTCGCCGGCTGGAACGTCATCGCGAGCGTCATCCTGGCGGCCATCGCCTTTGCAGGAGCGAGGAAGGCTGCCTGAAGCGGTTCCGCTCGTTGCCGAACCGCCGGTCTTACTCGGCGTCATCCTCGGCCTCGAGCCTAGGATCTGCTCACGTTTGATGCAAGCAGATGCTCGGGACAGGCCCGCGCATGACGAAGGAAAAATTGCAGGCCTCTGTCGAGAAACAAGGCCGCCCGAAGCGGCCTCGGCATCGTGCTCGCCCGACGGATTTACGGCTGCAGTTCCGTATCCCAGTAGAGATAGTCCATCCAGCTTTCGTGCAGGTAGTTCGGCGGGAAGAGCCGGCCGTTGTTGTGCAGGTCCTGCACCGTCGGCTGATAGGGCTTCTGGTGCGGGAACATGCCGGCCTGTTTCGGCAGCTTGCTGCCTTTCCTAAGATTGCAGGGCGAACAGGCGGCCACGACATTCTCCCAGGTCGTCTCGCCGCCATGCGCCCGCGGCACGACGTGGTCGAAGGTCAGGTCGTCATGGGCGCCGCAATACTGGCACTCGAACCGGTCGCGAAGGAAGACGTTGAACCGGGTGAATGCCGGATTGCGGGTCGGCTGGATGTAGGTCTTGAGGCTGACGACGCTTGGCAGCTTCATCGAGAAGCTGGGGGAGCAGACCGATTGTTCGTATTCGGCGATGATGTTCACCCGGTCGAGGAAGACCGCCTTGATCGCGTCCTGCCAGGACCACAGCGACAAGGGATAATAACTCAGCGGCCGGTAGTCAGCGTTCAACACGAGCGCCGGCAGGGCCTGCGGGGAGACTGCAATCGTCAAGGTGACGCTCCTACCCGATTCGGCATCTGTACTTCTATATTAGGTCCGTTGTTACAGGATTGTGAAGCCCAATAAATGCAGAGGGATACTTGAAGTTGGGCGCTACACGAGAGGGGTGACGTTGCGACGCATTTTCGCCGCGTAATAGGCCCAGAAAAGCCGCGCCGCGACCGATCGCCACGGGCTCCAGATTTCAGCCATGAGCGTGAGGCTCTTTGCCTGAGGCCGGGCTTCGAGGCCGAAGGCATGGGCGACCGAAGCCTGCAGCGCCACGTCGCCGGCGGGAAAGATGTCCGGGTGCCCGCCGCAGAACATCAGATAGACTTCCGCCGTCCACGGGCCGATGCCGGGAAGCGCGGTCATGGCCCGGATCGCCTCGGCCGTTTCGAGCGCCGCGATGGAGTTGAGATCGAAACGCCCCTGCGAAATTGCTGTGGAAAGGTTGAGAAGCGTCGCCGCCTTTGCCCGGGAAAGACCGAATGTCGAGACGACGGCCGGATCCAGCGCCGCATAGCCTTCCGCCGTGAGCGGGCCGGCCGCCGTGATTCGCCTCCAGATCGCCTCGGCGCTCGCCCGCGAGACCATCTGCGACACGACGATCGAGGCAAGCCCCGCAAAGCCCGGCTCGTTGAGGCGCAGCGGCACCGGACCTGCTGCATCGACGACCGCCGCAAGCCGCGGATCGAGCCCGACCAGCGCCTGAAGCCCCGTCTGGATATCAGAATGATCGCGGATGATCTTCATCGGCCGTTCAGCCTCCCCCATGGCCGTTTGTCGAAAAGCATGGCACAACAGAGCATGTCCGCTGCACCCCCTGATAAACCGGTCTATCGTTTCGCGCCAAGCCCGAACGGGCTGCTGCATCTCGGCCATGCGCTCTCGGCGATCCTCAACCATGACATGGCGCGGGAAGCGGGCGGGCATTTCCTGCTGCGCATCGAGGATATCGACCTTACCCGCTGCACGCCGGAATTCGAGGAGGCGATCTATCGCGACCTTTCCTGGCTCGGGCTCGAATGGGAAAAGCCGGTGCGGCGGCAGTCGGAACATTTCGGCGAGTACCGTGCCGCGCTCGACCGGCTGATCGGGATGGGCCTCGTCTATCCGGCCTTCATGACCCGCGGCGAGGTGAAGGCGAAGGTCGCGGCTCATGAAGCGGACGGAAATATCTGGCCGCGCGACCCGGACGGATCGCCGCTTTATCCCGAAGACGACCGGCATCGAAGCGAAACGGCGCGCAAGACGCTGATCGAGAGAGGCGTGCCGCATGCCTTCCGGCTCGACATGGAAAAGGCCGTGAACCTCGTCGGCCGGTCCCTGAGCTGGACGGAAACCGGCGACGGTGAACGCGGCGAAATCCCGGCCGATCCTTCCGCCTGGGGCGATGTCGTGCTGTCGCGCTCCGATGCGCCGTCGAGCTACCATCTGTCGGTCACGGTGGACGACGCGGCCCAGGGGATCACCCATGTGGTGCGGGGGCTCGATCTCTTCGAGGCGACCGCCGTGCACCGGCTGCTGCAGGAACTGCTCGGGCTTCCGCAGCCGGTCTACCGGCACCACCGGCTGATCGTGGGGCAGGACGGGAAGAAACTGTCGAAGAGCGAGAGCTCAACCGGGCTCGCGGCGCTTCGCGACCAGGGCTTCCTGGCCGGCGACATCCGCCGGCTCGTCGGCCTTTGAAGGGATTTGCTCGCGGCGGGTCTCGACCCGTCGAAGCCGCGAGAAGACCGCGTAGATCCGGTATTTCATCAGCGCCGCGTTGAGCTCGGCTCCGAGCATGAAGATCACCCCGACCATGTAGAGGAAGACGAGCACGATCATGATCGACGCCAGGCCCGCATAGGTCGCGGCGTAATTTGCGAAGGTCGACAGATAGGCGGCGAAGCCGAGCCCGAACACGGTCCAGAGAACGATCGTCAGCACGACGCCCGGCAGGATGTCGATAAGCCGGCGCCGGCCGGCCGGCAGCCATTTGTGCGAGGCCAGCAGGCCGATCATCAGCACCAGCGCCGTGCCGTAAAGCCCCCAGTTGGCGGCCCTTGCCAGATCGCTGATCAGCCAGGGAAAGCGCGTTTCGGCAAAGCGCATCGCGATGGGCACCGCCACCAGCACGATGCTGATCAAGGCGAAGGCCACCACGGCGACGATGACATAACCGAGGCTCGCAAGGCGGGTCACGTACCATGCCCGGGTCTCCGCGACCCGATAGGCGCGATTGAGGGAAATCCGGAGCGCCTCGACGCCGTTGGAGGCGAAATAGGCGGCCGCCAGCACCGAGACGGTCAGCAGGCCGCCGCGCCGCATCTCCAGGACCCGCTGGATCTCCGAGGCTATGGGGGCTGCGATATCCGCCGGCCAGGTGTCGAAGAGAAGATGCACCGCGGTCTCCGAAAATCCGCCCGCGCCGAGAAAACCTGCCAATGCCGTGCCGAAGATCAGGAATGGGAAAAGCGCCAGAAGTCCGGAAAGCGCCACATGGCTCGCCATCGCCCAGCCGTCGTCCTCGTTGAAATGACAATAGGCATCCCAGAGCACTTTGTAGGCAAGCCTGTACCAACGGAAGGGGCGGTTCTCTTCGGTCAATTGCGACTCCGTTGTGACTTCTTGAAAAATATGAAAGGAACCCTGTCGCTATATAGGGATGAGATCAAATGGATGACAGAAGAACGATCGTCGTCACCGGCTGTTCCTCCGGCATCGGCGCCCACTGCGCCCGCGCGCTCAAGGCGGACGGCTGGCGGGTCTTCGCGACGGTGCGCAAGGGGGCCGATCTCGCCGCGCTCGAAGCGGACGGGATCGAAGCCCTGCTGATGGACTATACCAAGCCGGAAACCATCGCCGCTCTGGTGGAGACGGTGCGGGGGCGCACCGGCGGCCGGATCGACGCGCTCTTCAACAACGGCGCCTACGGGCAGGGCGGCGCCGTGGAGGACCTCGCGACCGACGTGCTGCGGGAGCAGTTCGAGACCAATGTCTTCGGCTGGCACGAACTGACGCGGCGGGTGATCCCGCTGATGCGCGCCAAGAGCCGTGGCCGCATCGTCAACTGCTCGTCGATATTGGGCATCCTGCCCTATCGTTACCGCGGCGCCTATACCGCCTCCAAATATGCCCTCGAAGGGCTCACCATCACCATGCGGATGGAGCTCGAGGGCAGCGGCATCGAGGTGAGCCTCATCGAGCCGGGGCCGATCGCCTCGCGCTTCACCGCCAACTCGCTTGCCAAGATCAGGGAGAATATCGACCTCGAAGGCTCCGTCCATGCCCGGGAATACCAGCGGCAGATCAAGCGCCTCGACGGGCGAGGCCCGATCAGCCGCTACAAACTCGGCCCGGCAGCGGTCTACGACGTCTTGACGCATGCCTTGACCGCGGCTCGTCCCAGGCCACATTATCTGGTAACGAGGCCCGCCAAGCAGGGCGCCTTCCTGAAAAGGATACTGCCGGCCGCGCTCTTCTATAAGCTCATGCGCCGGATCGACTGAACGGAAAGCAATCTCAGAATGTCCAGTTTCACCACCGTCCTGACCCTGATCGTCATGGGGCTCGTCGTGCTCGTCCTGATCCGCGGGCTGTTCAACATGCTCAAGGGGAGCGACGCGAACAAGTCCAACAAGCTGATGCAGCTGCGCGTCCTCTTGCAGGCGATCGCAATCGTCCTCATCATGCTGACGCTCTGGATCACGGGTGGGGGACGGCCGAGCTGATCGCGGCACGCCGGCGAGGATGGATGGTAAAGCTCAACAAGATCTACACGCGGACCGGCGATGACGGCACGACGGGCCTGGTTTCCGGCCCCCGGCGCGAAAAGCACGACTTGCGCGTCGAGGCCTTCGGCACCGTCGACGAAACGAACTCGGCCGTCGGGCTGGCCCGCCTCCATACGTCAGCCATGACGGAGCTCGACGCCATGCTTTCCCGCATCCAGAACGACCTCTTCGATCTCGGGGCCGATCTCGCGGCGCCCGACACCGGCGAAAAGCTGGACTACGAGCCGCTGCGCATCATCGAAGCGCAGGCGACGAGGCTCGAGGCGGAGATCGACGCGCTGAACGCCCATCTCGACCCCTTGAAATCCTTCGTGCTGCCGGGTGGCTCGCCCGCTTCCGCCCATCTGCACGTCGCACGTACCGTCGCCCGCCGCGCCGAGAGGCTGATGGTGGAGCTCTCGCGGCGCGAGACGGTGAGCGCAGCAGCCCTGAAATACATCAACCGGCTTTCCGACTTCCTGTTCGTGGCGGCGCGTTTCGCCAATGACGGCGGCAAGGCGGATGTGCTTTGGGTTCCGGGGAAAAACCGGTAAGAGAGACGCAGGGGGAGTTAAAAACGATGTTCATCCCGCTGCATGACGCCGTCGAACTGAAATATATCCGCGTCCAGTACGTGACGATCGGCATCATCGTCGTCAACGTGCTGTTCTGGCTGTTCAGCACGGTCGCCAGCCCGGACGTCGTCGAACATGCCTCGCTCGGCCTCGGCTTCATTCCGGCGGTGGTCTTCGATTACGCCGCGCTCGATCCGTCGCTCATCATCGTTCCGGACGACGCGACCTTCATCACCTATTCCTTCCTGCACCTGGACTTCTGGCACCTTGCCTCGAACATGCTGTTCCTCTGGGTGTTCGGCGACAATGTCGAGGATGCGCTGGGGCATCTGAAATTCCTGGTCTTCTACCTGATCTGCGCGGCAGCGGGGGCTGCCCTTCACGGCCTCGTCGTGCCTTCGTCGGAAGGCCCGCTGATCGGCGCTTCGGGCGCGATTTCCGGCGTCGTGGCCGCCTATTTCCTGCTGCATCCGCGCGTCCGGGTCTGGGTTCTGGTGCTTTTCCGCATTCCGCTGCCGCTGCCCGCCTTCATCCCGCTCGCACTCTGGATCATCCAGCAATTCGCCATGCTGGTGCTCGATGTCGACGGCATGGTGTCCTGGGGGGCGCATGTGGGCGGCATCATCGCCGGCGCGATCCTCGTCCTCTTCATGCGGCGCAAGGGCGTGCCGCTTTTCGATCGCGACATCGTGACGCCGAAGGCGGTCGAGCGTAAGCCGAGCATGCCGGTCGCTGCGGCGACAGAATAGGTCTATGAGAAAACGGCAAGCTTCCGCTGCAAAACCGCGTTGCAGTCGCGCGAAAAATGCGTATCCATGTCGCCCACTGACAAATGAGGAAGCGGCAAATGTCGCAATTTGCGGCTGGAGATAGTCAAGGAAGGACCCCATGAAGATCCTGGTGCCTGTGAAGCGAGTGGTCGATTACAACGTGAAGATCCGGGTGAAGCCGGATGGTTCGGGTGTCGAGCTTGCGAATGTGAAGATGTCGATGAACCCGTTCGACGAGATTTCCGTCGAGGAGGCTCTGCGTCTGAAGGAAGCGGGCAAGGCGGAGGAAGTGGTGGTCGTATCGATCGGCCCGGCCAAGGCGGAAGAGACGCTGAGGACGGCGCTCGCCATGGGCGCCGACCGGGCGATCCTGGTGGAGACCGACGACCTGGTCGAGCCGCTGGCGGTCGCCAAGATCCTCAAAGGCGTGGTGGACGCCGAAAGCCCGGGCCTGATCATCGTCGGCAAGCAGGCGATCGACGACGACTCGAACCAGACCGGCCAGATGCTGGCAGCGCTGCTCGGCACCGCCCAGGCGACCTTTGCCTCGAAGATCGAGATCGGCGACGGCAAGGCCAAGGTCACCCGTGAGGTCGACGGCGGCCTGCAGACGATCGAAGTGAAGCTGCCGGCGGTGGTCACCACCGACCTGCGCCTCAACGAGCCGCGCTATGCCTCGCTGCCGAACATCATGAAGGCGAAGAAGAAGCCGCTCGACAAGAAGACGCCGGCCGATTTCGGCGTCGACACCGCGCCGCGTCTCAAGGTCTTGAAGACGGAAGAGCCGGGCGGCCGCAAGGCGGGCGTCAAGGTGAAGACGGTCGAGGAGCTGGTCGCCAGCTTGAAGACCGCCGGCGTGCTGTAATCGGACGGATAGGGAGACTTTCATCATGGCCATTCTTCTTCTGGCAGAACACGACAACCAGACCCTCTCCGACCAGACCGCCAAGGCGCTGACCGCTGCGACAAAGATCGCCCAGGATTCGGGAAGCGACGTGCATGTGCTGGTGGCCGGCTCCGGCGCCAAGGCTGCGGCCGATGCCGCCGCCAAGCTTTCCGGGGTTTCGAAGGTGCTGCTCGCCGACGACGCGAGCCTCGCCAACAAGCTTGCCGAACCGCTCGCCGCGCTGGTCGTGTCGCTTGCTCCCTTTTACGACGTGATCATCGCGCCGGCGACGACCTCGGCCAAGAACGTCCTGCCGCGCGTGGCGGCGCTTCTCGACGTCGCCCAGGTTTCCGAAATCGTCGAAGTGGTTTCGCCGGACACCTTCAAGCGGCCGATCTACGCCGGCAACGCCATCCAGACGGTGCAGTCGACCGACGCCAAAAAGGTCATCACGGTGCGCACGGCTTCCTTCCCGGCAACGGGCGAAGGCGGCTCGGCTTCGGTCGAAACCGTCCCGGCTGCCGCAAACCCGGGCGTATCGAGCTTCGTCTCGGATGCGCTGTCGTCGTCGGAACGCCCGGAACTGACGTCTGCGAAGATCATCATCTCGGGCGGCCGGGCGCTCGGCTCCTCGGAGAAGTTCAAGGAAGTCATCCTGCCGGTCGCCGACAAGCTGGGTGCGGCCGTCGGTGCCTCGCGCGCTGCGGTCGATGCAGGCTATGCGCCGAACGACTGGCAGGTCGGCCAGACCGGCAAGGTGGTCGCGCCGGACCTCTACATCGCGGCAGGCATTTCCGGCGCCATCCAGCATCTCGCCGGCATGAAGGATTCCAAGGTCATCGTCGCCATCAACAAGGACGAGGAGGCCCCGATCTTCCAGGTCGCCGACTACGGCATCGTCGGAGACCTCTTCGAAATCCTGCCCCAGCTCGAAAAGGCGCTCTAGCCGATTTGAATATTGTTCATTTCGCAAGCGCGAAAAATGCTGGCAAAACGTCAACTGGCGGAATAACAATCTGCCGGACCGCATGCATGCGGTCCGGCATTTTCATAAAATCGGCGCACGCAGGGGATAGCGTCCGGCGCCGCGGGAGCGAACCCCAGGGAACGAAGCAATGAATTCGGCCATGAAGAATATCGGCGTCGTCGGAGCGGGTCAGATGGGCTGCGGCATCGCACATGTCTCTGCGCTCGCCGGGTACAAGGTGCAGATGTACGACCTTTCCAAGGACCGGATCGAGGCAGCGCTTGCGACGATCAACGGCAACCTTGCCCGCCAGGTGACCAACGGAAAACTCTCGGACGAGGATCGGAAAGCGGCCCTTTCCCGCATTTCCGGCTCGGCTGATGTGAACGACCTCGCCCCGGCGGACATGGTGATCGAGGCGGCGACCGAGGACGAGAGCGTCAAGCGGAAGATCTATGCCGCGGTCTGTCCGGTCCTGAAGCCGGACGCGCTGCTCGCCACCAACACCTCGTCGCTCTCCATCACCCGCCTCGCCTCCGCCACGGACCGCCCGGAACATTTCATGGGCATACATTTCATGAACCCGGTGCCGGTCATGAAGCTCGTGGAACTGGTGCGCGGCATCGCGACCGACGAAATCACCTTCCAGGCTGCCAAGGACTACGTGGCCTCGCTGGAAAAGACCGTGACGGTCGCCGAGGATTTCCCGGCCTTCATCGTCAACCGCATCCTGCTGCCGATGATCAACGAGGCGATCTACACGCTTTACGAAGGCGTCGGTTCGGTCGAGGCGATCGACACCGCCATGAAGCTCGGCGCCAATCATCCGATGGGTCCGCTGCAGCTCGCCGATTTCATCGGCCTCGACACCTGCCTGTCGATCATGCAGGTGCTGCATGACGGCCTGGCGGACTCCAAATACCGCCCCTGCCCGCTTCTGGTGAAATATGTCGAAGCCGGCTGGCTCGGCCGCAAATCCGGCCGCGGCTTCTATGATTATCGTGGGGAAACGCCGGTTCCGACGCGGTAGGCGTATGCAGGTGCCGTGTAGCCTTGTCGGGGAACCCGTCTAAGGCTATATTTACGGAGTGAGAGGCGAGCTTTCGCCCGCCCCTCTGTTTACGATAAGAAGGTAACCCGCACGCTTACTTGCCAGTTCGTGCGGGTTTTCTTAATCGTGAACGTGATGCTAAATGGCTTGAGCCACATAGATCACCCTCCAGTTGGACGGCGAGGCCTTCGCCGGGGTCGGAGCGGCCTACCCTCTCCGAGGCGCCTGGCAGGGCGCGTCTGCTTTCGCCATCACAACCACAGGAAGAATAGCCAAAAGCCTGACCTCGTCCACTGGCTAAATTGCTCGGGATTACGGCCCCTTCGCCGCCGTAATCAGCGCCTTGGCGTCGGGACTGTCCCAGGCGGCCGGGCCGTTCATGGCCGAGATCAGGCAACCTTTTTCGTCCATGACCAGCGTAACCGGCAGCCCGAAGGCGAGGCCTTCCTTCTTCAGCGCGTTGAAGACGCCCATCGAGCTGTCGCGATAGTAGCCGAGCTTGTCGATACCGTATTCGGCGAGAAAGGCCTTCGGCTTCTCGTCGTCGCCGGTATCGATATTGACCGCCACGACTTCGAAATCCTCGCCGCCCATCTCTTTCTGAAGTGCGTTCAGCGCCGGCATTTCCTCGCGGCACGGGCCGCACCAGGTGGCCCAGAGATTGAGCAGCACCGTCTTGCCGGCGAAATCGGCTGTCTTCAAATCCTGGCCATCCGGCCCCTTGAAGGTGAGGTCGAGCGGCCGCGGCGGCTGGGCCGCGACCATGGCGGCGACCTGGCCCCTGGAGAATTCGGAAACCGACTTCACCTTTTCGACCGCACCCTCGCACGCGCCGGAGGATTGGGCCAGGAGAGGCCCTTCGCCATTGCCAGACCCCATGTTCCTCACGTATACCGCCACGGCGCCGGCGAGCATGCCCGCGACGGCGGCAATCACGATCAACCGGACGGTAGGAAGGCCGAAAGGTCTTTTGTTCGTCATCAATGACTCCAGGACTTGGCACACATGGCCGACGGCACGAAGGACGCGACATCCTCCAACCAGATGTGGGGCGGCCGCTTCGCCTCGGGGCCGGATGCGATCATGGAGGAGATAAATGCCTCGATCGGTTTCGACAAGAAGCTCTTCGCCCAGGATATCCGCGGCTCAATAGCGCATGCGGCCATGCTGGCCGAAAAAGGCATCATTTCCCGCGAAGATAAAGACAAGATCTTGTCTGGCCTGAACACGATCATGTCAGAGATCGAAAGCGGGAAGTTCGAATTTTCGAGGAAGCTCGAAGACATCCACATGAACATCGAGGCGCGGCTTGCCGTCCTGATCGGCCCTGCCGCCGGACGCCTGCACACCGCCCGCTCCCGCAACGACCAGGTGGCGCTCGATTTTCGCCTTTGGGTGAAGGAGGAGCTTGCGAAGACCGAACGCATGCTGACCGACCTGATCGCAGCGTTCCTCGACCGCGCGGAAGAACATGCCGAGACGGTGATGCCCGGCTTCACGCATCTGCAGACGGCCCAGCCGGTGACCTTCGGCCACCACTGCATGGCCTATGTGGAAATGTTCGGCCGGGACCGCGCCCGCGTGCGCCACGCGATCGACCACCTCGACGAAAGCCCGATCGGCGCCGCCGCACTTGCCGGCACCGGGTTTCCGATCGACCGCCACATGACGGCGAAGGCGCTCGGTTTCCGCGAGCCGACGCGCAATTCGATCGACACGGTTTCCGACCGCGATTTCGCGCTGGAATTCCTCTCGGTCGCGGCGATCTGCGCCGTCCATCTGTCGCGGCTGGCGGAGGAGATCGTCATCTGGTCGACGCCGCAATTCGGCTTCGTGCGCCTGTCGGATGCGTTTTCCACCGGCTCTTCGATCATGCCGCAGAAGAAGAACCCGGATGCCGCCGAGCTGGTGCGCGCCAAGACAGGCCGCATCAACGGCTCGCTGATCGCGCTCCTGACCGTCATGAAGGGGCTGCCGCTCGCCTATTCCAAGGACATGCAGGAGGACAAGGAACAGGTCTTCGACGCCGCCGAGAACCTGGAACTGGCCATCGCCGCCATGACCGGCATGATGCGCGACATCACGATCCGCGCCGACCGCATGCGCGCCGCCGCCGGCTCCGGCTATTCGACCGCGACCGACCTCGCCGACTGGCTGGTGCGCGAGGCGGGCCTTCCCTTCCGCGATGCCCACCATGTGACCGGCCGGGCGGTGGCATTGGCCGAAAGCAAAGGCTGCGAGCTTGCCGAGCTTTCACTGGAAGAGCTGAAAGAGATCAATCCAGCGATCACCGAAAAGGTATTCGGCGTTCTCACGGTCGATGCCTCAGTCGCCAGCCGCACAAGCTTCGGCGGCACGGCGCCTGCGGAAGTGAGGAAGCAGATCGCCTGGTGGCGCGCGAGAAACTGAACGGCCAAGTGATACCGGCCAAGTGATACCGGAATGACACTGCACAAGGACGTGGAACTTCGCTATGACAGTTCCGTAGCCGTGCCAAAGATAGGTAAGAGCATGCCGAAGTCGCTGATGAACATCGCCCGCATCACTTTCGCGCTGAGCCTCGCCGGCGTCGTCGCCGTGGGCTGCGGCCGCAAGGGCGACCTCGACCGTCCGAGCACGCCGGTGGAGCAGCAGAACATCCGCAAAAGCGGAGAGCGGGCAAAAGAACCCGTACCCGACAAGCCTTTCGTGCTCGATCCGCTTCTGTAATTTTCGAGTTTTGACGTGAACCATTTTCACTATATCGACGGCGTGCTGCACGCCGAAAACGTGCCGATCCCGGAAATCGCCAAGGCGGTGGGCACGCCTTTCTACGTCTATTCGACGGCGACGCTGGAGCGCCATTACAAGGTCTTCGCCGGGGCCTTCGCCGATGTGGACGCCATGGTCTGCTATGCCATGAAGGCGAATTCCAACCAGGCGGTGCTGAAGACGCTCGGCCGGCTCGGCGCCGGTGTCGACGTGGTTTCCGGCGGCGAGCTGCGCCGCGCGCTTTCGGCCGGCATTCCGGCAAGCCGCATCATGTTCTCCGGCGTCGGCAAAACCGTGCAGGAGATGGATCTGGCGCTCGAAGCCGGCATCTACTGCTTCAACGTCGAATCCGAGCCCGAACTGGAGGTCCTCAATCTCCGCGCCCGGAAAATGGGGAAGAAGGCGCATGTCTCCTTCCGCATCAACCCGGATGTGGACGCCCGCACGCATGCCAAGATTTCCACGGGCAAGAAGGAAAACAAGTTCGGCATTTCCTATGAGCGCGCCCGCGCCGTCTATGCCCATGCCGCAACGCTTGATGGCATCGAGGTGACCGGCATCGACATGCATATCGGCAGCCAGATCACCGAACTGCAACCCTTCGAGGATGCCTTCCGGCTGCTGCGCGAACTCGTCGACGCGCTGCGCTCCGACGGCCACCGCATCGACCACGTCGATATCGGCGGGGGCCTCGGCATCCCGTACAAGGACGACAACAGCCCGCCGCCGCTTCCCGACGCCTATGCGGAAACGGTGAAGCGTCAGCTCCGCTCGCTGAACTGCAGGATCGTCACCGAGCCCGGCCGTCTGATCGTGGGCAATGCCGGCATCCTGGTGACCGAGGTGATCTACGTGAAGGACGGCGGCGAAAAGACCTTCGTCATCGTCGACGGCGCGATGAACGACCTGATCCGCCCGACGCTCTACGACGCCTATCACATGATCCGCCCGGTCGTCGTGCCGCCGGCCGATGCGCCGCGCATCAGGGGCGACGTGGTCGGCCCGGTCTGCGAAACCGGCGACTATCTGGCGCTCGACCGGGAGATGGCGGCGCCGAAGCCCGGCGACCTGATCGCCGTCGCGTCGGCGGGCGCCTATGGGGCCGTCCAGGCCGGGACCTACAACTCCCGCCTGCTGGTGCCGGAGGTTCTGGTGAAGGGCGCCGATTTCCACGTGGTGCGCCCGCGGGGCACCTACGAGGAGCTCATCGGCCTCGATTCCGTTCCTGCGTGGCTTGCGTGAGCCTTTGACGCGGCGTTCACTTTTGCGGGAAACTGCCTAAAATATGGGGGCCAACCGCCCCTTGCCCTCGTCTTCGCCACAAAGACTGCTATCTTGAAAGCTTGAGTTTGCGCCGCCACGACTGGAGACGGACCGCATGAGCTTCACCCGCAAAGGTGCCTTCGAATCGCATCCTGTGCTTGCGCGCCGCGTCGCGCTGAAGCGCTCCTTCGCGCGGATCGTCCTGTTTTTCGAGCGTATCCTGCCGCTGCTGCTCGCCCCCCTGGGGATCGCGGCGCTCTTCCTGTCGGTCGCCTGGTTCGGGATTTTCCGCATCGCGCCGGACTGGCTGCGCTGGGTTCTGCTCGGCGGTTTCGCCTTTGCCTTCGTCTATTCGATCCTTCCTTTCGGCCGGCTGCGCTGGCCGGCGCCGGAAGAGGCCGACCGGCTTCTCGAAGACCGCAACAACCTGCCCCACCAGCCTGTCGCCGTGCAGGAGGACGAACCGGCCTTCGAAACGCCTTACTCCCGAGCGCTGTGGAAGGAACACCAGATCCGCATGGCCGAGCGCATCGCAGCTCTCGATGCCGGCCTGCCGCAGCCCGATATCGCCAGGCACGACCGCTTCGCGCTGCGCGCCATCCCGGCGCTCGTCTTCGTCGTGGCGCTCGGCTATTCCTTCTCGAACGGCGGCGGCTCGCCGGCCGATGCCTTCCGCGCCGCCCCGCCCGCGCCGAGCATCAATCCGGATCTGCGCATCGACGCCTGGCTGACCCCGCCCTCCTATACCGGCCGCGCTCCGATCTTCCTGACGGGCCGCGAGGCGAACCCCGATGCGAACACCGTCTCCATCCCGCAGAATTCCGCGCTCACGGTGCGCGTCACCGGCGGCGAAGGCGGCGAGGACGTGGTCTTCGCGCCCGAAACGGGCGGAGACACGGTGACGCTGATCACCGAAGAAGCCAAGAAGACAGCGGAAGCGGCCGCCAGGCAGCAGCAGAACGGACAGCCGCAGAATGGCGAGCAGGCGGCGCAGCAGGCGCCCGCCCAGCCGGCGGCGGCACCGCAGCCGAACCAGCCGCTGCCTCCGCGCACCTATGCGCTCAACGTCGCCGAGAGCGGCAGCCTGGCCGTCAACGGACAGACCTGGGCCTTCAACGTCATCCCGGACCGTCCGCCGGAAATCGCCTTTGACGGCCAGCCGCGGCGTTCCGTCAACGGCGCGCTGGAGATCGGCTTCACCGGCAAGGACGATTACGGCATCCGCGAAGCCCACGCGCTGATCGAACCCGTGGAGCAGCAGGACGCCGGCGCGACCCCGCTTTATCCGCCGCCGGACTACCGGCTCGACCTGCCGCGCCAGAACGGCCGGGAGGTCAAGGGGCTGACGAGCCGCAACCTCGTCGAACATCCGCTCGCCGGCAAGCGCGTCAGGGTCACGCTCGTCGCCAAGGACGGCGCCGGCCAGACGGGCCGCAGCCCCAGCCATGAGATCGTGCTGCCGTCGCGCGGCTTCTCCGAGCCGTTGGCCGCGGCCGTCGCGGAAGAACGCCAGGTCTTCGCACTCGACACCCGACAGATGCCGAAAGCGATCGCGCTCAACGAAGCGCTGGCGATCCGCCCCGACGAAACCATTCCCAACCTCAGCCATTTCCTGCTGATCCGCTCGGCGCTGGAGCGCATGAAGCTTTCCCGCACAGACGAACAGCTCAAGGATACGGCCGATTATCTGTGGGAGATCGCGCTCGGCATCGAGGACGGCGATCTGTCGCTCGCCGAACGCCGGCTGCGCGACGCCCAGCGCAACCTCGCGGACGCCCTTGAGAACAACGCCTCCGACGAGGAGATCGCCCGGCTGATGCAGGAACTGCGCGACGCGATGCAGCAGTTCATGAACGAGCTCGCCCAGCGGATGCAGAACGCCCCGCAGGCGCCGAACAACATGCAGGCCGAGAACGTCATCCGCCAGCGCGACCTGCAGAACATGATGGACCAGATCGAAAACCTGGCCCGCTCCGGCAATCGGGATGCCGCCCAGCAGCTTCTCTCCGAAATGCAGCGGATGATGAACAACCTGCAGGCGGGCCGCATGCAGCGCGGCCAGCAGGGCCAGCAGCAGAACAGCCAGATGCGCCAGCAGATCGACAAGCTCGGCGAGATCATGCAGGAACAGCAGCGGCTGATGGATCAGACCTTCCAGCTCGACCAGGCGCTGCGCGACCGCATGCAGCGCGGCGATCCGAGCCAGCAGCCCTACGATCAGGGCCAGCAGGGTCAGCAGCAGCAAGGCCAACAGCAACAGGGCCAGCAACAGCAGGGTCAGCAAGGGCAGCAGGGTCAACAGGGTCAGCAGGGCGGGCAGCAGAATACCGACCAGATGACCGCCGAACAGCTGCGCGAGGCGCTGAGGAACCTGCGCGCCCAGCAGGAAGGCCTCGGCAAGAAGCTCGAAGAACTTCAGCAAGGCCTGAAGGGTCTCGGCATGCAGCCCGGCGAAGGCTTCGGCGAGGCTCAGCGCGAGATGGGCAATGCCGGTCGGGCGCTTGGCGAAGGCCAGGGCGAGCAGGCCGTGCAGGGCCAGGGCAATGCGCTCAACGCACTGCGCCAGGGCGCCCAGAACATGATGCAGCAGATGATGCAGGCCATGCAGCAGGGCCAACAGGGCCAAGGCCAGGACCGCGGCCCCGGCGAAGGCATGACCTCGCAGGGCGGCCAGAACGGACGTGATCCGCTCGGCCGGCCGCGCTCCACGTCAGGCCCGGATTTCGGCGATCAGGTGAAGGTGCCGGACGAAATCGACGTCCAGCGCGCCCGCGAGATCCTCGAAGCTATCCGTGAACGGCTGGGCAACGCGCTATCGGGCGAAGCCGAACGGCAATATCTGGAACGGCTGCTGGATATACGGTAGGCGATTGGGGCAGCACGACATCCCCTCACGGGCAATCCATGATTTGGCTCTGCCGCGCAAGGAGGGAAGCAGCCGATCGCCTCCGACGTCATCCTCGGCCTTGTGCCGAGGATCTACCGCACGTCAATTATGACAACCCATTGCAGATGCTCGGGACAAGCCCGAGCATGACGATCGAGGGTGGCCTCTCGGCGTCCTGCGTAGCTGAACGTCAAACTTGGCACCGGGGGAATTGGCTTGTCATGTCATATCTCTAGCGCGTCACGGCCGCGCCAGCCCTCAGGCTGCCAGCGCCGAGGCGACGGCCCTGCGGATATCGGGAAGCGCGAAGGGCTTCTGCACCACATCGACGATCTTGACCGAGAGGTCGTCGGCGCGCTCGCGCTGTTCGGCATAACCGGTCATCAGCAGGATCTTGAGGTCCGGGAATTTTGCGGAAGCCTGGTAGGCCAGCTCGATACCGTCCATGACCGGCATGCGGATATCGGAAAGGAGCAGGTCGAAAGGCCCCTGGCTCAGCTTTTCCAAACCTTCGGCGCCGTCGCCCGCCTCGTATGTTTCATGACCGTCGAGCTGGAGCGCCCGTGCGACGAAGCTGCGGAGCGAATCCTCGTCCTCGGTGATCAGGATCTTTGCCATGGCGCTTGTCGCTCCCTGTTGTGTTTCATATCGGGAGCAAATCACCAGACTTTCCTTGTCGAGGAGTAAACATCAGACGCTGCAGGGCCGGAATGGTTAACACCTTCTCAAGCGGGATCAGGCGTCGCCGGTGACGACGCCGACGAAGGGCAGTTCGCGAAACGCGTAAGCCACGTCCATGCCGTAGCCGACGACGAAATAGTCCGGACATTCGAAGCCGACGTAATCCGCCTCAAGCGCCTCCTTCCGCTTCACCCGCTTGTCGAGCAGCACGGCGATCGAGACGTGGCGGGCGCCGCGCTCGTAAAGCATCTCCTTGGCGAATTTCAGCGTGCGGCCGGATTCGAGGATGTCGTCGATCAGCAGCACGTCGCGGTCCTTCACGTCGCTGTCGATGTCCTTGACGATGCGCACGCCCTGAGAGACCGTGCCGGCGCCGTAGCTCGAAAGCGTGATGAATTCCACCTCCGGCGCAAGCCCCACGTCGTGCAGCGCGCGCAGCAGGTCGGCGGCGAAGATGAACGAGCCCTTGAGGATCGCGATGACGAGCAGATCCTTGGTCGGGCCGGCGGCGATTTCCGCGGCCATGGCCCGGTTGCGTTCGGCGATCTGTTCGGGGCTGTAAAGCGGCTCAATGGTCTTGCCGCGTACGACGGGCATGAGGCTCTCCGTGTCCGTTAAAGCGCTCCGATAGCACGAACGGCACGAAAATAGAAAGGTTCAGGCGCCGCGCTCGGTCAGCGAAAGGCGAAGGTCCGGCAGTTTTCCACCGGGATGCGGCACGCGTGCCGAGAAACCGCGGCTCTGGCCGCCCGCTATGGCGGAGACCGGCGGCGAGATCAGCGTGCTCGCCACCAGCGCCTCGCCGGACATCAGCTCCGCGCGGATCGACGGCATGGCGAGGCTTTCGCCGCTGCGGTTCTCGACGATGCCGTTGATCAGGAGCACGCGCATGCCGTTGGCATCCTGCGGGGTCATGGTGACATGGGTGATGTCGAGAGGAGGACCGGCCTTAGCCGTTTCCGAACCGGCGAACAGAAAGGAGAAGCCGCCCGCGAGACCGAAGACCAGGACGAAGACGACCGCCACGACCGCCGAGAAGAAATCCGCGGAAAGACGCCCGAGAGCGCGCTCGCCGGCGGCGACGATCCGCTCCGGGAACGGCTGCTTCGCGGCCGCTGGCTGCGCCGGCTTGCGGCGGTTGTCGTTGCCGAAGCGCGGTGACGATCCGCGCCGGGCGGCTTCGCGAACGGTGACGAACTGGGCGTCGACCACTTCGCCGCGCGGCTGGAACACGCGCCTCCCCCTGCCGGCAGCTTCCGGGGGCAGGATGTCCATGCGGACGACCGTCCTGCCCTGCTCGTTGCGGAACGTGCTCATGGGGCCCTCTTCGGCCCGTTTTCCCCGGTGTTCGGGGGTGGCGGGCATTGAAACGAATCCCGCTCAGTTGTAAATTCGAGTGGTTAACGCTTTGCAAACGCGGCCCGAAATTAGCCCTTTTCCGCGCGTGATTTAACCCTTCGTTTACCCGGGTCGTTAAGAGATAACGAGCACCAAAAAGTTTAAAGAGTGAGGATTGGGTCATCCGTTGATTCATTTCGAAAACGTCGGCCTGCGCTACGGGATGGGGCCGGAGATTCTCCGGGACATGACCTTCGACATCCCGAAGCGGTCGTTCCAGTTCCTGACGGGACCGTCGGGCGCCGGAAAGACGACGCTTTTGCGCCTGCTCTTCCTGTCGCTGCACCCGACACGCGGCATCATCCATATGTTCGGGCGCGACCTCTCGCAGATCCCGCGCCCGGAACTGCCCATGCTGCGCCGGCGCGTCGGCATCGTTTTCCAGGATTTCCGGCTGCTCGACCATCTCACCACCTACGAGAACGTGGCGCTGCCGTTGAGGGTCCGCGGCAAGGAGGAAGGTTCCTATCGCAACGATGTGATCGAGCTTCTGAAATGGGTCGGGCTCGGCGAACGCATCAACGTTCTGCCGCCGGTCCTGTCGGGCGGCGAGAAGCAGCGCGCCGCGATCGCCCGGGCATTGATGGACCGGCCGGAGATCCTGCTCGCCGACGAGCCGACCGGCAATGTCGATCCGCCGATGGCGCGGCGGCTCCTCAGCCTTTTTCTCGAACTCAACCGGCTTGGCACCGCCGTCGTGATCGCCACCCATGACCTGGCTTTGATGGATCAGGTGGATGCCCGGCGGATGATCCTGACCGAAGGGCGGCTCGACATCTATGAATGAGCTCAACCCGAAAATCCTGAAGGCCGCGAAGAGGCAGAAGCCCGGCAGCGATCCGCAGCCGGCGGAACCGGCCCAGCAGCCGCGCCGCGCCGAGATGCGGGTGCGGCCGACGGCGCCGATCCTGCCGCCTTCCAACATCCAGGGCAATGCGCTGATGGTGGTGATCGCCATCATGGCCTTCCTCGCCTGCCTGACGCTTGGCGCGGTCACCATGGTGAGAGCGACGGCGGCGAGCTGGCAGAGCCAGATCTCCCGCGAGATCACCATCCAGATCAAGCCCGACGAAGGGCTCGACATGGAGGCGGCGCTCAAGAAGGCCCGCGATCTGGCGCTCACCTTCGTCGGAACGCGCGAAGGCACGATCATGGACGAGAACGCCACCGCCCGGCTTCTCGAGCCCTGGCTCGGCGCCGGGCTGAACCTTGACGATCTGCCCGTGCCCCGCCTCGTCATCGTCACCATCGACGAGCAGAACCCGCCCGATTTCGCGGCCATGCGCGATCTCCTGAAGACGGAAATCCCGCAGGCCTTCCTGGACGATCACCGCACCTGGGTGGACCGCCTGGTCTCCATGGCGCATACGACGGTGCTGATCGGCACGGGAATCCTGATCCTGGTGTTCACCGCGATGATCCTGACCGTCATCTTCGCGACGCGCGGCGCGCTCTCCGGCAATCGTCATATCGTCGAGGTGCTGCATTTCGTCGGCGCGGAGAGCTCCTTCGTGGCGAGCGAATTCCAGAAGCACTTTTTGAAGATCAGCATCAAGGGTTCGGCCGCCGGCGGCGCGCTGACGGCAGCCCTGTTCGCGGTCGCCAACATCTGGCAGGCCAATTCGCTGGCGACGCCGGAGAGCGACCAGGCGACCGCGCTTTTCGGCTCCTTCACCATCGGCGTCACCGGCTATCTCGGCATCTTCGCCACGATGATCGTGATCGCCCTGCTGACGACGCTGACCGCCCGGTTCACCGTCATGCGCACGATCGACGAAATCGATCTCATCCGTTCCGATCCGGCGCGTTCCGACGGGTTGCCCGCTTCTTGAACCGGACCCTTTGACCCGATAGGTTGGCCCTGTTCTCGCCACGAATCTCCGGCTATGGACAGTCATGACACCGGCCCAGATGACACCCGACGATGGAGCGGATCGCAAGCCGCAGCGCCCGCCTGCGGGGCTGCTCTCGCGGCAGGGCCGGCTGCGCTGGGTCGCGCGCCGCGTCATCATGGTCTGCGTCCTCGGCATCGCCGTGCTTTTCGGCGGCTTTCTGTGGTTCGCCAACGCCGTCACCTCACTCAGGGCGCCGGACGGCGTGAAGGCCGACGCGATCGTCGTGCTGACCGGCGGCTATCTGCGCATCGAACAGGCGCTCGGCCTCCTGCGCGATGGAGCCGGACAGCGGCTTCTGATCTCCGGCGCGCATCCCTCCACCACGCCCAATCAGATCCGCAAGGTGACCCAGGCCTCGCCGGACCTCTTCGCCTGCTGCGTGGATATCGGCTATGACGCCATCGACACGATCGGCAATGCCAACGAGATCACCCGCTGGATCCATGACCATGGCTACAAATCCGTGCTGGTCGTGACCAACAATTACCACATGCTGCGCAGCCTCCACGAATTGCGCCGCGCCGATCCGGTGACCGAGTTCATCGCCTATCCCGTGGTCAACTCCGATCTCACCCGCAAAGCCTGGTTCGCCGAGCCGGACGTGCTGCGCACCATGCTCGCCGAATACGTCAAGGTCGTGCTCGCCACATTGCGCGACTGGGTCGGCATCGAGCGGGGCACCGGGCTGCGCACGGGCAGCGATACCAAAACGGCCGCAAAGCCCGCACTCTGAATTCTTTGCGCTGTGTGCGCCGAATGCTTTTTTCAGGCGGCGATCTCGTGTAGGCAACGCCTGTCCAGAAGGAATTCCGCTTCATGCTGCTTTTGCGTTCGGTTCTTTTCAACATCGCTTTTTATACGAATCTCATCGTCCGCATGATCGTGCTGAGCCCGATCTATTTCGTGCTGCCTCGCAAGGAAGCGTATCGCATACCCAAGGCCTGGGCCGCCTCGAACAATTGGCTGATGTCGAAGATCGTCGGCGCAACGTTCGAGATCGAAGGCATGGAAAATATTCCGGAGGGCGGCTGCATCTTCGCACCCAAGCATCAGTCCGCATGGGATACGTTCGCACTGCTCCCCTTTCAGCGTGATCCCGTCTACATTCTCAAGCGGGAGCTGATGTGGATTCCGCTGTTCGGCTGGTACGCCGCCAAGCAGAGGATGATCCCGGTCAATCGCGGCGCGCGCGGCAAGATCATGGTCGAGGTGATGCAGCGCACCAGGGAAGAGATGGCGAACGACCGCCAGCTCATCATCTATCCCGAAGGGACCCGCCGCCCGCCGGGAGCCGAACCGCAATACCGCTACGGCATCGCCCGCATCTATCGCGACGTTGCGGTGCCGGTCGTGCCGGTCGTCGCCCATTGGGGCCTGTTCTGGGGCCGCCGCAAGCTCATCAAATATCCGGGCCATTTCAAGGTGCGCATCCTGCCGCCGATCGCGCCCGGCATGGACCCTGACGCCTTCTACGAGCACCTGGTCGAAACGCTGGAGCGGGAGAGCGACAGGCTGCTCGTCGAAACGGTCGAGGCCAATCCGCATCTGCCGTTGCCGCCGACCGCGGTAAAGCGCCTGGCGGAATTGAAGGCTCAGACGGCCGCCTGAAGACGTCCCGAGACGGCGGCACCCACACCTTCCAGCCAATGATCGCGGATGCCCATCTCCTTGAGATGCGAAAGCGTATTGAAGACATAGGCATCGTTAGGGCCGGACTGGCCGACGGACGCGCGGACGATCCGGGCCGCTTCCTCGACGTCGAGCGCGCCGGCATATTGCACGTGCTGACGATCGACGATGTAGCCGACCGCCTTCACCTGCCGCCCGCCGCCGAGCGAAACCGGCAGGATCTTCTCCTTGTAGACATTGGTGACGAGTTCGCGGCGACGGAGGTAATCGAGCACGTCCTCCCGGCCCTCCCCATTCACCCGGAACGCGACGCCGCGGCAGGAGCCGCCGCGGTCGAGGCCGAGCACGAGGCCGGGATGTTCCGGCGTGCCGCGATGCACATAGGACCATACGCAGAGGGAACGGCGAAAACCGAAGGCGCGCGCGGGCCGTCTTTCCTCAAACGCAAAACCCGGATTCCACATCAGCGACCCGTAGCCAAACACCCAAAATTCGTCCATATCCCACGCCACGTCGTATTCGAGAATCGAAGCCACCATTGGAGAACATCATGGCAGCGTCAAGCCGAAGCGGTGTCACGGGAAAATTATGGCTCCTCGCCTTCGGCGTCGTGCTGATCGTCGCGCTTTACACCGCCGGCTGGTTCTATGCGGCCTCGACGCTGCGGGAACGGACGCTCGCCCAGCTCGGCAGCCACGAGAGGAACGGCATTTCCGCCCGGTGCGACGATGCGGACTATCGCGGCTATCCCTTCCGGATCGGCCTGTTCTGCTCGAAAGTCGCCGTCGACGACCGGGTGAACGGCATTTCCGCCACCTTCGGCTCCCTGCGTTCCGCCGCCCAGGTCTACGATCCCGGCCATATCGTCTGGGAGCTCGATTCGCCGGTCGAGATCCGCACGGGCCATGGCCTGACGGTCTCATCTGCCTGGGAGAATTTCCAGTCGAGCCTCATCACCAAGCTCAAGGGCGTCGAGCGCACGTCCGTGGTCATCGAGAACTCCAAGACCAGCATCGCATCGGCAGCGACGGGCGAGACCTTCGACATCAGCGCCGGCCATACGGAAATCCATCTGCGGCAGAACGGCAACGATCTCGATGCGGCCATGACGCTGGAAGGCACCGACATGACGATGAGGGATATGCCGCGGCTTCTTCCCCGGCTGACGGCCAATGCCGACGTGACGCTTGCGGGCCGCGCCGGGATGATCGACGGCTCCGATCCGAACGGGCTCGTTCTTTACGGCACCAGGGGCGAGATGCGCAGCCTTTCCGCCGATCTCGGCGAGGGCCGGCTGATCACCCTTTCAGGTCCCTTTTCCTTCGACGAGCGGGGTTATCTCTCGGGCAGGCTGAAGCTCAGGATCGAGCAGATCGATGCCTGGCGCAACAGTCTCGGCGAGACCTTCCCGGACATCGCCCCGACGCTCGAAACCGTCGCCCGGATGCTCTCCGCGCTCGGCGGCGGCAGCAACGCCTCGATCGACCTCACCATCAACCGCGGCAAGGTCCTTGCCGGCGGCTTCATTCCGATCGGCGAGATCCCGCCGATCTGACCAGGTTATTTCTTGTCCAGCGCATGACGGCCGAAATCCGGCGCGTCGACGTCCTGGCCGGCCTCAATGATCGAACGGCGGATGGCGCGGGTGCGGGTGAAGAGCTCGAAGAGCTTGTCGCCCTCGCCCCAACGGATCGCCCGCTGCAGATAGGCGAGGTCTTCCGAAAACCGCGCCAGCATTTCGAGGATCGCATCCTTGTTGTGCAGGCAGACGTCGCGCCACATGGTGGGATCGGAGGCGGCAAGGCGCGTGAAATCGCGAAAGCCGGATGCGGAATATTTGATGACTTCCGCATCCGTCACCGTCTCCAGATCGTCCGCCGTGCCGACGATGTTGTAGGCGATGATATGCGGCAGGTGGGAGACGATCGCCAGCACCTTGTCGTGGTGCTGCGGGTCCATCTCGTCGATGCGCGAGCCGAGCGCCGTCCAGAAGGCCTTGAGCCTGTCGAGGGCGGCCTGATCGGTATCCGGCAACGGCGTGAAGATGCACCAGCGGTCGCGGAAGAGGCCGGCAAAGCCCGCATCGGGACCGGACTTCTCCGTCCCCGCCAGCGGATGGCCGGGGATGAAATGCACGTTTTCCGGCATATGCGGCGCCATCTGGGCGATGACGGACGCCTTTGTTGAGCCGACATCGGTGACGATGGCGCCGGGTTTGAGGCTGCCGGCGATCTGCTTTGCCACCGCTTCGGAGGCACCGACCGGTACGGAGACGATGACGAGATCGGCGCCTTTCGCTGCCTCCGCGGCGGAGGCCACGTAGCGATTGCCGAGCTCCAGTTCCTCGGCGCGCGTCAGCGTCTCGGCGCTGCGGGTGGAGATCACCACCTCGCCGGCGAGCCCCAGCTCCTTGACGTCGCGGGCGATCGACGACCCGATGAGGCCGATGCCGATCAGCGCGATCCGGTCGAAATGCGGCCTGGTCATACGCTTCTACTCATGAATTCGCCGAGCGCCTCGATGACGCCGCGGTTTGCTTCTTCCGAGCCGACGGTCATGCGCAGCGCGTTCGGAAAGCCATAACCTTTCACCGCACGCAGGATATAACCCCGGCTCGTCAGGAAGGCATCCGCCTCGGGGGCGCGCTTGCCGTCCACGTCCGGGAAGTGGATGAGGATGAAATTGGTGACCGACGGGGTGACCTTGAGGCCGATCGCCTGAAAGGCATGGGTGAGCTTGTCGAGCCAGAGCATGTTGTGCTCGACCGCCTTTTCGACGAAGGCCTGGTCGCGGATCGCGGCCGCACCCGCGGCGATCGCCGGCGCATTCATGTTGAACGGGCCGCGCACGCGGTTCAGCGCGTCTAGGATGCCGGCGGGGCCGTACATCCAGCCGATGCGCAGCGCCGCAAGACCGTAGACCTTCGAGAAGGTGCGGGTCATCACGACGTTGCGGTTGCTGGAAACCAGCTCGAGCCCGGCTTCGTAATCGTTCTTCTTCACATATTCCGCGTAAGCCGCATCGAGCACGAGGATGACATGCTTCGGCAGGCCGGCATGCAGGCGGCGGATATCCGCAACCGGCACATAGGTGCCTGTCGGATTGCCCGGATTGGCGATGAAGACCATCTTGGTCTTCTCCGTCACTGCGGCGAGGATCGCGTCGACGTCGACCGCGCAGTCCTTCTCCCTGACCTCGACCGGTTTGGCGCCCGCTCCCATGATCTGGATCTTGTAGACGAGAAAACCGTGCTCGGTGATGATCGCCTCGTCGCCATGGCCGAGATAGACGTGGCAGAGCAGGCCGAGCAACTCGTCCGAACCGTTGCCGCACATGATATTCGCGACGTTGAGGCCGTGCACGGCGGCGATCGCCTCGCGCAGCGCCAGCGCCTGTCCGTCCGGATAGAGTTCAAGATGCTCGGCGGCTTGCCTGAAGGCTTCGATCGCCTTCGGGCTTGCCCCAAGCGGCGTTTCGTTGGAGGAGAGCTTGAAGACGCGAGCGACGCCAGGAGCATGTTCCTTGCCGGGTACATAGGCGGCGATATCCAGTATGCCTGGACGCGGAACGGGCTCACTCGTGACGATGCTCATCGGATCAACCTTTTCGGAAATGCCGGATTGGCGGGTGATTTAAGTGGCATTAAAGCCGAAATCGGCCTTTGTCGAGATATGCCGGTTTCTGCCATCCATTCGATTTCTTTATGCCGATTGTCAGAAATGCCGTCGACGATACGTCTTCCAGGGGAGCAAACTCAAAGGAGTGAAAAATCATGAGCGTTGGAGACCATGACGATATCAGGGTTTTGCTGGACGATTGGGCGCAGGCGCTGCGCGACAAGAATGCAGATGCGATCATCTCCTGCCATTCCGCCACCGTCCGTACATTCTCGCTCGCCCCGCCGCTGGAGGCGATCGGGAACGACAGGGCGGGCCTGCAGGCGTGGCTGGATACCTGGGAAGGCGGCCTTGAGTATGACATCCGGAATACCGATCTGCGCGTGGGGGGCGACATCGCATGGTGCAGTGCGCTGGCATGGCTCGCCGGCCGGAAGATCGGCAAGGAAAAAAGCGGTTTCTGGTTTCGCCTGACCGTCACCTTCGCACGTGAGGATGGCCGCTGGAAGATCGCGCACACGCACGAATCCGTTCCCTTCGCGATGGACGGACAGCCGCTTGCGCTCTTCGACCTGAAGCCGTGAGGCTTACCGCACCCGCGTGGTCGGCACGCCCTGCGGCGCCAGCACCGGCACGAAGACGCGGCGGGAGGCACGCGCCGCGACCGGCAGGCCCTGGTAGAGACGTTTCTGCGCTTCAAGCACGATGACGCCGGAAAAAACCGGCCAGAAGCGCCGGCCCAGGCGCTCGAAGACATGGCGGAGCTTCAGGACGGCGCGGATCTTCGAGGGCGGAAAGAACAGCGCCTCGGCGCTCGCACCCGGCGTGAAATTCGTCTCGCGCAGAAGCGAGGTGAGCTGGCCGCGCGAATAGGGCCGGCCGGAGCCGAAGGGCGTGTGCTCCATGCGCGCCCAGACGCCGCGCCGGTTCGGCACGACGATCACGAGCCGGCCGCCGGGCGCCAGCACGCGCCAGAGCTCCTTCAGCGTCTCGCGCGGGTTTTCCGCGAATTCCAGCGAATGCACCATCAGCACGCGGTCGATGGAACTGTCCGGCAGCGGCAGTTCCTCGTCGAAGACCAAGGCCGTGGAAGAGAGTTCGCCGACCGGCCAGTTCACCGCCCCCTGCCCCGCAGGCATGAAGGCGAAGGTGCGTTCCGTATCGGAGCGGAAGCGGTCGAGATAAGGCACGGCGTAACCGAGCCCCACCAGCCGCTCCTCCGGCAGCCGCGCCCAGAGCGAGGACAGCGCCATCGCGATCGACTGCTCGGCAAGGTGGCCGAGAGGCGAGTGATAGAATTCGCGGAGATCGACGATATCGGCGGACATCTAAAAATGCTGTCAGGCAGTGGTTGGACTTCGGGAACGCAGTCTCTACATTGTCCCGCAAAGAGATTTGAGCAATAGGGGCGAGCGTATGAAACCACTGGAACTCGAAGTTTTTTCATGCCGAAGCGATAATTACGGCGTCCTCGTGCACGATCCGGAGAGCGGGCTGACGGCTTCGGTCGACGCGCCGGAGGAAAAGCCGATCGTCGAGGCCGCCGCCCGCCGCGGCTGGAAGATCACCCATATCTTCACGACCCATCACCACACCGACCATGTGGAAGCCAACCTGGCGCTCAAGGAAAAATTCGGCCTGGACATCATCGGCCCGTTCAACGAGGCGGTGGCGATCCCCGGCCTCGACAAGACCATGGCGGACGGAGACGAATTCCAGTTCGGCGAACACCTCGTGCGCGTCATCGAGACGCCCGGCCATACCGCCGGCCACATCTGCTACCATTTCCCCGACGACAAGATCCTCTTTGCGGCCGACACGCTCTTTGCGCTCGGCTGCGGCCGCATCTTCGAACGTCCGGCTGCCGACATGTGGCATTCGCTGCAGAAGCTCGCCGTGCTTCCGGACGAGACGGCCGTCTATTTCGGCCACGAATACACGCTCTCCAACGCCAAATTCGCGCTGACTATCGATCCGGACAACGAGCGGCTGCAGGCCCGCGCGAAGGAGATCGAGGAAGCCCGCGCCGCCGGCAGGTTCACCATTCCGACGACGATGGGCCTGGAGAAGGAAACCAATCCCTTCCTGCGCGCCGCCGATCCCGCCATCCGCCGCAACCTGCTGATGGAAAGCAGGACGAACGAGGAAGTCTTCGCCGAGATCCGCAAGCGCAAGGACAATTTCTGAATGGAAGCCGAGGACATCATCGAAGCGCTCGGCATGCAGCGCCACCCCGAAGGCGGCTGGTATGTCGAGACCTTCCGGGACGATCGCGGCGCGGCACGCGCCCACTCGACGGCGATCTATTACCTGCTGCAGGCGGGCGAACGGTCGCATTGGCACCGGGTGCGCGATGCGGCGGAGGTCTGGCATTTTCATGCGGGCGATCCGCTGCTGCTCAGGATTTCCGACGGCAGGACGGTCGAAACGATAACGCTCGGCATCGATCTGGCGAAGGGCGAGCGTCCGCAGGGCGTGGTGCCGGCGGATGCCTGGCAGGCCGCCGAGCCGCTCGGCCGCTTCACGCTGGTCGGCTGCACGGTCGCGCCCGGCTTCGAGTTTGCGAGCTTCGAAATGGCGCCGCCGGGATGGGAACCCTCGGCCTAGAGCGTTTCCTAGAAGCGCGGCAATCCGGCGAACGCCAGCGTGAAGATGAGCTGGGCGGCGTAATAGGTGCCCCAGACGAAGGATTTCAGCCGCTTCGTTGCCGGAGAGCCGGGCTTCACGAGAAATTTCTGAACGGCAAGCGCCGCATCCGACATCACGAACAGCGCTGCGCCCGCCGATGGCGGAACAGGCCAGAGCATCAGCGCCGAGAGCGCCATGGCGATGATCGCGATCGCATAGACCGCGATGGGAAGGACGAGCTTGCCGGCGGGCCGCCAGAGCACAAGAAGCATCATCCCCAGCAGGACGACGAAGGTCCAGGCCAAGGCGTAACGCCAGGGGCTGCCGACGACCAACCCCGGCTCGATCGCCGGCCAGAACAGCGCCACATAAGCAAGATGCGAGAAAAGGAATGCCGCAAGGCCCGCGATGAAAGCCGCCTCGCCCTCGTAAGCAAGGCAGGCGTCGCCAAGCGCTCCCAATGCCAGCGCCGCGACGAGCAACAAGGGTGCACCGGCGAGCAGGGCGTAAACAGCCAGCAACAGCACCGGCATGGTTTTCAGCACTGCGCGCGGATGGCTCGCCGGCCTCTCCAGCCAGCGGAAATGGAAAAGCGCGAGCGCAAGCGACGCGGCCAGCACGACGGACGAAAAGACGGACATTTCTCCCCCCAACGCCTCCGGTTCCTCGGAGACGCCTATTCAGCAACAGCCTCGGCGATCGGCTTCGGCCGGAACATGTCCCGCGCCGCGAGCACTGCGCCGCCCGTGATCAGCAGGCAGGCAAGCAGGATGCGCCAGTCAGGCTCGGCAAAGCCGGTGACGACCAGGATCAGCGTCGACAGAAGCGGCGCGGCATAGCTTGCCGCCCCGATGATCTGGATATCGCCGTTCTTGACGCCATAGTCCCAGGCATAGAATGCGGCCCCGACCGGCAGGAGGCCAAGACCGACGACCGCCGCCCACTCCCCCGCATCGGCCGGCCAGACGGTGGTTTCCAGCGCCAGATGGCAGACCAGCGACAGAGCCGAGGTCGCAAGGCAGAAGCCGGTCACCACGTCGGTGGAGACCCGGTCGAAGCGCCGCGTCAGCAGCGAATAGCCCGACCAGGTGAAGGCGCAGAGGAAAGCCGCGCCATAACCGAGCGTATAGGCGCCATCGAAGGAGAGGCCGTTGCGCGAGACGATGGCGATCGTGCCGCAAAGGCCGGCGATCGCGCCGACCACGTGGTACCAGCGCAGCCTCTCTCCCGGCAGCAGCGCGGAGCCGACGACGATCAAAAGCGGCCAGAGATAGGCGATGAGCCCCGCCTCCACCGCCGGCGCATTCCGCAGCGCCGTGAAATATAGGAAATGATAGCCGAACAGGCCGCCGATGCCCGTGATCCAGACTTTCGGGGGCTGCTTCAGGAATGCGATGCGCCGGGGCTTTACAAGGAAGAGGAGAAGCCCCGGCAGACTGCCGATCGCGAAGGTCACGGCGGAGAGCTGGAAGGGCGGCATCTTGCCGGAGGCGGCGGTCATCAGAGCAAGCAGCGACCACATCAGGATCGCCGTAAAGCCGATCAACGTTCCCCGGACTTTCACTCGTGCCCCCTTGACGCCGACGAACCGGCGTCAGCCGCCATATTTGACGGCCTTCACATAAACGTCGCCCATCCGCGTCGGGATGCGGGCGTAGACGGGAGCATATACATTCACCGATTGCGCCTTGGCAAACCAGATTTCCATCGGCATCTTCTTCAGATACTCGATATCGCTGCGGCCGCGCCGGAAGCCGGATTTCGGCATGTAGCGGATCGAGCAGACGATCGCCTCTCCCTTGAAGCCGTCCGTCGAAAACGGCCTTGTACCCTTGGGCGTCAGCACGAGATCCATGCGCGATTCGCCGTCGTAGATCGGCAGGCGGCTCGGGCAGACCTTCGCGTCCGCGGGAAAGATGAGGCCGCTCAAGGGATCGAGAACGGAATGCAAATCCGTCTCCGTCACCGGAATCCAGGTTTCCGGATTGCGCCTCGGAGCGGGCTTGATCGTCGTTTCGGTGACGTCGCCGTTGCGGTATTCGACGTCATAGACCCGCGTGCGGCGGCCGTTGCTGTAGACGAGGTTGTAGCGGTCGGCCTGCAGCCTGTCGGCCTGCATGCGCCCGCTCACGTTCGTTTCCGCGGATATCCGGCTGATGATGTTCACGATCCCGGCGGACCTGAACGTGCCGGTGATCTTGTAATCCTTGCTGTTGAATTCGCTGGCAAACGACGCCTTGGCGATCGGCAGGATGCCGAGCGAGATGTCGTATTCGCTGACATGCCGGATTTCCGCCGAGCCGAGCGGCATCGCCGTGAGCCCGAAGATGAGCATGAAGGCACTGACGAAACGGCCGCGAAGGATCATATTTCCGCCCTGAACGATGACGACGCCACGTTCCTCTGATCAAGCGTCTTCCCGCCGACATATAGACCGGGCATAATGGCAAGAAAATAGCGGCATAATCCCGGTAGAGGCGGAATCTCTCCGGCTCCGGCCGAGGTTTTGGCTTGACGCGGCGGGTCTCACTGACTATAGAACCGCAACTTTCCAATCAGGACCAGTTGGATCGGCGCGCCGGGCATTGTCCGGAAGAGCCATCCGATTGCAGAAGAACAAAGGTGTATCCATGTCTCGTGTGTGCGAACTGACCGGCAAGGGCGTTCAGACCGGCAACAATGTAAGCCACGCCAACAACAAGACCCGCCGCCGGTTCCTGCCGAACCTCTGCCAGGTCACGTTGATCTCCGACGCTCTCGGCCAGCGCTTCCGTCTGCGCGTTTCCGCGCACGCCCTGCGTTCCGTCGAGCATCGCGGCGGCCTCGATGCCTTCCTGCTGAAGTCCGACGAGAACGAACTGTCGATGCGCGCCCGCCTGCTGCGCCGCCAGATCGTCAAGAAGACCGCCGAAGCCGCCTGATCGCTTCGCGACATATCATCCGGCTTTTGAGGGAGGCTTGAACGGGTAAGACCGGACAAGCCTTTTCTCTTGGCCCGCATAGCACTCCAACTGGTGGCATCACCCAGGATAAAAAAATACGAATGACCCGCTTTACCCTTATCTATGCCCTGCTCATGGCGGCCGTCGTCGTCGCCTCGAACTTCCTCGTGCAGTTTCCGGTTATCGGCACGTTCTGGGGCATTGCCCTCGGCGATCTTCTGACCTGGGGCGCCTTCATCTATCCCGTCGCCTTCCTGGTGACCGATCTCGCCAACCGGCAGTTCGGACCTTCGGTCGCCCGCCGCGTCGTTCTTGCAGGCTTTGTCGTCGGCGTGACGCTTTCCTTCCTGGCTTCCGCGCCGCGCATCGCCGTCGCCTCCGGCACCGCCTATCTGATCGGCCAGCTTCTCGATATTTCGGTCTTCAACCGGCTGCGCCGCCAGACCTGGTGGCGCGCGCCGCTCGCCGGCTCCCTGCTCGGTTCGGCGCTCGACACGCTGCTGTTCTTCTCGCTCGCCTTCGCCCCCGTTTTCGCCTTCATCGGTCCGAACGAGGATTTCGCGATCGCCTCGGCTCCGATCCTCGGCGTCCTTACGGCGGAAGCCCCGCGCTGGATTTCCTGGGCGCTCGGTGATCTCGTCGTCAAGATCCTGGTGGGCGTCGTCCTGCTCTTGCCCTACGGCGCGCTGATGAACGTGCTGAAGCCGATGCCGCAGGTGGCGCCGGCTCGCTGAGCATCACCATCACTCCGGTTGAATTACTGGTTCAGCCGGAATTCCAGCATCACATTGCGCTGCAAGATATTGCCGTTGTCGTCCGAGACCAGGATGAGATGCGGCTTGCCTTCCGGCCCGACGACGACGTCCAGCCCTTCCATATTGTCGATCGCATAGCCCATGTCGGCGTCGAGGAGGACTTCTCCGTCCACCACGGCGCCGGGACGGATGCTCTCGCCCTTGATCCGGCGGATGCGCATGCCGAGCCCACCCATGAAGCTGAAGCGGCGTTCGAGCAGCAGGAAATCGCCGTCCGGCAGAAAAGCGCCGTCTGTCGCGTCGTAGGGATCATGGCGCACCACGGAAAACGGACCCCGGAGCGGCCCTTCCAGGATCGCCGCCAGCAGATTTCCGTCATTGTCCAGGCTGTGCTCCGTCACGACCACCAGCGATCCCTTGAGCGGGCTTGACGAGGGCGAGACGGCTACCGTCTCCATGCCGGCATTCCTTCGCAACTCGTGGCGCGGAATGAGGAAATCGATGGTTTTCAACGGTCCCGATGTCTCGAAACCCGGATCGGGATAGACATCGACGCGGTGCAACTGCTCGAAACTGACGATCGCCTGGCCCCGGCGCAGTGCCAGCCCTTCCGCATCCGTATTGTATTTCGATCCCGGACGCCCGCCCCGGAACAGGATCGGGTTGATCGAGATATCGGTCAGACCCGCAAGGCGTCCTTCCGCATCCCGTTCGATCCGGCCGGTCAGCCAGCCGCCGGTATCGAGCACGGAGACGAAGCTCCGCCCGTCGGCGCGGAAGCGGATACCCGACAGCGATTGCAACCGGCTGTCAGAGGACGAGAACTCGATGCCGCCGAGGAATTCGAGGGTACCGAACCGCGTCTCCGCCGATCCTCGCTTGAACTCCGTGATCGCCCGCGCCCTGACCGCTACATTCTCCATGGCGGGTGCCACGGGAAAGGCGATCGCGCCGAAAAGGACGGCCCACAGCGCGACGCGGGAAAGCTTCAAGAACGCGGGCCTCAACCGGCCCGCCGCAGACGGCCCGCCGGTGCGCCGGCATTTTCCTCGAAGAGAGCGGCAAGCTGCTCGGTCATGGCGCCGGCAAGCTCGTCCGCATCCACGATCGTCACGGCCTTGCGGTAGTAGCGCGTCACGTCGTGGCCGATGCCGATCGCCAGAAGCTCGACCGGCGAACGCGTCTCGATCTGCTCGATCACCGCGCGCAGGTGCCGTTCGAGATAGTTGCCGGGGTTGACCGACAGCGTCGAGTCGTCGACCGGAGCGCCGTCGGAGATCATCATCAGGATCTTACGTTGTTCCGGACGGTGGATCAGGCGTTGATGCGCCCACATCAGCGCCTCGCCGTCGATGTTTTCCTTGAGCAGGCCCTCGCGCATCATCAGGCCGAGATTGCGGCGCGACCGGCGCCAGGGCGCATCGGCCGACTTGTAGACGATGTGGCGCAGGTCGTTGAGACGGCCGGGCGTCGCGGGCTTGCCGCTCGCCAGCCATTTCTCACGCGCCTGACCGCCCTTCCAGGCCTTGGTCGTGAAGCCGAGGATTTCGACCTTGACGCCGCAGCGCTCCAGCGTGCGGGCGAGAATGTCGGCGCAGGTGGCGGCAACCGTGATCGGCCGGCCGCGCATCGAACCGGAATTGTCGATGACGAGAGACACGACCGTATCGCGGAACTGCGTATCGCGCTCCTTCTTGAAGGAGAGCGGCTGCATCGGATCGATGATGAGGCGCACGAGACGCGCCGGATCGAGATAACCCTCTTCCAGGTCGAAATCCCAGGAGCGGTTCTGCTGCGCCATCAGGCGGCGCTGCAGGCGGTTGGCAAGACGGCCGACCGCACCCTGAAGATGGGCGAGCTGCTTGTCGAGGAAAGCGCGCAACCGGTCGAGCTCGGCCTCGTCGCAGAGCTCCTCGGCCATGACCTCCTCGTCGAATTCCTGCGTGAAGATCTTGTAATCGACCTTCTCGTTGAAATCGTCGAAGGGGCTTTGGGGCCGGCGGGTTTCGCCCGGCGTCTCGGAATGCTCGTCGCTGTCGTCGGACATGTCGTCGTCGGACATTTCGGCGCCGTCCATCTCTCCTTCGTCGAGTTCTTCGTCGGAGGCTTCGCTCTGCTCGGCGGGAGCCGCATCCGAGCCGGCCTCTTCCTCGACCTCCTCGTTCTCGGTCTCTCCGCTGCGCGGCTGGTCTTCCTCGCTGGGGTTCTCCATCTCCTCCGGCTCGGTGTCCTCGTCCGCGAACTCCTCCGCCATCTGCATGGAGGTCAGCATGTGCCGAACGAGCCTGGCGAAGGCCTGCTGGTCTTCGATCACGCCCTTGAGATTGTCGAGATCGCCCGCCGTCTTTTCCTCGATGAAGGGACGCCAGAGGTCGAGCACCTTGCCGGCGCTTTCCGGCGGCTTCTGCCCCGTCAGCTTTTCGCGCACCAGCATGGCGACGGCTTCGCCGACCGGCGCATCCTCCTGCCGCTCGATGCCGGAGAAATTCGCCTTGGCGTATTTCTCATCGTGCATGGAGTTGAGGTTGGCGGCCATGCCGGCCATGCGCAGCGCGCCGATCGATTCGACGCGTGCCTGCTCGACCGCATCGAAGACGACGCGCGCATCGGCGCCCTGCGGCGACATGGCGGCATGTACGTTCGTGTCGTGGCAGGCGAGCCGAAGCGCCATGGAATCGCCGAGCCCACGGGTCACCGCGAGTTCGTGCGCCGTCGGCCGCTTGGAGATTTCCGGCAGGCGGATGCGCTCGCCGGCAAGGCCCGGACGCTCGTTTGCGAACGTGACCTCGACTTCCGCGTCGCCGGCGATCGAGCGCACGCAGCCGGTGATCGCCCGGCGCAACGGCTCGGTATCGACCGGCCCGCCGGGTTTGGCTTTCGAATTGTCTCCGCGACCTGCCATGACCCTCGCCCCTTCGGCTTCAAGCTCCGAGAACGATGTTGGCGGCGCTTTCCTTCAGCTCGATCCCGAAGGCGCGCTGGTAGTGTTCGGCAACCAGCGTGCGTTCCAGCTCGTCGCACTTGTTGAGGAAGGTGATGCGGAAGGCGAAGGCGATGTCGCCGAAGATCTCGGCATTTTCCGCCCAGGTGATGACCGTGCGCGGGCTCATGACGGTCGAGAGATCGCCGTTGATGAAGGCCGAACGGGTAAGGTCCGCGACGCGCACCATCTTCGAAACCGTCTCGCGGCCCTCGGCCGTGCTGCCGAACGATTTTACCTTGGCGGCGACGATATCGACTTCCTTCTCGTGCGGCAGGTAGTTCAGCGTGGTCACGATCGACCAGCGGTCCATCTGCGCCTGGTTGATCTGCTGCGTGCCGTGATAGAGGCCGGTCGTGTCGCCGAGGCCCACCGTGTTGGCGGTGGCGAACAGGCGGAAGGCCGGGTGAGGACGGATGACGCGGCTCTGGTCGAGCAATGTCAGGCGGCCGGAGGATTCCAGCACGCGCTGGATGACGAACATGACGTCCGGACGGCCGGCATCGTATTCGTCGAAGACGAGCGCCACATTGTGCTGATAGGCCCAGGGCAGGATGCCGTCCTTGAATTCGGTGACCTGCTTGCCGTCCTTCAGAACGATCGCGTCCTTGCCGACGAGGTCGATACGGCTCACATGGCTGTCGAGATTGACGCGCACGCACGGCCAGTTGAGGCGGGCGGCGACCTGCTCGATATGGGTGGACTTGCCGGTGCCGTGGAAGCCGGACACCATCACACGCCGGTTATGCGCGAAGCCTGCGAGGATGGCGAGGGTCGTATCGCGGTCGAAAAGGTAATCGGGGTCGAGGTCCGGGACGTAGGGATCGCCGCTGCTATAGGCCGGAACCTTGATATCGGTATCGATGCCGAAAACTTCCCGGACCGAAACGGTCGTATCGGGAAGATTGGAAATATCCAAATCAATCTTACTCATCATCTCTCCAAGGCGCGGGCCGCCGCCCGGCCGTCATCCTCACTGCCATAATTTTTACGGCTTTAGCAGAAACCCGCCTGCTTCAACAACTGATATGCTTGAATCACGGCGCGAAAACGTTCTTCCGAACCGCGGTCTCCGCCGTTGGCATCCGGGTGGTGCTTCTTGACCAGTTCCTTGTAACGGCTCTTGATCTCGGTCGCCGTGGCGCTTGCCGTCAGCCCCATCGTGTCGAAGGCCTTCGCCTCGAGCGTCTTCAGCTTGCGTTCCTGCGTCTCGAAGCGCGATCCGCCGCCCGGACGGGTCTGCGACACGAAACCGAACGGGTCCTTGAACCGGTGCGCAGCCGCTCCGCCCGAACGCATGGTGGAATGGAGCGGCGCATGCTTCGCAGCCTTGTTGACGCCGAGCGTCCAGGTCGGGCGGTGGCCGGTCACCGCCTCCTTCTGGTAACGGGCGATCTCGCCGTCGGAAAGGCCGGAAAAGTAGTTGTAGCCCTTGTTGTATTCCTTCACGTGCTCGAAACAGAAGAGGAAAAACTGGCCTTCCGCATTGCGGCCCACGGGAGCGCGGTGGACGCCGGGCTTGTCGCACCCGTCCCACTGGCAGGTCGGCGCTTGGGCGACCGTTTCCTGCTCCCTGTTCCGGCGCGTCCGGATACGATCGAAATATTTGGAATCTAGCTTCATAAGGCCCTCATTATGGGATGGCCGGCTGGGTACGACAAGAATTGACAAAGCGCTTTGTTACTGGTTTCTGGGATGCCCCTTTTTGCATCGCGTCAATGTGCGATCCGAACGTCGCAACGGAGCCGAAAAATGTCCCTCAAAGCCCGGATCGAAGCCACGCTCACCGAAAACCTCGAGCCCGAACGGCTGATCGTTCTCGACGAAAGCCATCAGCACGCCGGTCATCAGCCGCAGTTCACCGGAGCGGGCGAGACCCATATGCGGGTTCGCATCGTCTCTGCGAAATTTGCCGGAATGAGCCGGCTCGACCGGCATCGGACGGTGAATGAACTGCTTAAATCCGAGTTCGACGCGGGCCTGCATGCCCTCGCGGTGGAGGCCGCAGCACCCGGCGAACCGACACGCTGGTAGCAGGTCTTAGATAGGCATGACGGGGCGATAGGCCAAGGTCTCGCCAGTATGAGAATGCCGCTTAGCCGGCGGCGACCGCCATCTTTTCCCGATTCCCCTGCGACGAGTCGCGGCACGTTGGCGCCCGTTGCGGTCATCGCCCTGTCATGAGCCTTGCGGTGCCGGTAAGGTCTTATCATGACGGCAGGCAGAAAGCGGCCGGATTGTCCCCGAATACACCTTGGTGATACGTTGCGTCCTCGCGTCGGCATCTACCCGCAAGCACGCACAGCCGTAGCCATAGCCTGCCCCCGGCACGTTCGTTTCGACGAACTGCTTGCTGTCGAAGGCAGGCGCCTTCTCCGCATCGACGGCATCAGGTCCCTCTGCCTCTCCTTGCGAGGTTATGCTCCAGGTTGCGTCCTTATCGGTGAGCCAGAGGTTTCCGGACGTGGGCATTTCATACCACCCGCAGCGGGTTTCCGACGCATTTCCTTGGGTTGCTGCCAAGAGCGCGCAGGCGCTCGCCAGAAGAAGTTTGGCCGGCGACTTAAGCATTGCTTAGCCTTCCCTTTTCGCGGAACTAGGATGCATACCGCAGGATTTTCTCCATCGCTTTTCCCTTCGCGAGTTCGTCAATCAATTTGTCCAGGTAGCGGATTTCCCGCATAGTGGGTTCCTGGATTTCTTCCACGCGGATGCCGCAGATCACGCCTGTAATCAAGGATCGGGAAGGATTCATCTGAGGCGCTTGCGCAAAGAAATCCTCAAAGTTGGTCTTCTTCGCCAACTGATCGCCCAAGGTCTCCGGGCTGTATCCCGTCAGCCAACAGATGATTTCATCGACCTCTGCCTTGGTGCGCCCCTTCTTCTCCGCCTTGGCGATATAGTGGGGATAAACGCTCGCGACGCTGATTGAATAGATGCGATGCTTCATCATACGTCCTCCTGAGCATCCCAATATGTTCCGGTAAAGGCTCCGGTGCAACGAAAGGCTATTCCGCCGGCAGCGCCTCGTCTCCGGCCGGACGGATGCGCAGGCGCGTGATGCGGTTCTTCTCGCGCTTCAGGACGATGAAGCGCTTGCCGTAGAAGGTGAAGGCCTGCCTCTCCTCCGGGATGAGCTTCGATTCGTGGATGACGAGGCCGGCGATCGTCGTCGCCTCCGTATCCGGCAAATCCCAGTCGAGTGCGCGGTTCAGGTCGCGGATCGGCACCGAACCGTCGACGACGATCGAACCGTCCGCCTCCTGGCGCACCCCCTGAATTTCGATGTCGTGCTCGTCGGCGATATCGCCGACGATCTCTTCGAGAATATCCTCCAGCGTCACGATGCCCTGCACCTCGCCGTATTCGTCGACCACGACTGCGAAATGGACTTTTCGCCGCAGGAAGGCGTTGAGCTGATCCTTGAGGCTCGTGCTGTCGGGCACGAACCACGGCTTCTGGGCGATCCTGACGATGTCGATGTTTTCCGGCTGCGCGTTCGGCTCGGCGAGCGCGCGCAGCAGATCCTTGGCATGCACGACGCCGATGATGTTCTCGGTCGAATTCCGCCACAGCGGCATGCGCGTATAGGGGCTTTCGAGCACGGTGCGGACCGCCACGTCCGGCGGATCGTCGGCATTGACGGCCCGCATCACCGTGCGGTGCTTCATGACGTCGGAGACCTCGAGCTCTTCCAGCTCGAAGAGGCCGCTTAGGCGGTCGCGATCCTGCCGATCGAAATTGCCTTCGCGATGAAGTGCATCGAGCGCGGCATGCAGGTCGTCGTGACCGGAAAGCGACAGCGTCTCCTGCGACAGGCAAACGCCGGACGAACGCAGAAGGCCGCGGATCACCGCGTTGACAGCGCGCGACAGCAGACCTCCCTTCGACGTCATTTCGGCCGCTTTTCCTCCAGGAAGCTCAAGACCTCGGACGACGGCACGTCGTTCGCGATGAAAGACTGGCCGATGCCGCGGGTGAGAATGAAGGTGAGCTTGCCGCCCTTGACCTTCTTGTCCTGCGCGATCGCGTCGAGCAGCTTTTCGGTTGGCGGCAGTTTTCCGGGAATGTCGCTCATCGACGTCGGCAGGCCGACGGCCTTGAGATGGGCCGCGACGCGCTGCGCGTCGTCGGGGCTCGCAAGGTTCATGCGCGCGGAGAACTGGTGCGCCAGCACCATGCCGATCGCCACGCCTTCGCCATGCACCAGCCGGCGGCTGTCGTATCCGGTGGCGGCTTCCAGCGCGTGACCGAACGTGTGGCCGAGGTTGAGCAGCGCCCGGCGCCCTGTCTCGCGTTCGTCCTCGACGACGACATCCGCTTTCGCCTGGCAGCTCACCGCGATCGCCTCGATCCGCTCCGGGCCGCCTTCGAAGACCTGTCTCCAGTTCTTCTCCAGCCAGGCGAAGAAATCCGGCTGGTCGATCAGGCCGTATTTGGCGACCTCCGCATAACCGGCGCGGAATTCCCGCTCGGTGAGCGTGTCGAGCACCGCCGAATCGGCCAGCACGAGGTCCGGCTGATGGAAGACGCCGAGCAGGTTCTTGCCGTGGCGGGTATTGATGCCGGTCTTGCCGCCGACGGAGGAATCGACCTGCGCCAGGAGCGAGGTCGGGATCTGGACGAAGCGCACGCCGCGCCGGACGATGCCGGCCGCAAACCCCGCCAGATCGCCGATCACCCCGCCGCCAAGCGCAACGACTGCATCGTTGCGCTCGATCCGGGCCGACAGCACCATGTCGGTGACGGTCGCCAGGTGCTCCAGGCTCTTGGTCTTCTCGCCGGCCGGAAGCGTCAGCGAGACGGCTTCGATGCCGTCGGTCTGCAAGCTGTCCATCAGCGCTTCCAGATAGAGCGGCGCCACATGCTCGTCGGTGACGATCGCAGCCTTGCGGCCCTTGAGCCGCGCGGTGATCTCGCCGCCCGCACGCGTGATCAGGCCGGGGCCGATCAGGATGTCGTAGGCACGCTCGCCGAGCGGCACATGCACGGTGCGCTCCAGGGGGCGTTCAGGAGATCGGGAAGATACATTCATTGCAATTCACCTTCGCTGGAACGATCGCCCATGGCGACAACGGCAGCCAGGACCTCGTTGACCATCACGTCCTTGCGGACATTTTCCGACTGCACGGTGAGATCCGCCTCCGCGTAGATCGGATAGCGCTGGATCATCAGGTTTTCGAGCGTCTGCCTGGGGTTCTCCGTCTTGAGCAACGGCCTGTGGTCGCGTTTGTTCACGCGCTCCCACAAAACATCGAGATCCGCTTTCAGCCAGATCGATATGCCTCCGCGCTTGATCTGCCGGCGGGTATTCTCATTGATGAAGGCACCGCCGCCGGTCGAGACGACACGCGGACCGCTCCTCAGGAGCCTCTCGATGACCCGGGTCTCGAGGGAGCGGAACTCCGCCTCACCGTAGGCCGCGAAGAGTTCGCTGACAGTCATGCGGGAAACTCTCTCGATCTCCGCGTCCGTATCGATGAACGGGATGGAAAGGCTCTGCGCCACCAGACGGCCGATCACCGACTTGCCGGCGCCCATCAGGCCGACAAAGACCAGATTGCGCCTGCCGAGCACGGCACGCGCCTTTTCGCTGAGTATCGGGGCTTCTATCATCGTCAAGTCCGTTTCGAAAAACGGTATCGACAAATGCTCAGGCAGCGTCAAGCCGTCGCAACCGTTAAAGGCCACGGAGAAGAGTTTGTTCTTGCCGTTATATAAACCTTTATCGATATATTGCGACGCAACTTCGCGGAGATTCAGGTCGCCTCAATGCCCACCCTCTTCCGTTTCCTCTTCGTGCTGGCGGTGATCGCAGGCATCGTCTATGGAAGCATGGTGGCGCTCGTGGTGCTGGTGGAGCCGCGCGAACGGGACGTGACGGTGCGCATTCCCTCCGAGCGGCTGAACCCCGCCCCGCAGCGATAACGTCAGGTGGAGATGACCGACCTTTCCCGCGCCCATATCGAAGCTTTCCTCGAAATGATGAGCGCCGAGCGGGGCGCGGCCGGCAATACGCTCGCGTCCTACGAGCGCGATCTCGAAGACCTGCATGCCTTCCTTGCTCCGAAGGGAAAGTCGCCGCTCTCCGCCAGAAGCGCCGATCTCTCCGCCTATCTCAGCCATTTGGGCAGGCAGGGCTTTGCCGCATCGTCCCAGGCGCGCCGGCTTTCGGCCATGCGCCAGTTCTACAAGTTCCTCTACGCGGAAGGGCTGCGCGGCGACGATCCGACGACAGTCCTCGACGCGCCGAAAAAAGGCCGGGCGCTGCCGAAGACCATGAGCGAGGACGAGGTGACCCGGCTTCTGGAGCTTGCCGCAAGGGAAGCGGCCGAACCCGGACCGGACCGGCTCACCCGCCTCAGGATGCTGGCGCTGCTCGAACTCCTCTATGCCACCGGCATGCGCGTCAGCGAGCTCGTCTCGCTGCCGGTCAAGGTGCTCGATCAGGAAGGCCGTTTCCTGGTGATCCGCGGCAAGGGCAACAAGGAACGGCTCGTGCCGCTTTCCCGTTCGGCGATCGCCGCGATGAAGTCCTATGGCGAGGCGCGAAAGGCGGCGCTCGCCCGAAGGGAAGACCACACCGGCGACAGTCCGTGGCTTTTTCCATCGGCCGGCAAGGAAGGTTATCTGCCCCGGCAGGTCTTCGCCCGCGACCTGAAGGGCCTTGCCGCCCGCGCCGGACTGAGAACCGCCGCAATCTCCCCGCATGTGATGCGCCATGCTTTCGCAAGCCATCTTCTGCAGAACGGAGCGGACCTTCGCGTGGTGCAGGAACTGCTCGGCCATTCGGACATTTCCACCACCCAAATCTATACACATGTGTTGGAAGAACGGCTGCGCGAACTGGTCGAAACGCATCACCCTCTTGCAAAACAGGGCAAAAACCGGGATTAGAGGCCCCAAACTGAAAATGGGAACTCCGCGTTCCTGAAATAAAACAACCGGAAACCGGATCTCATGCAGACCTATCTCGATTTCGAAAAGCCGATCTCGGACCTCGAGGGTAAGATCCATGAGCTGAAAAAGCTCGCCTCGGAAGACGAGAGCATCGATACGTCCGAGGAAATCGGAAGGCTCGAAGCCAGGGTCAGGGAGGCGACCAAGGAAATCTATGCCAAGCTCGGCGCCTGGGAGAAGACGCAGGTCGCGCGCCACCCGCAGCGCCCGCATTTCGTCAATTATGCCGCACAGCTCTTCACCGATTTCACGCCGCTCGCGGGCGACCGGAATTTCGGAGAGGACGCTGCGATCCAGGCGGGCCTCGCCCGCTTCAACGGCATGCCCGTCGCCGTCATCGGCCAGGAAAAGGGCCATGACACCAAGTCGCGCCTCAAGCACAATTTCGGCAGCCCGCGTCCTGAAGGCTATCGCAAGGCGATCCGCATCATGGAAATGGCAGGCCGTTTCGGTCTGCCGGTAATCACGCTGGTCGATACGGCGGGCGCCTATCCCGGCGTCGGCGCCGAGGAGCGCGGGCAGGCGGAAGCCATCGCCCGCTCCACCGAAATGTGTCTGGCGCTCAAGGTGCCGATGGTTTCGGTCGTCATCGGCGAAGGCGGTTCGGGCGGCGCGATCGCGATCGCCACCGGCAACCGCGTCTACATGCTCGAACACGCCATCTATTCGGTGATTTCGCCGGAAGGCGCCGCCTCGATCCTCTGGCGTGATTCGACCCGCGCCCGCGAAGCGGCGACGAACATGAAGATCACGGCGGACGACCTGAAGGCGCTCGGCATTATCGACGACATCATTCCGGAACCGATCGGCGGCGCGCACCGCGAGCCCGATACCGTGATCGCCGCGACCGGAAAGGTCATCGCATCGGCGCTCGATGATCTCGGCAAGCTTTCGGGCGAGGAGGTCAGGGCGGCGCGCCGCCAGAAGTTCCTCGATATCGGCCGCAACCTCTGACCTCTCGACATTCGCCGCCGAAACAGCCAAATTTGGCCACATTGCTGATAACAGTGGGGCCGGGGTGGTTTTGCTGGACAGGTGGATAGAAGCGGTTAAGAAGATGTAAAGCTTACCGCTTTATTGATCGAAGCCTGTACCGTATCCCGGTCGCTTATCGAAATCCACGTGGTCCGTATCGATGCGCCTGAAACACATCGCTCTTACCCTTCTCGTCGCAACCGCCCTGACGGGCTGCAATGATACGCTGGATTCGGCCAGCGTCGACTTGAAGTCCGTCAAGAACAAGGTCGAGCAGCCTCTGCCCTCCCGCATCGTCGCGGAGATGCAGAAGAAGAACATGCCGCGCAATTCGCCGATCATGATCCGCATCCTCAAGGAAGAGGGCAAGCTGGAGGTCTGGAAGGCAAGGACCGACAACCGCTTCGAAGTCATCAAGAGCTACGACATCTGCGCCTGGTCCGGAAAGCTCGGCCCCAAGGTCAAGGAAGGCGACCGCCAGGCTCCCGAAGGTTTTTACGGCCTGACGCCGGCGCACCTGAACCCCTATTCGAAATATTACCTGGCCATCAATACCGGCTTTCCGAACCGCTACGACCAAGCCAACGGCCGCTCCGGCTCGAACCTGATGATCCACGGCGCCTGCTCGTCGTCCGGCTGCTATTCCATGACCGACGAACAGGTCCTGGAGATCTACGCCTTCGCCCGCGACGCCTTCAAGGGCGGCCAGACCGCCGTCCAGCTTCAAGCCCTGCCATTCCGCATGACCGCGGAAAACATGGTGCGCCATCGCGACAATCCGAATTACGATTTCTGGAAGATGCTGAAGGTCGGCTACGACAATTTCGAAGTCACCAAGCGGCCGCCGGAAGTCAACGTCTGCGAGAAGAAATACGTCTTCAACCAGCAGCTCACCGGCAGCGGCACGTTCAACGCCGCTTCGGCCTGCCCGCCCATGTCGACGCCGCCGGCACTGGCCTCCGCGCTGACCTCCTACGAAAAGACCTATGAGGTCGCCTACCAGAAGGCGATCGACAAGTTTGAAGGCAAGGTCTGGTACGAGCCGAGCGAGGCCGAGCGAAAAGCGGTTGTCGCCGACAAGCGCAAGGGCCGCGATCTTGCCTATGCGCCGACCGGCACCTCGCTCGAAGCCGGCAAGCTGATGAGCGAAGCCGAATTCAAGGAGATGATGGAAAAGCGCATGGCCGCTCGGAACAAGCCGGCCAATACGATGCTCGCTTCCGCCGCTCCTTCGTCGCGCGCCACCTCCGCCGCCGAGCGCATGGCGCAGGATTCGGTGCCCACCGCAAGCACGTCGGCAACAGCACCGGCGACGGCCCCCACCGTCGTCACGGCCCAGGGCACGACGACCACGGTTCCGGTTCCGGAACAGAACCCGCTTGCCTATGCGGCGCCGCCGGCGCAGGTCACCGAAGTCAAGAAAAAGCCGTTCTGGAAGTTCTGGAGCACGGAATGACGTCGGCCATTGACGGCCTCTACGATCTGAGAGGCCTGAAATGCCCCCTGCCCGTGCTGAAGACGCGCCGCAGGCTGAAATCCATGGAAAGCGGCGCCGAACTTCTCATCGAAACCACCGACCCGCTTGCCGCCATCGACATCCCGCATTTCTGCAGCCAGGAAGGCCATGAACTCGTCCGCTCGGAAAAGACCGAAGCGGGCCACCGTTTCCTGATCCGCAAGGGTTAACCTCTCCGATCCGGGGACGGCCCCTCATCCGGCTGCCGCCACCTTCTCCCCGTTTTTAACGGGGGAAGGAGATATGCCGCACCGTTTCCCCTCTCCGCAACGTATCGCTTGGCGGTAGGGTGAGGGGCAATTCCATCTGAGCCCGCTACATCCTCAGGCCCGGCACGGAAAGCGGGTTGCTTTCTAGCGCCGCACGATCGGGCCTGTCGACCCGCGGCTGGCCGGTGAAGGCGGCGAACAGATCCGAGACGAAGGCTTCCGGCAATCCTTGAGTGATCAGCACCATGCGCGTGTGGCGGTCGGAGCCCTCCGGCCATTTCGGCAGGCGCTGTGGCGGATGGAAGACGCTCTGGACCCCGTGCAGGACCAGCGGCCGCTCCGGATTGTCGGAAAGCGCCACCACGGCCTTCATCCTCAAGAGCTTCTCGCCATGCGCCGAGCGGAGAAGATCGATGAACATCTCGATCGCCATCGGATCGATCGGCTTGTCATGGATGATCGAGAAGGAGCGGATATCGTCGCCGTGGCGGTTCGCGTCGTGATGATGTCCGTGCCCGTGATGCTCATGACCGTGGTCATGTCCGTCATGATCGTGGTCATGATGCTGGTGGTCGTGATGTTCATGCGCGTGGTGGTCGTTCGCCAGTTCATCGTGCAGCCAGCGATCCACGTCGGCGATCTTCGTGGCCGGATCGTAGAGGCCGTTTTCGAGGATCGATGCCGTGCCGGCTTCTGCGTCGTCCCCATCCACGACCGGCGCCCGCGGATTGAGCGCTGCAAGCCGCGACTTGAGCGCGGCGACCTGCGCCGCATCCGCCATGGAGAGCTTGGAGATGACGAGCCGGTCGGCGACGGCCGCCTGCTTCACCGCTTCCCTGTGGCGGTCGAGCGTCGAGAGCCCGTTGACCGCATCCACCACCGTGATGACGCCGTCGAGCTCGAAATTCTGCGCGATCACCGGATTGCCCATGACCGATTGCATGACCGGGGCCGGATCGGCAAGGCCCGTCGTCTCGATCACCACGCGACGGACCGGCTTCAGCCGGCCGGTCTGGATGCCATCCATCATGTAAGCCAGGGAATCGACCAGTTCACCGCGCACGGTGCAGCAGAGGCAGCCGTTGGAGAGTTCCACAAGAGCGTCGCCGGAGGCTTCGACGAGAAAGTTGTCGATGCCCACCTCGCCGAACTCGTTGATGATCACGGCCGTGTCGCTCGTGCCCGGATCCTTGAGGATGCGGTTCAGGAGCGTCGATTTCCCCGCACCGAGGAAGCCGGTGAGGATGGAGACCGGAATCCGGTCGCGGGCAGAAGACATGATCTAATCCAAATTTAAAACGTCGGGCGCGGCTGCGGGATCGGTATGTTGGCGATCTTCTCGGTCTTGCCTTTCGCCGGAGCGGGCTCGTCTTCGCCGCCGAACATGAGGCCCGCAAAACTGTAGACCGGCGGGCGGCTCATCTCATGAATATACGGCGAATGCTGGATGGTCCGGCCGGCATCGTCGCGGGTTTCGCTGCGCACTTTGGCCGCTTTCGGATTGCAGATTTCGGCACTGACATCGTTGACGGTGGCAGTGTCGCCGTAAGGAGCAAGCGCGACGAGGGGCACGCCGCCGTTCGGCGAGGAAGTGAGCCCCTGCTGCAACAGGTTGGCGGTGTCGTCCGCACGGCCGGCAAGGCTGTCGGCTCCAAGGACCACGGAAATCACGGAACGCCCGTCGCGCGTCGCCGAGCCGATCTGGTTGAAGCCCGAGGCGCAGATGAAGCCCGTTTTCATGCCGTCGGCACCGTCGAAACGGCCGATCAGCGTGTTGAAGTTCGCATACTGTTTCTTGCCCGTATCGACGCCTTCCAGCGAGAAATAGATCTGATATTCCGGGAAATCCTGTTTCAGGCGCAGCGTCAGAAGCGCCAGGTCGCGCGCCGTCGTATACTGTCCCTTGCCGGGCAGGCCATGCGGATTGATGTAGCGTGTCGACGTCATGCCGAAGCTCTGAGCCTGCGCATTCATCGCCGCCACGAACTGATCGACGGAGCCGCTCACCGTCTCGGCGACCGCGACGGCCACGTCGTTGGCCGACTTCACCAGCAGGATTTTCAGCGCACTGTCCATGGTCAGCCTGGAGCCCGGCTTGAAATACATCTTGCTGGCCGGCTGCTCGGTCGCCTTCTTGCTCATGATGACCGGCGTATCGAGCGTGATCCTGCCGCTCTTGAGCTCCTTGAAGATGACATAAGCCGTCATCAGCTTGGTCAGCGATGCCGGATACCATTTGCGAAAGGCGTCCTCGTGGGCGATCACCCTGCCCGTCCTCACGTCGACCACCATCTTCGGATTGGCGGCGGCGCTTCCGGCGGAAGCTAAGAGTCCGAGTGCCGTGAAGGCGGAGATCAGCCGGATGGCGGACGCGGATCGGATGCGGAAATCTGGCAAGGTAGTTCCTCGTTCGGGCAGCTTAACGAGTGCGGCGCATATGCGGCCTATGTGGCCAAGCAATGGCAAAGAAGATTGCTTCCGTCAATCATGACGGGCAGTATTCACCGGGGAGGACGAGTCATAACCGCGTGAGTAACAAGAACAGGGAACATTATGCCGATTTTGAACCGGGCCGCCGAACTTCAGGGCGAGGTCAGCGAGTGGCGACGATATCTCCATGAAAATCCTGAAATTCTTTACGAGGTTGAAAACACCGCCTCCTTCGTGGAGCGGAAGCTGAAGGAATTCGGCGTCGATGAGGTCGTGACCGGCATCGGCCGCACCGGGGTCGTCGGCATCGTCCGCGGCAGGGGCACGAGCGGCCGCACGATCGGGCTGCGCGCCGACATGGATGCCCTGCCGCTCACCGAAATCACCGGAAAGCCCTGGGCTTCCAGGACGCCCGGCAGGATGCATGCCTGCGGCCATGACGGGCACACGTCCATGCTTCTGGGTGCGGCGAAATATCTCGCCGAGACCCGCAATTTCAACGGCGCCGTCGCCTTGATCTTCCAGCCTGCCGAAGAGGGAGGCGCCGGGGCGCTCGCGATGGTCGAGGACGGCATGATGGAGCGCTTCGGTATCGAGGAAGTCTACGGCATGCACAATATGCCGGGCATTCCGGTCGGCCGGTTCGCGATCCGCAAAGGCGGCATCATGGCCGCACCCGATCGGTTCACCATCACCATCCGGGGCCGCGGCGGCCATGCGGCTCAGCCGCACAAGACGATCGATCCTATCTTCATCGGCTCGCAGCTCGTCGGCAGCCTGCAGGCGATCGCCGCCCGCAATACCGACCCGCTGCGCTCGGTCGTCATCTCGGTGACCCGGTTCGACGCAGGCACGACGCACAACATCATCCCGGATCAGGCGACGCTCTGGGGCACGGTGCGGACGCTGAGCGAGGAAACCCGCGATCTTGCCGAAATGCGCGTCCGCCAGATCGCCGAAGGCATCGTCGGCGCCCATGGCGCGGAAGCGGCGATCGACTACGAGCGCAAGTGTCCGGTCACCGTCAATCACGACCGCGAGACCGAGCACGCGATCGGCGCCGCAGCCGAAGTGGCAGGCGCCTCCAACGTCGATACCGACGTCGATCCTGCCATGGCCGGCGAGGATTTCGCCTTCATGCTGCAACGGCGTCCCGGCGCGTTCATTTTCATCGGCAACGGCGACACGGCGCCGCTCCACAATCCGCACTACGACTTCGACGACGAGGCGATCTCCTACGGCATTTCCTATTGGGTGCGGCTCGCCGAACGCCGGCTGGCGGAATAACGGTGCGGAAAGGGCTTGGCTAAACCGGGCGGCTTTTGTATGGATGCGGGAAGTGGTCCCGTAGCTCAGCAGGATAGAGCACCAGATTCCTAATCTGGGGGTCGCGCGTTCGAATCGCGCCGGGATCACCATTGCCTCCAATGAATGATAATCGTTTTTCGCTACCCTGAGCGCCTCATGCCGAAACTGGTTACAGGGCGCCGGTCGCACGGAGCCTTGCAGACACATCCGCAAATTGCGGTAATTGCCCGCTCTTTCCGCTTGTGAGATACTGAGAACGTATTTTGTAGAACGCGGTTTCCTATCCACGGTCGGGTCGGCTCAGGGAGGAGCGGAAATGGCTGTTGTGCTGATCCTCGTCTTGCTGGTGCTGGGCTCCGTGTTGTTCCACATGCTGAGCCCTTGGTGGTGGACGCCGATCGCGTCCAACTGGACCTATATCGACAGCACACTCATTATCACCTTCTGGATCACCGGCGTCGTCTTCGTGGCTGTGGTTTGCTTCATGGCCTATTGCGTCTATCGCTTCCGGCACAAACCCGGCAACCGGGCGGCCTATGAGCCGGAGAACCGGAAACTGGAATGGCTGCTGGCATCCGGAACGGCCGTCGGCGTCGCCGCCATGCTTGCACCCGGCCTCGTGGTGTGGAACCAGTTCATCACGGTGCCCGACGATGCCACACCGGTCGAGGTGGTCAGCCAGCAGTGGCTGTGGAGCTTCCGTCTGCCGGGAGCAGACGGAGAGCTTGGCCGCTCGGATACGCGTGACATCACCCCCGAAAACCCGCTGGGCCTGAACAGGAACGATACGGCCGGTCTCGACGACGTCATCATCGAGGGCGGCGAGCTGCATCTGCCCGTCGGCAAGCCGGTGCGCATACTGTTGCGCTCCGTCGATGTCCTTCACGATTTCTACGTACCGGAATTCCGCGCCAAGATGGACATGATCCCCGGGATGATCACCTATTTCTGGTTCACGCCGACGCGGACGGGAACTTTCGAGATTCTCTGCGCCGAACTCTGCGGCGTCGGCCATTCGCAGATGCGGGGGACCGTCGTGGTCGACGAAGCGGCGGACTATCAGGCGTGGCTGGAACAGCAGCAGACGTTCACCCAGCTTCTGGCATCGAGGGAGCCGCAGCCGACAAACTGACCAGCCCGCATCGGAAGGAAAGGGAGGAGACATCATGGTCGAGATTCCAGCCGGCAGCGCAGGCGCCGTCCCGTCCGCCGAAGTCGAAGATGTGGAGCTTTACCATCCGAAAAGCTGGTGGACGAAGTACGTCTTCAGCCAGGATGCCAAGATCATCGCCGTGCAATATTCGGTCACGGCCATTTCGATCGGCCTGGTAGCGCTGGCGCTTTCCTGGCTGATGCGCCTGCAGCTTGCATTTCCCGGCTATTTCGCCTTCATCGACGCCGACAGCTATTATCAGTTCATCACCATGCACGGCATGATCATGGTGATCTATCTGCTGACTGCGCTGTTCCTCGGCGGTTTCGGCAATTACCTCATTCCCCTGATGGTCGGCGCCCGAGACATGGTGTTCCCCTATGCGAACATGCTGAGCTACTGGATCTATCTCATCGCCGTACTGATCCTGGTCGCCAGCTTTTTTGCGCCCGGCGGACCGACGGGAGCGGGCTGGACACTCTATCCGCCGCAGGCGGTTCTGTCCGGCACGCCGGGCGGCAGGGACTGGGGCATCCTGCTGATGCTTTCCTCGCTGATCGTCTTCATCATCGGCTTTACCATGGGCGGCCTGAATTATGTGGTGACGGTCCTGCAGGGACGTACCCGCGGCATGACGCTGATGCGCATGCCCTTGACCGTCTGGGGCATCTTCACCGCCACGGTGATGGCGCTGCTGGCCTTTCCTGCCCTCTTCGTCGCCTGCGTCATGATGCTGTTCGACCGCCTGCTCGGCACGAGCTTCTTCATGCCGGCCATCGTCGAAATGGGCGAGCAGTTGCAGCATGGCGGCGGCAGCCCCATCCTGTTCCAGCACCTGTTCTGGTTCTTCGGGCATCCCGAGGTCTATATCGTCGCGCTGCCCGCCTTCGGCATCGTCTCGGACCTCATCAGCACGCATGCGCGCAAGAACATCTTCGGCTACCGCATGATGGTCTGGGCCATCGTCATCATCGGCGCCCTGAGCTTCATCGTCTGGGCGCATCACATGTATGTCAGCGGCATGAACCCGGCGTTCGGCTTCTTCTTCGCCACCACGACCCTCATCATCGCCATCCCCACCGCGATCAAGGTCTACAACTGGGTGCTGACGCTCTGGCGCGGCGACATCCACCTGACGCTGCCCATGCTCTTTGCGCTCGCCTTCATCGTCACCTTCGTCAATGGCGGTCTGACCGGCCTGTTCCTCGGCAACGTCGTCGTCGACGTGCCCCTGTCCGATACGATGTTCGTCGTCGCGCATTTCCACATGGTCATGGGCGTCGCGCCGATCCTCGTCATCTTCGGAGCGATCTATCACTGGTATCCCAAGGTGACCGGACGCATGTTGAACGACGCGCTCGGCCATATCCACTTCTGGATCACCTTCCTCGGCACCTATGCCATCTTCTTTCCGATGCACTATCTCGGCCTGCTCGGCGTGCCGCGCCGCTATTACGAGCTGGGAGAGACAGCGTTCGTTCCTCCGTCGGCCCACACGCTGAACGTATTCATAACCGTCATGGCGCTTGTCGTCGGGGCCGCACAGGTGATCTTCCTCTTCAACCTGGTCTGGAGCCTTTTCCGGGGCCGGGAGGCAGGCGGCAATCCATGGCGCGCCACGACGCTCGAATGGCAGACGCCCGAGACGCCACCCGCCCATGGCAACTGGGGCAAGGAGCTGCCGGTCGTCTATCGCTGGGCCTATGACTACAGCGTGCCGGGGGCGCCCGAGGATTTCATACCGCAGACCCAACCTGCAACCGGCAGCGTCACGCGGGAGGCGATGGCATGAACGTCACCCTGCTCTTCCTCACCGCAATCGGCGCCGTCATCGCCTGGTGGATGGCAGGGCAGCGGCTGACCTCGAAGCCCTGGCTTGAAGCGAGCACCGTACAAGCGGCAACCGGCCGGGAAGACCCACCCGCTCCAGCGATTAAAATCGGCCTCTACGTGTTTCTCGGCGTCGTCGGCGCCCTCTTCAGCCTTTCCGTCAGCGCCTATTTCATGCGCATGGAATCGGCGGACTGGTGGGGGATGCCGGTCCCCCGGCTGCTCTGGGTGAACACCGTCCTGCTCGCCACCAGCAGCGCCGCGCTGCAATGGGCGAAACGAGAGGTGCGGCATGGCCGCATGGAAGCCCTGCGGCTGGCGCTTGTCGTCGGTTTCGTTCTGGGCGCCTTCTTTCTCGCAGGACAGGTTCAGGCCTGGCGGGAGCTGAACGCGGCCGGCTATGTGCTTGCCGACAATCCCGCCAACAGCTTCTTCTACATGCTGACCGGCCTGCATGGCCTGCACATTCTCGGCGGGCTTGTCATTGTCGGCCGCACCGCGGTCAGGTCATTCGCAGCCGATGTTCCATCGGCGCGGCTTAGCCTCGGCATCGATCTTTGCACGCTCTATTCCCATTTCATGCTCGCCGTCTGGCTTGTGCTCTTCGCGCTCTTTGCCGGGCTGGCGAACGATTTCCTCGATCTCTGCCGACAACTGCTCAGTTAGGGAGACTTCCAGATGGCACAGTCTATCCAGCCCCACAGCGCTCCCGACTTTCGGCCGGCCGGTCTGCGGGGGATTGCCGCCGATTTTTCCTCGGATCAGCGGGCCTTCAAAACCGCCTCCTGGGGCAAGGCGATGATGTGGATCTTTCTCCTCAGCGACACCTTCGTCTTCGGGTGCTTCCTGCTGGCCTATATGACAGCCCGCATGTCGACGCCCGTCGCATGGCCCAATCCAAGTGAGGTCTTTGCACTCCATATCGGCGGGCAGAACGTACCGCTGATCCTGATCGCGATCATGACCTTCGTTCTGATCTCAAGCAGCGGCACCATGGCGATGGCGGTCAATTTCGGCTATCGCCGCGAACGCGGCAGGACGGCCGCCCTGATGCTCGCGACGGCACTTCTCGGCGCGACCTTCGTCGGCATGCAGGCCTTCGAATGGACGAAGCTGATATCGGAAGGCGTGCGCCCCTGGGAAAATCCGTGGGGCGCGGCGCAGTTCGGGTCGACCTTCTTCATGATCACGGGTTTTCACGGCACCCACGTCACGATCGGCGTCATCTTCCTCCTCATCGTCGCCCGCAAGGTATGGCGAGGCGATTTCGACGAGGAACGGCGCGGCTTTTTCACCAGCCGGAAGGGCCACTACGAGGCCGTCGAACTCATGGGGTTGTACTGGCACTTCGTCGATCTGGTCTGGGTGTTCATCTTCGCGTTTTTCTATCTGTGGTAAGGAGGACGATCATGAGCGACACAACGGCGCAGGTGCAGGCGCACTCCGGACAGCAGCAGCATCCGATCCGGCTCTATCTACTCGTCTGGGGCCTGCTCTTCGTGCTCAGTGCCTTTTCCTACCTGGTCGATTATGTCGGTATCCAGGGCTATGCACGATGGTCGCTTATCCTTCTGTTCATGATGCTGAAGGCCGGGCTGATCGTCGCCGTCTTCATGCATATGGCCTGGGAGCGGCTGGCGCTCGTCTACGCCATCCTGCTGCCGCCGGTATTGGTGCTGGTCTTCACGGCCCTGATGGTCTCTGAGGCGGACTATACCATCCTCACCCGGCTCGCCTTCTTCAACGCCGCGCCCTGACGGTCGTCGCCGAAGCCGGTTTACCGACCTACCGGCCCGTGCCGCTCGCCGAGACGGACACCGGCTCGACGACCTTGCGATAGAGGTGCCAGGTCGCGTGGCCAAGTACGGGGATCACGATGGCAAGGCCGGCAAAGAACAGCACGAAACCGACGACCAGAAGCACCGCCACGATGAGGCCCCACAGCATGATTTCCAGGGGATTGACCGCAACGGCTTTCATCGAGGTATAGACCGCCGTCGCCGCGCCGGTATCGCGATCAAGAAGCAGCGGAAATGCGACGACCGTGGTGCAAAGCACGGCCAGGGCGAAGAAGAAGCCGATGATATTGCCGTAGAGGATCAGCTGCCAGCCCCTTGGCGTCGTGAACACCTCTTGCACGAAAACAACCAGTGATTCCGGCCGCTCCGGCCCGAACAGGCTGATATAGAGCGATTGCGCCACCAGAAGCCACAGGATGAAGATCGCGGCCAGCATGACGCCGATGGCAAGGATGGCTGGGACCGCGGGGGAATGCCTGACTTCGAGCGCATGCTGCCAGGAGGTGTCGAGGCCGAGCTCCCGCCGGCGGCTGATTTCATAAAGACCGAGCGCTGCGAACGGGCCGACCAGCGCAAAGCCCGACATCAACGGAAACAGCAGCGGCAGCGCATTGGCACCCGACGTCCAATGCGCGAGGACCACGCCGGCCACGGGGTAGATCAGGCAGAGAAAGACGTAGTGTGACGGCTTCGTCCAGAAATCATCCAGCCCCTGACGCAAGGAGTTAAAGATATCTGCCACGCCGATGCGCCGCACGTTGGGATAGGCCGCCTTACTGTTGCCTCCCGCGATCACATGAAAATGCGCCATAACAGTTTCCTCCCGATTTTGCCGCGGACAACGACGATCAGAATGGATACCCACGCGAAGAACGGGGCCATCGGACCGAACCTGCACGCCGGAAGAGTATACGCCCACGGGCGAAACCTGACCAGCGGTCTATGGTCGATGGAATTTGCGCCGGGCCGAATTTAGACATAGCCATCGGAAGCACCCGCGAGTTCCTGTCCATCGCCGGCGAACGCCACCTCGTCCGCCTCAGCGTGAGACAGTCTTGGACACCTTGCCATCCCCCACCGCTCGCGTCAGCCACGCGCTTACTTATGCTGAAGCCATTGGGATATCGGGCTGCAGCAAGCCGAAACCGGCAGGTGTCCCTGTCCAAGGACGACTGAACTCGCTCAGGCCCAAGATCCCCGTTGTTACCACTTCCATCGTCGTCCGTCCTTTGCTGCCGGCACCGCGTTTTCTCGTCGATCGGAATGATTTTCTTTACCTTCTCGACTTCTATAGATTTTGCTTGATCCGACGCGCACTTTCCGGCAATTCTTTTCAAGCTGAAATGATTTGTGAAAATCTATCGCGGGGACATTCATGACAGCGATCGACAAAGCGCCTTTGCGAAAGGCCGCATGCGTGGTCGCAGTCGCCCTTCTGGCTGGCTGCACATCGTCACAGACGACCTCATCCATCACAAAAGATGACGTGAAAGCGAATGTCGCGCCAATCGCCGACATGCCGCGAAAGCAGGTATACAGTTATACGCCGGCCGACCGCGAGTGCCTGAAACGGGCGATGTATTTCGAATCCAAACGGTCGAGCAAAGACGGCTTCATGGCCGTCGGCAGCGTGGTCATGAACCGGCTGACTTCCGGCGCCTATCCCGACACCATTTGCGGCGTGGTCTCCCAGGAGAAGCAGTTCGCACCGGGCCTGATGACGCGGAAGATGAACGAGGAAACGGCGCCGGAACTGAATGGAGCCGCAGACGCGATCCTTCGGGGAGAACGGAACCCCGAGGTGAAGGAGGCCATGTTCTTCCACCAGGCGGGCCTGAAGTTTCCCTATGACAACATGCACTACGTGACGGTGGCCGGCGGCAACGCCTTCTATGAGAAGCGCGATGAGGACGGCGAGCTGCAGACCCCGGCACCGAAACCGGCGGATGAATATATTCTGGCTTTCGCGCCACACCTTGCTTCGCCGGGCTTGATGGCGGTGAACGATATGAGCGCGCCTGCAACCGCAGCCGTGACGCAGGCGGATGAGGAAGAAGAGCTCGTACTTCCGCTCGAAGCCCCGGTTCCTGCTCAACGGCCGCGACCGGCGGCCATATCCACAGCCCAGCTGGTTATGGCGCCTCCGGAAGTTTGGTCGCTTCGTACCGGCAAGTAACGTCAAAGGTTTCTTCGCTGGCTGTGGACATCCTGTACCGCAGGCAAGACTTTGTATTGCACGAAAAATTAACCAAACATACAAAAGCCATGCTGCCACTTGGGGAAGTGGCGCGTCAGGTCTAGGGTGTATCAATGGAAATGCGTCTTTCCTGGGCGGCCGCGCTGAGCGTGCTGGCCATGGTCATCGTCGGCTGCACGACGACGGAAGAAGCCAACAAGGCGATCCAGTCACGGTGGATCGGCCAGCCTGTGGATTCGTTCTTCACCTATTACGGACCGCCCGTTTCTACCTTCCCGCTGAATGACGGCGGCACGATCTACACCTGGGTTGGCGGGCAGACCACTCGCCACATCCCGGCGCAGTACCAGACGGTGCCTGTCAACGATCCGAACAAGATCACCCGCACCACGACGGAAACGCGCAAGAATGCGGACGGCAGCACGAGCACCACGACGCGGTCCTCGACGATTGGCGTCCCTGAGCAGACGGTGACCCGGATGGTCTCGCCCGCCCGCTCGGAAGAGCTCTTCTGCGAGCTGCAGATCACCACCGGCCCGGACAAGCTGATCCGCATGCTGCGCGCGACGAACGATACGGACGGTGAAGGCCTCAGCTTCTCGCGCTGCGCCGAGGTCATGGGCGTCAAGAAATAAAGCATGCCGCGAAGCGCGTAAGCCGTTTCAGCGCGGCCTCACATGCTCCATCCGGAAGCCGAGGCCGATCAGACGGCCGGAGAGATGGGCCAGCAGCGGAAAGCGCGCGATGCCGCGGATGAAGGCCGGCGGACCCTTTCGCTTGTCTTCGTCCGCCTGATCGGCGCGGCGGCTTCCGCGCATCATCAGCTGCAGCTTCTGCGTCGCCCTTGTCGGGAAGCTGCGACGCCTTTCGACCGCCGCCAGATCGGCATCGGAAAGGCGATTTTCCCGTAGCGGCGCAGCGAGAATGTTGGCGGTTGCCACGGCGTCCTGGATCGCGAGATTGACCCCGACGCCGCCGATGGGCGACATGGCATGCGCCGCATCGCCGATGCAGAGAAGGCCAGGCCGCCACCATTGCTTCAGCCGATCGATACGGACGGTAAGCAGGCTGGTATCGTCGAAGGAGCGAATTTCCTGCATCCGGTCGGCCGGCAGCGGCGAGACGGCGATCACCATATGCCGGAAGGCTTCGATGCCCTTCTCGCGGATTTCCGCAAACGTACCCTTGCGGACGACGTAGCCGCATTGCCAATAATCGCCGCGGTCGATCAGCACGAAACCCTGGCGCGGCCCGGCATGGCCCATCGCTTCGTTAGGGTCCCCCGGCTGCTTCGACAGCTTCATCCACGCGACCTCGCTCGGAACGCCGAAGCTTTCTACCGTGAGGCCTGCCCTTTCCCGCACGGCCGAATTGCGGCCATCCGCGCCGACGACGAGTTTGGAACGTATGGCCAGATTGCCCTCCGGCGTCTCCGCCACAAGCCCGGCAATCCTCCCCTGCTCTTCCAGAAGCCCGGTCACCCTGACCTGCATCAAGAGCCGGAAATTCGGATGGTGCCGTGCTTGAGAGGCGAGGAAATTCAGGAAATCCCATTGCGGCATGAAGGCGATGAAGCGATGCCTCACCGGCAGGCGGGAGAAATCCGCGATGGTGACGGTCCTGCCGCCCATCTCGGCGGAAAGCTTTGGTGCCTGCGTGTGCGGCAATTTCAGGAATTCCTCGGCAAGGCCGAGTTCGTGCATCACTTCAAGCGTCGAGGGATGGATCGTATCGCCGCGGAAATCGCGCAGGAAATCGCCATGCTTCTCGACCACGACGACATCGACGCCCGCCCGTGCCAAGAGGAAGCCGAGCATCAGGCCGGCGGGGCCGGCGCCGGCAATCACGCAAGTGGTCTGGATTTCCCTTGTCTCGCTCATCGCCCTATTTCGCTTGAAGCACCTTTGAGGATCAAGCCGCACTTGGTCGCAGCCGGACGGAATTCAAGCCCGCTCTTGTGAGCCGCGACTTTCGCTTGTAGACCAACCGCAGTTTGACGAGTTGGAAGATATCATGGCCGGTACCGGCAAACGTCGCATCAGCATTCTGGGCTCTACGGGTTCGATCGGAGTGAACACGCTCGACGTGGTCAATCAGCTCGGGGGGCGCGAGGCCTTCGATGTGGTCGCGATCACCGGCAATGCCAATATCGCGCTTCTGGCCGAGCAGGCGAAGACCTGCGGCGCGAAACTGGCCGTCACGGCTGACGGCGGCCAATACGCGGCTCTGAAGGATGCGCTTGCGGGCAGCAGCATCGAGGTAGCCGCCGGCCGCGAGGCGCTGATCGAGGCGGGTTCACGGGACTCCGACTGGGTGATGGCCGCGATCGTCGGCACGGCCGGCCTTGCCCCGACGCTCGCTGCCGCCCAGCGCGGTGCGGATATCGCACTTGCCAACAAGGAATGCCTGGTTTCGGCCGGCGAGCTTTTCGTCAAGGCCGTGGCCGAAGGCGGCGGCCGGCTGATCCCGGTCGATAGCGAACACAGCGCCATCTTTCAGTCGCTCGAGGACAACCAGCATCACGCAGTCGAGCGTATCGTGCTGACGGCTTCCGGCGGCCCGTTCCGCACCTGGACGCGCGAAGAAATGGCGAGCGTGACGGCGGATGCCGCCAGGGCCCATCCCAACTGGTCGATGGGGCTGAAAATCTCGGTCGGCAGCGCTTCGATGTTCAACAAGGCGCTGGAGATGATCGAGGCGAAGCACCTCTTCGACCTCACGCCCGACCAGATCGAGGTGATCGTCCATCCGCAATCGGTCATCCATTCGATGGTGGGTTACACGGATGGCTCGGTGCTGGCGCAGCTCGGTTGCCCGGACATGCGCACCGCGATCGCCTACGCGCTCACCTATCCCAACCGGTCGAAACTGAATGTCGAACGGCTGGATTTCGCCAAGCTCGCCCGGCTGGACTTCGAGGCACCGGACGAAGTACGGTTCCCGGCGCTTCGGCTCGCCCGCACCGCGCTGGAACGCGGCGGAGTGCAGGGCGCGGTAATGAACGCGGCGGAGGAAATCTCATTCCATGCCTTCTGCGCCGGCCGCATCGGCTTCCTGAACATGGCCGACATCGCCGAGCAGGTCATGGACGAAATGGTCGCTTTCGGCGAAGCCCCGACCATGGCCGATGTTTTTGCCGCCGATGCCGAAGCCCGCCGTCGGGCCAGTGAGATCATCGCGCAGAGGGAAATGGCCGCTTAGGCAGTATTCAGCCCGATCAAGCCACATGCCGTGCCAGCGCACACCGCGACCAGAGCTGGTGCAGCGAGCCGACCAGATGGTCGATATCCGCATCGGTGTGAAGCGGGGTCGGGGTGATGCGCAGGCGCTCGGTCTTGCGGGGCACGGTCGGGTAGTTGATCGGCTGGACATAGACGTCGCAGGTATCGAGCAGGATGTCCGATATCCACTTGCACTTCGCCGCATCGCCGACCACGACGGGCACGATATGGCTCGGGTTGTGCATATGCGGAATGCCGCGCTGATCGAGAAGCCCGCGCAGCTTGCGGACGCGGTCCTGATGACGGGCGCGCTCGAACGGGCTGGCCTTGAGATGCCGGATCGAGGCGATGGCGCCGGCGGCGAGAGCCGGCGGCAGGGCCGTCGTGAAGATGAAACCCGAGGCGAAGGAGCGGATGAAGTCGCAGAGCGCGGCGGAGGCGGCGATATAACCGCCCATCACGCCGAAAGCCTTGCCGAGCGTGCCTTCGATGACCGTCAGGCGGTCCATCAGGCCCTCGCGCTCGGCAATGCCGCCGCCGCGCGGGCCGTACATGCCGACCGCATGCACTTCGTCGAGATAGGTCATCGCGCCGTATTTGTCGGCGAGATCGCAGATTTCCCTAATCGGGGCGATATCGCCGTCCATCGAATAGACGGATTCGAAAGCGATCAGCTTCGGAGCGTTCGGGTCGGCGGCCGCGAGCTTGGCTTCGAGATCGTCGAGATCGTTGTGCTTCCAGATCACCCGCTCGCACTTGGCATAGCGGATGCCCTCGATCATCGAGGCATGGTTCAGCGCGTCCGAGAAGATGATGAGGCCCGGGATCCTCTGGCCGAGCGTGCCGAGCGTCGCCCAGTTGGAGACGTAGCCGGAGGTGAAGATCAGCGAGGCTTCCTTGCCGTGCAAATCGGCCAGCTCACGCTCGAGCATCACGTGGTAATGGGTCGTGCCAGAAATATTCCGGGTGCCTCCCGCACCCGCGCCACAGTGATCGATGGCCTCCTTCATCGCCGCGATCACGGCGGGGTGCTGGCCCATGCCGAGATAGTCGTTGGAACACCAGACGGTCACTTCCTTCGAACCTTCCGGGGTATGACGCGTGGCCCGCGGGAAACTGCCGCGATGCCGCTCGAGATCGGCGAACACCCGATAACGGCCTTCTTTGTGAAGCCCGTCCAGTTCGCCCTTGAAAAATGCCTCGAAATCCATGTCACACTCCAGAACCTGCCTTGGTTTTGGTTTCAGCCGCGCCTTTCGTCAACCCCGCGATGCGTGAATCAGACCCATCTGCGGCAAAAGGCCCGCTTTTTTTGAATTATTCCAATCAAAACCGAAGCGGCACCGAAAACATGGAAATTGATTCACATCAACGGGATTGGGAGAAGGGTGTCGTCCCCGCTCTTCTCCCGCTTTCTTTCCACGGCGGCGATTCGTCCTCAGCCTGCCGCGGCGACCGCCCGTTTCGCCATGACCTTGACGAGGTTGGCACGGTATTCGGCATCCGCATGCAGGTCCGATAGCAGCTTCGAGGCATCGACCGAAACGCCGTTCAACGCGTCGGCGGACCAGTTTGAGGCAAGCGCCTGTTCGAAGCCGGCATGGCGGAAAACGCCGTCCGACCCGGCACCGGTGACGGCGACGCGTATGCCCGATGCCGGCTTCGCCACGAACACGCCGGTCATCGCAAACCGCGAGGCCGGATTGTTGAACTTGGCGTAACCCGCCTTCTCCGGCGCCTCGAACGTGACGGCGGTCACCATTTCTCCCTCCTCCAGCGCGGTCTCGAAGAGGCCGGTGAAGAAATCGTCTGCCGCCATCGACCGCCGGTCGGTGACGACGGTGGCTTCGAGCCCGAGCACGGCGGCAGGATAATCCGCCGCCGGATCATTGTTGGCGATCGACCCGCCGATCGTGCCCATGTGGCGCACATGCGGATCGCCGATATGGCTGGCGAGCTCGCAGATTGCCGGACAGAGGGCGCGAAGCTCACGGGAGCTGGCCACATCCGCATGCGGCGTCGCGGCACCGATCGTCACCTTGCGGCCGTCGATGGAAATTCCGCGAAGAGCCGGAATATGGCGGAGGTCGATCAGGTCGCTCGGCGCGGCAAGCCGCTGCTTCATGGTCGAGATCAACGTCATGCCGCCGGAGAGATATCTGCCCTCCTCATGTGCGGCCTTGAGCTTGACGGCATCTTCCACCGAGGAAGCACGATGATAGCTGGTTGCGTACATGTCTCTTCCTCCTCAGTGGGCCGCGTGCAGGGCCTGCCAGACCTTCATCGGGGTCGCCGGCATGGTCAGTCTGTTGTTGCCAATCGCGTCGGTGATGGCGTTGATGAGCGCCGGCGGCGAACCGATCGCTCCCGCCTCGCCGCAACCCTTGATGCCGAGCGGATTGTTCGGGCAAGGCGTGTTCTGGTGCGACAGCTTGAAGGACGGCAGGTCGTCGGCGCGCGGCATGGCATAATCCATGAAGCTCGCGGTCAGAAGCTGGCCGCTCTCGTCATATCGCACGTTTTCCAGCAGCGCCTGGCCGATACCTTGCGCCAGCCCGCCATGCACCTGGCCCTCGACGATCATCGGATTGATGATATTGCCGAAATCGTCCGCCGCGACGAACTGGACGATGTCTGTTTCGCCGGTGTCCGGATCGATCTCCACTTCCGCGATATAGCAGCCGGCAGGGAAGGTGAAATTGGCCGGATCGTAGAAGGCGGTCTCCTTTAATCCCGGCTCCATGCCGGCCGGCAGGTTATGCGCGGTATAGGCGGAAAGCGCCACCTGGGACCACGGCAGCGCCTTGTCGGTGCCGGCGACCTTTACCTCGCCGTTTTCGATGACGATGTCCTGCTCGTCCGCCTCCATCAGATGCGCGGCGATCTTCTTCGCCTTGGCTTCCACCTTGTCGAGCGCCTTGACGACGGCCGACATGCCGACCGCGCCGGAGCGGGAACCATAGGTGCCCATGCCCATCTGCACCTTGTCCGTATCGCCATGGACGATGTTGACGCTTTCGATCGGCAGGCCGAGACGGCCGGCGATGATCTGCGCGAAAGTCGTCTCATGGCCCTGACCATGGCTGTGCGAACCGGTGAGCACCTCGATCGTGCCGACCGCATTCACCCGCACTTCCGCCGATTCCCAAAGCCCGACCCCGGCCCCGAGCGAGCCGACCGCCGCCGAGGGCGCAATGCCGCAGGCCTCGATATAGCAGCTCATGCCGATGCCGCGCTTTTTGCCCTTCGCTTCCGACTGCGCCTTGCGAGCAGCGAAACCGCTCCAGTCGGCGGCCTGCATGGCGGCATTGAGCGAGGCTTCATAGTCGCCGGCGTCGTAATTCATGATGACCGGCGTCTGGTACGGGAAGGAGCGGATGAAATTCTTCCGCCGAAGCTCCGCCGGCGAGACGCCGAGCTCACGGGCCGCCGTCTCGATCGTGCGCTCGAGCAGATAGGTAGCCTCAGGACGGCCGGCGCCGCGATAGGCATCGACCGGCACCGTATTGGTATAGACGGTCCGGACATTCGCGTGGATCGCCGGAATCGCATACTGGCCGGAGAGCAGCGTCGCATAGAGATAGGTCGGCACCGCGGACGAGAAGAGCGACATGTAGGCGCCGAGATTGGCGATCGTGTCGACCTTCAGCGCCGTGATGCGGTTGTCCGCGTCGAAGGCCATCTTCACCCTGGAGACATGGTCGCGGCCATGCGCATCGGTCAAAAACGCCTCGGTGCGATCGGACGTCCATTTCACCGGCACGCCGGTCTTCTTCGACGCCCAGAGACAGACGATTTCCTCCGGATAGATGTAGATCTTCGAGCCGAAGCCGCCGCCGACATCCGGCGCGATGACGCGCAGCTTGTTTTCCGGCGCGACATTATAGAAGGCGCTCATCACGAGACGCGCAACATGCGGGTTCTGGCTCGTCGTGTAGCAGGTGTAGTGATCCTCGGCGGAATCGTAGATGCCGAGCGTGGCGCGCGGCTCCATCGCGTTCGGAGAGAGACGGTTGTTGTGAATCTCGATTTCGGTGACATGCGCGGCGGACGCGATCGCCCTGTCCGCCGCTTCCGGGTCCCCGAGCTGCCAGTCGAAGATCAGGTTGTCGGGGGCCTCCGGATGGATCTGCGGGGCGCCGGCTGCAAGCGCGGCAACCGCTTCCGTCACGGCGGGGAGCTGCTGGTAGTCGATGACGACGGCTTCCGCCGCATCACGGGCCTCGCCGGGTGAATCCGCCACGACGATGGCGACCGCATCGCCGACATAGCGCACGGTATCGGCTGCGAGCGGCCGCCAGGCGCCCATCTTCATCGGCGATCCGTCCTTCGAGTGGATCATCCAGCCGCAGATCAGGTTGCCGATGCCGTCGGCCTGGAGCTGCTTGCCGTCCAGCACGTCGATGACGCCCGGCATGGATTTCGCCGCGCTCGCATCGATGCTCCCGATCCGGGCATGCGCATGCGGGCTGCGGATGAAATAGGCATATTTCATGCCTGGAGCGATCATGTCGTCCGTATAGCGGCCCTTGCCGGTCAGGAAGCGCTTGTCCTCCTTGCGGGCGACGCGTGCACCGATTCCTTCAACACCCATTTTCATCTCCTCCAGAAATGAGCGAATAGTGAATAGCAAGTAGCGAACAGAGGGAATTCGAACAGCGGCCGCGGCCGCATAGGCGACCAACTATTCGCCATTCGCTACTCCCTATTCGCTTAACCTCATTCGGCCGCCTGCCGGCCACCGGCCATTTCGGCGTCGGCGGCCAGGATGGCCTTGACGATGTTGTGGTAGCCGGTGCACCGACAGATGTTGCCTTCCAGCCCTGCGCGCACCTTTTCTTCCGTCAGCGTTCCGCCCTCGCGGTTGATCAGGTCGACCGCCGTCATCACCATGCCGGGCGTGCAGAAGCCGCATTGAAGACCATGATGCTCCTTGAAGGCCGCCTGCACCGGATGCAGCTCGCCCTGGCCGGCAAGCCCCTCGATCGTCGTGATCGTCGAACCGGAAGCCTGGACCGCCAGGATGGAACAGCTTTTCACCGAGCGCCCGTCCATATGGATGACGCAGGCGCCGCACTGGGCCGTATCGCAGCCCACATGCGTTCCCGTCAGACCCAGCTTTTCGCGGATGAAATGCACGAGCAGCGTGCGATCCTCGCAATCGCCGCTCACGGTGCGGCCGTTCACGGTCAACGTCACTTTCGCCATCATTTTCCTCCTCGTGTCCCTCCCGGACACATCCATCATCATTTGCTTTTTTACCGAGAGGATCAACCGCTACTTTGTATGGAATCGGCAATATTTTGATCGACCGCCCGACAGAAGCGACACGGCAACCACCGGCAAACGAATGCAAAAATATGAATTCGCCATATGGACTCTTATGTTCCGCGACCTATTGTTCCCCCCGATGGTTGTGGGGGGACCACAGCCGCTGAAAGGCTGCGACAACCCAGACAGCCGAGAAGATCGAACCCAGGAGGATCCCATGAGAAAGGCCTTGGTGCTATTGTTGGTCGGCGCTTCGCTTGCGAGCTGCACGGCAACTGAACAGGGCGCCGGCATTGGTGCAGCATCCGGCGCCGTGATCGGCGGCCTGGCCACCGGCAATGTCCGCGGCGCGGCCGTCGGCGCCGCGATCGGCGGCGTTTCCGGCGCGTTGATCGGCTCCGTCGCCGAACAACCCGGCCAGTGCTACTACCGCGACCGCTATGGCCGCCGCTATATCGACGATTGCCCGCGCCGTTACTGATAACCGCTCGGGTTGAGATGGAAATTGTGGCCTCGGAGCACCGCTCCGGGGCTTTTTCTTTCGCGAAATCATCGCGAAAAACCGACAAGGGGTACCCCACCCCGTCTTTTGCCGTTAGATAGGTTCCCTCGTTTGGGGGCCATGGAGGCTCCGATAGGGGAATCGTCAGTCAGTTTGCGTATGCGGAACGAACACACCGGGCGGACACAGAAACGGAAGCTGAGGAGAGCAGGCGCCGCTGCAATGCTCGCCACCGCCCTTCTGTCCGCTCCGCCGCTTGCCGGCAACGCCTATGCCTTCAAAATCTTCGGCATCACGCTCTTCGGCGATGACGACGACGACGCGGTGGAGGTCATCGATCCCGTCCGCTACGACGCGACGCTCGAGACGGGCAATGCGGACAAGGATCTGAAGGAGCGCCTGGAATCGGCTGCGTCCCTCGTCACCGACGAGAAGCAACCCGTGTCCGGAGACCTCGGCGTGGTCATCAAGGCCCGTGAGGATCGCGACCGGCTGATCGCCGTCCTCTACGAAGAAGCCCGCTATGGCGGCACCGTGCACATCTCCGTTGCCGGCACCGACATCGACAGCCTGCCGCCCACTCCGACCTTCGATCACTCGGGCCCCGTTCCCGTCACGGTCCGTATCGATCCGGGCCCCGTCTTCAAGCTTGGCTCGGTGCGATTCGATGGCGATGCCGCCGGCCGCGATCCCACCAAATACGATCTCGTGCCCGGCGGCGAGGCAGGCTCGCGGCTGATCCTCAAGGCAGGCGAACAGCTTCTTGTGGACCTCAAGGATGAGGGCCGGCCGCTCGCCAAACTGACCCAGAGGCAGGTGACCGCCGACCATCGCACCAACACCGTCGATGTGGTGCTCGGCGCCGTCGGCGGCCCCGTGGCTCCGTTTGGCGCCGTGGCGGTCAAGGGATCGCGCAGCGTCGACGCCGCTTTCATCGGCCGCTATTCGCGACTCGACAGAGGCGGTCCTTATTCGCCCGAACAGTTGAAGAAGGCCAACGACCGACTGCGCGAACTCGGCGTCTTTTCGAGCGTGACGATCCGCGAGGCGGACAAGCTGGCACCGGATGGTTCGCTGCCGCTGACCATCGAGGTTTCGGAAGGCAAGCATCGCTATTTCGGCTTCGGCGCCGAATATTCCTCGCTCGACGGCGTCGGCCTCCAGGGATATTGGGGGCACCGCAACCTTTTCGGCGAGGCCGAATCGCTGCGCATCGAGGGGAAGGTTTCCGGCATCGGGGCGACGACCGATCTGACGACCTACGACTATTCCGCCGGCATCATCTACACCAAGCCCGGCGCCTTCGTGCCGGAGGCGACATTCGAATCCCGCCTGGAAGCCAAGAGCGAGACGCCGGATGCCTACGAGGCGCAGTCGGTCACCTATTCGGCCGGCATTTCCTACGAGCTGAACGAGAGGGACAAGCTCACTGCCGGCGGCGAAGTGGCCTGGATCCATACCGACGACGCCTTCGGCAAGAACGAATATGTCACCGTCAGCCTGCCGCTCGGCTTCGAGCGCGACGCCCGCGACAACAAGCTGGACCCCACGGAAGGCTATCACGCGACCCTTGCGGCAAAGCCGAGCTACGAGGTTCTGAACAATACGGTCTTTTCGTCATTCGAAGGCTCCATCTCCAGCTATCTCAGCTTCGGGGAGGAGGATGGCGTCGTGCTTGCCGGACGGCTTGCGGCAGGCGCGCTCGTCGGCGGGGACGGTCTTGCAAGCATCCCCGCGACGCGGCGCTTCTTCGCCGGAGGCGGAGGGTCGGTACGCGGTTATTCCTACCGGGAGATTTCGCCCTATAACAGCGACGACGAGGCCACCGGCGGACGATCCTATGCACTGGGATCTTTCGAAGTGAGGGTAAAAGTGTCAGAAAACATAGGCATTGTACCTTTTATAGATGTCGGTACGGTATCGACCGGAATCATGCCTGATTTTTCTGATATACGAACTGGCGCGGGGATCGGCGTGCGATATGCCACGCCTTTCGGGCCGCTCCGATTGGACGTTGCAATTCCATTGCAGCGTTATGACGGCGGTAGCCAATACGGTATCTATGCAGGCATAGGGCAGGCATTCTGAAGGGCAGTTTGAGAGGGTGACGAGACCGGGCATGACGCTGATGGTTCGCCTGTTGAAATGGATCTTGAAGGCTGCGCTGGGCGCGGTCGCGATCCTGTTCGTCATGGCGCTCGGTGTAATACTTTTCGTGGCGCTGACCCCGGTCGGTGGGCGGGTGGCGGCAGACCGCATATCGGCGATCGTCTCCACCCCGGACCGGACCATAACCTTCTCGCGGCCCGAAGGCCTTCTGACCGGCGATCTGCGCATCGACGCGCTCACGCTTTCCGACGAGGCAGGCCCCTATGCCCAGATCGGCGGCATCAAGATCGACTGGTCGCCGGCCGCACTCGTCGGCGGCGTTTTCCGCGCCGAGCATATTTCCGCCGAGACGGTGAACTTCATCCGCCCACCGAGGCCGCCGAAAACGCCGGCTCCGGCGCAGACTACGTCGACATCCTCGGGATCGCCGCTGCCGGTCGGCATCCGCGTGGCGCAGATCGACCTGCCGGACATCAACCTCTCCCAGGCGCTTTCGGGCGGACGGGATTTCTCGCTTTCGGTCAAGGGCTCGATCAACGCGACCGGTCCCGACATCTCGCTCGATCTCGAGGCGACCCGCAAGGACGAACCGGACGCGAAGGCCGCCGCCGACGTGGTCTATGCGCCTTCCGAGAACCGCCTGACCCTGAAAGCGTCGGTTTCCGAGCCGCAGGGCGGCCTGCTTGCCCGTCTCCTGCGGCTGCCCGGCGCTCCGGCGGTCCAGTTGGCCCTCGACGGCGAAGGACCGCTTTCCAACTGGGCCGGCAAATTGCAGGGCAGCGTCGGCGGCACGCCGGTGATCGCGGTCGACGGCAAGCATATGCTGGTCGACAACGGCCGGCATCGCGTCGAGGTGACCGGCGGCGGCCAACTCGCCACGCTGCTGCCGCCTGCCTTCCGTCCCTTGTTCGACGGCACGACGGATATCAACATCGCCGCAGTCTACGCGCCGTCCGGCCGTGTGGACATCGAACGCGGCGATCTTGTCTCCGGCGCCGTGAGGGTTTCCGCAAAGGGGGCCTGGGATCCGACCGGCGACAACAGCCTGACTGCAGGCCTTACCGGCACCAACGGCCCAGTGGATTTCGTCTGGCCTATCAACGGCCAGGAAAGCCGCTTCTCCTTCGAGAGCATCAACTTCACCCTTACGGGCGCCGCTTCCGCGGCGCGTTTCAATGCCACCGCCGCGCTGAACGCCGCCGAACTGCCTCAGGGCCGCTTCGGTCAGATCCGCCTGCAGGCGGAAAGCGAAGATCTCAATCTCGTCAACCGCACGGGCAGCATCCGCAGCCGGTTCACCGTGGCGCGCACGGATTTTGCAAGCGACGATCTCGACCGGATCATTCGCGGGCCGGTGACGCTCGATGCGCCGCTGAGGCTTGCTCCTCCGGCAATCGGCCTCGATGCGGCAACCTTCGACAGCCCCAACGTGAACGGTACGCTTTCAGGCGCATACGACATGTCGAAACAGGCGGTGACCGGCAATTTCCGCATCTTCGCCAATCCCACCGTGCTGCCGCCTTCTCTGGTCTCCAAGTTCGAAGGCAAGCTCTCGGCCGAAGGCTATGTCAACGCGGTCACCGGCGGCCGCGTGAGCCTCGAGAACTTCGTGATGCGATCCAATGCGGTCGAGGCGCACGGCAGCGTCCTGCTCGAAAACCAGAACGTGACCGGCCGCCTCGCCGGCCGTGTGCCGGACCTGAAGCGCTGGCTGCCGGAGGCCGAAGGGGCCGCAGGGTTCGATATTTCTGCCAACGGTCCGATAACCGCGGTGGGTGTCAAGGCGATCGTCAACTCCGCCGATGCGCGGATGGCCGGCCGCAGGCTGCAGGACCTGAGCCTGACCCTGGACGGAACGGCCGATCCGAATGCGCCCAAGGGCAAGCTGGCGGCCACGGGATCGCTGGACAGCCAGCCGATCCGCATCAATGCCGACGTGGCCTCGACCGAAGGCCGCACAAGCGCACCGGCAATCAATGTCGAAGTCGGTCCCAACAGGCTCAACGGCGCGTTGAATTTCTCGCCTGAATTTCTTCCGGAAGGCCAGTTGACCTTCGATTTTCCCGATGTCTCGCTGCTGGCCGCCCTCGCCGGCCAGCTGGCGCAGGGCGATCTGCGCGGCACGGTCATGCTCAGCAATACGGACGGCCGGGCCGGCGCCGTGGTCAGGGCATCCGGCAATGCGCTCCGCCGCGGCTCGATCGAGATCGCGCAGCCGAATATCGACCTTGCGGTTCCCGACATCAAGGCAATTGCGGCCGAAGGCACCGTGCGCGCCGCCCGCATCGGCGCGGGTTCGGTCGGCGTCAACGACATCAACCTCGACGTCAGCCACGGCGACAACAGGACAAGCTTCAACCTCGCGGCCCAATATGACAACGCGCCGCTCAATGCCGTCGGCGATGTCCAGACCGGTGCGGATATTTCGGTCGGGATCGAAAGTTTTACCGCCTCGCCGCGCAACATACCGATCCGGCTTGCCGCGCCGACCCGCATCGCCATTGCCGATGGCGGCGCCCGTCTTGCCGACCTGACGCTTGCAACCGGCAACGGCAGCGTCACCGTCAATGGCACGGCCGGTTCGGCGCTCGATCTGACCGCCAATATCAAGGCGCTGCCCGCGAACCTGCTCAACGCCTTCGTTCCGGCAATCAACGCGGCGGGCACGATTTCCGGCACCGTCAATGCGACCGGCACCACTTCCGCTCCCTCTATCCGCTATGATCTTGAATGGAGTGATGCACAGCTTCGCCAGACGCGCGATGCTGGCATCAGTCCGTTTCGCCTTCAGGCAAGCGGAAGCTTCGCGGGCGGGACAGTCGCGTTAGACGCGACCCGCCTGACGGGTTCGGACGGTCTCGACCTCTCCGCCACGGGACGCGTCATCCTTCAGAACGGCGTTCCGGCCCTCGACATCAACGCCCGCGCCAATGCCGTGCCCGCCGGCCTGATCAACGCTTTCGCGCCGAGCCTCGGCGCCCGCGGCACGATTTCCGGCACGGTCACCGCGACCGGTACGCCGGAGGCGCCGGCTGTCCGTTATGACCTTCGCTGGGCGGATGCCGGCGTCAGCCAGACCGCATCCGCAGGCCTTGCGGCACTGAACATCACCGCCAATGGCACCTTCCAGAACGGCACGGTCACGGTCGAGACCCGCCTTTCGGGCGGGGGCGGCATCTCGCTATCGGGCCGCGGTTCGGTTTCGCTTGCGGACCAGAAGCCGCTCGACCTGCAATTCAACGGCCAACTGCCCTTCTCCATCTTGGCCGGGCAGCTTGCGGCACAGGGCTTCGTGCTGGAAGGGACCGGCAATGTCGACGTCGCCATCAGGGGTACGGCGGCCGCACCGGCGATCACCGGCACCGCCTCCTCTTCCGGCGCGCGGTTTGTCGATGTGCGGCGTAACCTTGCAGTGACCGATCTTGCCGCCAACGTCTCCTTCGACGGCAATAGCGCCAACATTTCCAGGCTTTCCGGCCGGCTTTCCGGCGGCGGCACCATATCCGCCCAGGGCTCGGTCGGCATCGCGCCCGGCTCCGGCTTTCCGGCAGACCTGAGGATCACGCTTGCGCAGGCGACCTATGCCGACGGCACGCTGTTTGCCGCGACGGCCGACGGCGCCTTGACGATCACCGGACCGCTGACCTCCGGCCCGGTTCTCGGCGGCCGGGTGACGCTCACCAAGGCCGCGATCACCGTGCCCGCGCGTCTTCCGACCTCGCTCACCGCCATCGACATTCGCCACCGCAACGCCCCGCCGGACGTGCTGCGCCAGATGGAGGAGCTGCGGCCGAAAGATGCAACGGGCAGTTCGAGACCGATCGCGCTCAACCTGCAGATCAGCGCTCCCAACGGCATATTCGTCCGCGGCCGCGGCATCGATGCGGAGCTCGGCGGCGAGCTGACCGTCACGGGCACGGCGGTGGCGCCGATCGTCGCGGGCGGCTTCGAGATGCGCCGCGGGCGCATCGTCATCCTCGCCAAGCGCCTCGATTTCACCGAAGGCGACATCACCTTCGGGGGCGGCCTGATCCCGGTCCTGAACATGGAAGCCACCACGACGTCCGCCCAGACGACGATCACGGTGAACGTCACGGGCGTGGCGAACGATCCGACCATCACCTTCTCCTCCTCGCCCGCCTTGCCGCAGGACGAGGTTCTGGCGCGGCTGATATTCGGCCAGTCCATGTCGCGGCTTTCGCCGCTGCAGATCGCCCAGCTCGCCGATGCCGTCACCCAGCTCGCCGGCGGCGGCTCCACCTCGCTTCTCGAAACGCTGCGCAGCAATCTCGGCGTCGATGATCTCGACATCAACACCGACGAAACGGGCCAGACGACCGTATCGGTCGGCCGCTACATCAACAACCGCACCTATGTGCAGGTCGAGCAGGGCGGTTCGGGCGGAGCAGAAGCCACGATCAACCTCGATATCGGCCGCGGCGTGAAACTCAAGGCAGGCGCGGGCACGGAAGGCGGCAAGGCCGGCATCTTTTACGAGCGCGAATACTGATTTCATAGCCATTTGGTCCTGCCTGCCCCCAGGAGAAGAGAATGACCTCCAAGGACATCACACTGATCGGCGTTCCTCTGGAAGAGGGCTCCGGCCGCGGCGGCTGCGCCATGGGCCCGGCCGCCTTCCGGCTGGCAGGCATCGCCAAGGCGCTGGAAGGCCTCGGCTTCCGTGTGAGCGACAGCGGCGATCTCCGCCCGGAGCCGGCCGCCGATCTCGAAGACCGGCGGGATGCGAAGAACCTGCCCGTCGTCGGCGCATTTGCGCGGGCGCTCGAAAGCCGGACCTATGAGAAGGCCAGGGCCGGCTTTATTCCGGTCATCATGGGCGGCGATCACAGCCTTTCCATGGGCAGCGTGCCCGGCATGGCGCGTTACGCCGCCGAAATCGGCCGGCCGCTTTTCGTGCTCTGGGTCGATGCGCATGCGGATTTCAATACGCCGGAAACCTCGCCCTCCGGCAATATCCACGGCATGCCGGTCGCCTTCTTTACCGGCCATGCGGAATTCGCCCCCATCCTCGACCAAGACCGGCCGATGGTGAACCCGAGACACGTTTTCCAGGTCGGCATCCGGTCCGTCGACGAGATCGAGCGGAAGCTCATCGCCGAACACGGCGTCAATGTCTTCGACATGCGCGCCATCGACGAGCACGGCATTGCCGCGATCATGCGCCAGGTGATCGAAACGGTGAGCGCCGCGAACGGCCTTTTGCATGTCAGCCTGGATGTCGATTTCCTTGATCCGGATATCGCGCCGGGGGTGGGCACGATCGTGCCGGGCGGCGCCACTTTCCGCGAAGCGCACCTGATCATGGAGATGCTGCACGATACCGGGCTCGTCTGCTCGCTGGATCTCGTCGAGCTCAATCCTTTCCTGGACGATCGCGGCCGAAGCGCCCGCATCATGGTGGAACTCACGGCAAGCCTCTTCGGCCGGCGTGTGCTCGACCGCCCCACCCGGTCGGCGTAATATCCCGACAGGCAAAACTCCGCATTTTTCATTCAGATTTGGGCAACACTCTTCGCATAGGATTGTCGAAGCGTAACCTGATGCACGACCTTTGCATTCCTGGCACGCAAAACCACGGCAACGGTCGCGCGCTCCACATCGCTGCCGCCGCTCCCGCCCAGGCACCGGATAGTTGGAAAGAATTCTGATGGCTACGACGATCAACTCCACAAGCTACGGCGGCGAAACGCTGGAGATCATTGCATTTCGCCTGCACGATCAGGAGTTCTGCGTGAAGACGACGACGATCCGCGAGATCCGCGGCTGGGCGCCTTCGACGCCGATCCCGCATGCGCCCGCCGACGTGATCGGCGTCATGAACCTGCGCGGTTCCGTGATCCCGATCATCGACCTCGCCTACAAGCTCGGCATGAAGAGTACGGTCGCCAATGAGCGCAGCGCCATCGTCGTGGCCGAAGTCCATAACATGATCATCGGGATGCTGGTCGACCGCGTCTCCGATATTCTGACCATTCCCTCCAGTCAGGTTCAGCCGGTTCCGGAAATCTCCGCTTCCTTCGACAAATCCTTCTCCGAAGGGATCATTGCCAACGAAAACGGCATGATCTGCTTCCTGAACCTTGCCAAGATGTTCAAGGGCAACGAAGCCGAAGATCTGGCTGCCTGAAACCTTTGCCGCCTACCTGGGCCGTGGTGACGGCCTGAAACAAACACGGGCCGCCGGATGGATTTCCGGCGGCCTTTTTCATGCCCCTCAGACAAGAACACGTCTTCGATCCCGATTTATTCGGCAGAACAGATATTTTCGATTTACTTAAATTACCTATTAATATTTCGATGCACTAATGCAGCCAAGGGTTACATTTCAGAGCCGCCGCACATGGAGGGTCTGAAGGATCGAAACCGGGAGAGGTAACTAGGTTTCGTCTTTTCAAGGAGATAGGGATGCTGGGGATAGGTAAGGCCGTGGAGGCTCTCCACGTGGTCGATGCTATATCGCGGTCACAGGCCGTCATTGAGTTCGATTTGACGGGCAGGATACTCAACGCCAACGCGAACTTCTGTCAGGCGCTAGGCTACGCGTTGCCGGAAATCCAGGGCAAGCATCATCGCATGTTCTGCGATCCCGATTATGCGGCCTCCGAGGAATACCGGGCGTTCTGGGCCAATCTCGCCGCCGGCAAATTCGACGCGCGGGAATACAAGCGGATTACCAAGTCCGGCAAGGATATCTGGATACAGGCTTCCTACAACCCGGTCTTCCGCGGCGGCAAGCCTTACAAGGTGATCAAGTTTGCAACCGATATCACGGCGATCAAGCTCGCCGCTGTCGAGGATGCCAGCAAGCTCGCGGCGATCGGACGGTCGCAGGCGGTGATCGAATTCACGCCGGAAGGCGAAATCCTCACCGCCAACGAAAATTTCTGCAAGGGTCTCGGCTACGATCTTTCGGAGATCAAGGGCAAGCATCACCGCATGTTCTGCGATCCGGCCTATGCCGCCTCGGAGGAATACCGGGCATTCTGGAAGCGGCTCGCGGATGGCGAATTCATTGCGGACGAGTTCGTGCGTTACGGCAAGCACGGCAAGGAGATCTGGATCCAGGCGGCCTACAACCCGATCCGCGACATGAGCGGCAAGGTGACCAAGGTCGTGAAGTTCGCGACCGACGTGACGCCCCGCATGAGCGCCATCGGCCAACTCGGCAAGGGTCTGCTCGACCTGGCCGACGGCAAGCTCGACCAGAGCCTCGGCACGCCCTTCGTGCCGACGATGGAAACGGTCCGCCACGACTTCAACACCGTCGCCGCCAAGCTGCGCGACGCCATGCAGGTCGTCGGCAAGAATGCCGCCGGCATCGCCGCTGCGTCGAACGAGGTTCGTGACGCCTCCACCGAGTTCGCGAAACGGACCGAACAGCAGGCTGCCTCGCTGGAAGAGGCGGCGGCGGCACTAGAGCAGGTCACCAACACGGTCGGCGATTCGAGCCGCCGCGCCGACGAGGCCGGCAGGCTCGTGACCCACACCAAGGAACATGCCGAGCAATCCGGCCTCGTTGTCCGGGACGCGATCGCAGCCATGGACCAGATCGCCCAGTCCTCCGGGGAGATCACCAACATCATCGGCGTGATCGACGATATCGCGTTCCAGACCAACCTTCTGGCGCTCAACGCCGGAGTGGAGGCCGCACGCGCCGGCGAGGCGGGCAAGGGCTTTGCGGTCGTCGCCCAAGAGGTGCGCGAACTGGCGCAACGCTCCGCCAAAGCGGCGAAGGAAATCAAGACGCTGATCAACACGTCGAGCCAGCAGGTTTCGAGCGGTGTCAGCCTCGTCGGCCGGACCGGAACGGCGCTGCGTGAGATCGCCGGCCAGGTGACGGAAATCCACGCCAATGTGACGGCCATCGTCGAGGCCTCGCGCGAACAGGCCGCCAGCCTTCGGGAAATCAGCCAGGCGGTCAATCACATGGACCAGGCGACCCAGAAGAACGCCGCGATGGTGGAGGAAACCACGGCCGCGAGCCATTCGCTGGCCGGCGAGGCCGAAAGCCTCCGGGTTCTGCTCTCGCAGTTCGATGTCGGCGGCCAGCCGGAAGCCAGGCCGGTGGCACGGGAGACACGCCCGGCCCACGCCCATGTGACGCCGTTGCGCCTGGCGCATGCGAACCTGAAGGTGAAGGCCCAGGAATGGGAAAATTTCTAAAGTCCCTTCACCCGAAAAACCCCGCAGCGTGAACCGCTGCGGTTTTCTGAGTCATGGCCTTAGGTCCGAGTAAAGCGCGTCGCCGCGAAGAAGCTAAGCCGCGCTCCCCGGAATACTCGGTTCGGAGAGCGATTCTCCTGCGCCCGGATCCTTGCCGCCGGGCGCACCTTCCTTTGCATCCTCCCCGACGCCGATGCCCGATCCGACCTTGGCTTCCGGCCGGCGGATCAGCGTCGAAGCCTCGATGACGAGCGGCAGGAGGCCCTCTCCGCCCTTGTCGAGGTGCTCGAAGAATTGCCGGCGCATACGCGGCGCCCAGAACTTGTTGATATGGGTCGCCACGCCTTCCGCACGCACGTTCTCCGGCTGCGACATGAAGAAGGTGGCGATCTGGTTCGCCATCCGGACAAGCTTGTCGAGCACCAGCTGCTCCGGGCTCTTATCATGCGACATCGGCGACAACTCCGGTGGCAATGCGATCGGTACGCGTGAAAATCTCAAAATCCTCACCCCGCGTCAGCGCGATGAGGGTCATGCCTGCGTCCTCCGCCGTACGGATGGCAAGCGCGGTCGGTGCGGAAATGGCGATCAGAACCGGGCTTCCGAGGATCGCCGTCTTCTGCACCATCTCGACCGAGATGCGGCTGGTGACGACCACCACTCCGTCCGAACCCTTCACACCCTTGCGGATGACCGCACCGGCCAACTTGTCGAGGGCGTTGTGGCGACCGACATCCTCGCGAACGGCAACGAGCCCCTGCCCCGGCACGAAAAAGCCGGCGCCGTGCACAGCATGGGTCTCGTGGTGCAGCGGTTGTGCGCTGTTGAGCGCCGCGGCCGCCTCCGCCACGTCCTTCGTCGTCAGCGCCAACGGCACGGAAGAGACATCCGGCACGGGCCGTATCGCCTGGTCGATCGACTCGATGCCGCAAAGGCCGCAACCGACCGGCCCGGCCATATGACGTCGGCGGGCGCGCAATGCGTCTTCCTTCTCTTCCGCGAGCGTCACCTGCACGTCGAGGCCCCGGCCTTCATCGACGACGGTGATCGCCTCGATCTCCGCCATCGAGGCGATGATGCCCTCCGTCAGGCTGAAGCCGACTGCGAAATCATCGAGATCGGCCGGCGTGCCCATCATCACGGCATGCGTGGAACCGCCATAGGAAAAGGCGACCGGCACCTCTTCCGGCACCACCCGCGAACCGGCGCGGACGACGCCGTTGCGGCGGACGATCTCGGGAGCTGCGGCGGTGGTTTTGAAGTGGGTCACGAAATACCCCCCTCTGCCCTGCCGGGCATCTCCCCCTCAAGGGGGGAGATTGGCAAGACTTGCCGGCTTCCCCCAATCTTCCACTCTCGTTGGAGACGAAACGTTGCCGCGATTCGATCTCCCCCCTTGAGGGGGAGATGCCCGGCAGGGCAGAGGGGGGTGGAGCGGCTGACAAAAAACACTACTCAGCCGCCTCCAGCTTCCCCGCAATCCGCCGCGAGCGGCGCGTGAGCTCGTCGTAATCGCTCTGCCATTCGGTCGGACCGTTGGAAGGCGAGACCTGCACCGCCGTCACCTTGTATTCCGGGCAATTCGTCGCCCAGTCGGAGAAGTCGGTGGTGATGACGTTCGCCTGTGTGTCCGGATGATGGAAGGTCGTATAGACCACGCCCGGCGCCACGCGATCGGTGATCAGCGCGCGCAGCGCCGTGTCGCCCGAACGGCTGGCGAGCTTCACCCAGTCGCCGTCCTTGATACCGCGCTGCTCGGCGTCATGCGGATGGATTTCCAACCGGTCTTCCGCATGCCAGGTGACGTTTTCCGTGCGTCGGGTCTGGGCGCCGACATTGTACTGGCTGAGGATGCGGCCGGTGGTGAGCAGCAGCGGGAAGCGCGGGCCGGTGCGTTCGTCGGTCGCGACATATTCCGTGCGGATGAACTTGCCCTTGCCGCGCACGAAGCCGTCGACATGCATGATCGGCGAGCCTTCCGGGAACTTCTCGTTACAGGGCCACTGAACCGAACCCATTTTGTCGAGATAGTCGTAGGAAACGCTGGCGAAGCTCGGCGTCGTCGCCGCGATCTCGTCCATGATCTCGGACGGATGCGCGTAGTTCCAGTTGAGCCCCATGGCCTGGGCAAGCTTCTGCGTCACTTCCCAATCGCCGTAACCGTTCTTCGGGCTCATGACCTTGCGGACACGGTTGATTCGGCGCTCGGCATTGGTGAACGTGCCGTCCTTTTCGAGGAAGGTCGAACCCGGCAGGAAGACATGCGCGTAGTTGGCGGTCTCGTTGAGGAAGAGGTCGTGGACCACGACGCATTCCATGGCTTCGAGGCCGGCGGAAACGTGCTTGGTATCGGGGTCGGACTGCAGGATGTCCTCACCCTGGATGTAGATGCCCTTGAACGTGCCCTCGACGGCGGCATCCAGCATGTTGGGGATGCGCAGGCCCGGCTCGTTGTTGAGCGTGACACCCCAGAGCTTCTCGAAAATGTCGCGGGTCGCATCGTCGGAGATGTGGCGATAGCCCGGCAGCTCGTGCGGAAACGAGCCCATGTCGCAGGAGCCCTGCACGTTGTTCTGGCCGCGCAGCGGGTTCACGCCGACGCCGGGGCGGCCGATATTGCCGGTAGCCATGGCAAGGTTGGCAATCGCCATCACGGTCGTCGAGCCCTGGCTGTGTTCGGTGACGCCGAGGCCGTAATAGATCGCGCCGTTGCCGCCCGTGGCATAAAGCCGGGCCGCGCCACGAACGAGATCGGCCGGAACCCCGGTGAATTTTTCCGTCGCTTCCGGGCTGTGCTGCTCCTCTGAGACGAAAGCCGCCCAATCCTCGAACTCCGACCAGTCGCAGCGCTCGCGGATGAATTTTTCGTCGAACAGACCTTCGGTGACGATGACATGGGCAAGCGCAGTGAGCACCGCGACGTTCGTGCCCGGCTGCAGCGGCAAATGGTAGGCCGCTTCCACATGCGGCGTGCGCACGAGATCGATGCGGCGCGGATCGATGACGATCAGCTTGGCGCCCTGGCGCAGCCGCTTTTTGAGCCGCGAGCCGAAGACCGGATGCCCGTCGGTCGGATTGGCACCGATGACGATCACGACATCCGAATGCTCGACCGAGTCGAAATCCTGCGTGCCGGCCGAGGTGCCGAAGGCCTGGCCGAGGCCATAGCCCGTCGGCGAATGACAAACTCGGGCGCAGGTATCGACATTGTTGTTGCCGAAGCCGGCGCGGATCAGCTTCTGGACGAGGTAGGTTTCCTCGTTGGTGCAACGCGAGGAGGTGATGCCGCCGACCGCATCTCGGCCATACTGGTACTGGATGCGGCGGAATTCGGATGCCACATGCGCGAAAGCCTCTTCCCAGGTCACTTCCCGCCAGGGATCGGAGATCTTCTCGCGGATCATCGGGTTGAGGATGCGGTCCTTGTGGGTCGCGTAACCGTAAGCGAAACGTCCCTTGACGCAGGAATGGCCGCGGTTCGCCTGGCCATCCTTGTAAGGCACCATGCGCACGAGCTCCTCGCCGCGCATTTCCGCCTTGAAGGAGCAGCCGACGCCGCAATAGGCGCAGGTGGTGACCGCCGAATGCTCCGGTTGACCGATGGCGATGACCGATTTCTCGGTCAGCGTCGCGGTCGGGCAGGCCTGCACGCAGGCGCCGCAGGAGACGCATTCGGAATCGAGGAAATGCTCGTGCATGCCGGGCGAGACGCGCGAGCCGAAACCGCGACCCTCTATCGTCAGCGCGAACGTGCCCTGCACCTCTTCGCAGGCGCGCACGCAGCGGGAGCAGACGATGCATTTCGACGGATCATAAGTGAAATAAGGGTTCGACTCGTCCTTCGGCATCCACTTGACGTTGATCTCGCCATTGTTGCGCGCCTTGACATGGTTGTCGCCGTCATAGCCGTAACGTACGTCGCGAAGGCCCACGGCGCCTGCCATGTCCTGCAGTTCGCAATCGCCATTGGCTGCGCAGGTGAGACAGTCGAGCGGGTGGTCGGAAATATAGAGCTCCATCACGCCGCGGCGGATGTCCTTCAGCCGGCCGGTCTGCGTGTGGACGACCATGCCCGGCATGACCGGCGTGGTGCAGGATGAGGGCGTTCCGGCCCGGCCTTCGATCTCCACGAGACAGAGGCGGCAGGAGCCGAAGGCATCCACCATGTCGGTGGCGCAGAGCTTCGGCACCTTGATGCCGGCTTCCATCGAGGCGCGCATGACCGACGTGCCTTCCGGCACGGTGATCTGGCGACCGTCGATGGTGAGCGTCACCTGGGCTTCGGACCGCGATGCCGGCGTGCCGTAGTCGATTTCATGAACGAGGGACATTGTGTGCCTCCTTGTTGGGAAGTTTCAACGTGGGAGCCGAAACACCCCCTCTGGCCTGCCGGCCATCTCCCCCACAAGGGGGGAGAAGTCTCGCGGCTCCGCTCTGCCTCGATTTGAATGGCGACGGCGCCGCATATTGAGCCCTCCCACCTGTGGGGAGGGCGGCGAGCAAAGCGAGCGGGAGGGGTTTCGCCACCCGCCCTTCGCTATCGCTCCGGGCATTCGTCGCTCGGAAAGCCAAATCACTGGCTTTTCGTCTGCTTTGCAGATCGCTCCTCATTCCGCAGCCTCCACCATCGGCGCCGGCGAAAAGTCCTCCGGGAAATGCGTCATCGCACTCATGACAGGATAGGGCGTGAAGCCGCCGAGCGCGCAGAGCGAGCCGAATTTCATCGTGTTGCAGAGGTCTGCCAGCAGCGCCTTGTTCTTCTCCGGCTCGATGCCTTGTTTGATCTTGTCGGCCGTTTCCACGCCGCGCGTCGAGCCGATGCGGCAGGGCGTGCACTTGCCGCAGCTCTCGATGGCGCAGAATTCCATCGCAAAGCGGGCCTGCTTCAGCATATCGGCCGTATCGTCGAAGACGGTAATGCCGGCATGGCCGATCAGCCCGTCCTTTGCCGCGAAGGCTTCGTAATCGAACGGCGTATCGAACAGAGCGCGCGGAAAATAGGCGCCGAGGGGGCCGCCCACCTGCACCGCCTTCACCGGCCGGCCGGTCGCGGTTCCGCCGCCGATCCGATCGACAATCTCGCCGAGCGTCAGGCCGAAGGCGACTTCGTAGAGTCCGCCATGCTTGACATTGCCGGCGATCTGGATCGGGATCGTGCCGCGCGAACGCCCCATGCCGAAGTTCTTATAATACTCCGCACCCCGGTCCATGATGACCGGCACGGAGGCGAGCGAGATGACGTTGTTGACCACCGTCGGCCGGCCGAGAAAGCCCTTCAATGCCGGCAGCGGCGGCTTGGCGCGCACGATGCCGCGCTTGCCTTCGAGCGAATTGAGCAGCGAGGTCTCCTCGCCGCAGACATAGGCGCCGGCGCCGGAGCGGACTTCGAGATCGAATGCGTGAGCCGAACCCATGACGGACAGGCCGAGAATGCCCGCCGCCCGGGCGATCTCGATCGCCTCCGTCATCGTGGCGATCGCATGCGGATATTCCGAGCGGGTATAGATATAGCCCTTGGTGGCGCCCGTCGCGATGCCCGCTATGGCCATGCCTTCGATCAGCACGAAGGGATCGCCTTCCATGATCATCCGGTCGGCAAACGTGGCGCTGTCGCCCTCGTCGGCATTGCAGACGATGTATTTTTGGCTAGCCGCCGCATCCATCACCGTCTTCCACTTGATGCCGGTCGGAAAGCCCGCCCCGCCGCGGCCGCGAAGCCCGCTGTCGGTGACCTGCCTGACGATATCGGCCGGCGTCGTGGCAATCGCCTTTTCAAGGCCAGCAAACCCGCGATACCTGCGATAGTCCTCGATCGACAGCGGATCGGTGATGCCGCAGCGGGCGAAGGTCAGCCGCGTCTGTTCTCTGAGGAAGGGAATTTCCTCGGTCGGCCCGATCGAGAGTTCATGCGCTCCGCCCTGCAGCAGACCGGAATCGAAAAGGCCTGACACATCGCCTGCCTTGACCGGGCCATAGGCGATGCGTCCCTTTTCGGTCTCGACCTCGACCAGCGGCTCCAGCCAGAACATGCCGCGCGAGCCGTTGCGCACCACTTTCGCATCGAGGCCGCGGGCTGCGATCTCCTGGGTAATCGCCTTCGCCACCTTTTCGGCTCCGAGCGCGAGCGCTGCGGCATCGCGCGGCACGAAAATCTTGACCGTCATCGGCTTAACTCCGCGACGATTTCGCCAAGACAGTGCTCGTCGACCCGGCCATAGACCTCGCCGTCCAGCATGGCGGCGGGCGCGCAGGCGCAGAGCCCGAGACAGTAGACCGGCTCCAGCGTCACCGCGCCGTCGAGGGTCGTCTGGTGAAAGTCGATGCCGAGAAGCTGCCGCACGCGATCCGCGATGCGGTCGCTGCCCATCGACTGGCAGGCTTCGGCGCGACAGAGTTTCAAAACGTGCCGGCCGGCCGGATGGTCGCGGAACTCGTGATAGAAGGTGACCACGCCGTGCACTTCGGCGCGCGACAGGTTGAGCTCGCTGGCGATGATCGGCTTCACCTCATCCGGCACGTAGCCGAACTCTGCCTGGATCGCATGCAGGATCGGCAGCATCGGCCCTTCCAGATGCTTCAGATCCCTGATGATCTGAAGCGACCGCTCGGTGAACTCACCGGCGGAAATGCGCATATTCATATTCTTGCCTCCCGGCTGATCCCTTATCCCTCGTTTCAACGCCGGGGCCGTCGCAAGATCTGCGGGATCAGAAAGCTGGCGAAGCTGTACGACAGTCGCACTTCGCCTGTGACATGGAGTCTCGCAACCCATGCGGCAACCGTCAATAAAGGAGATCGGTCAGGCGATAGAAAAAACCTATCAAGCCATGGCGTCGGGCGCCAGGCTTCTGGCTTCGTGAAGCAATGCGGAAACCAGCGGTGTGAAAGGCTCCCGATGCGCGGCGACAAGCCCGACGACATGGCTCGCCTCAGGCTCTACGATCGGGATCGTGCGGATTTGCCTGGCGAATCCGAAAGAACGCGCCACATTGCGCGGCATGATGCTCGCCCAGCGGCCGGTGCCGACATGCGACAGAAGCACGACCATGGAATTCGATTCGAGCATCGGCTCCACGCTGATCCCGGCATCCGCGAGATGCTGGTTGATGATCCGGCGGTTCTGCATGTCCGGCGTCAATAGACAGAGCCTAAGATCGGCCATTTCCTTCCACGTCACGCTTTCGCGATCGGCAAACGGCGTCCCCACTGCGGTCACGAGATTGTAACGCTCGAAATAGAGCGGCACGCTGGTCACGCGGCCGAGAGGCTCGTTGTCGAGATAGGTGATGCCCACATCTATCTCGAAATTGTCGAGTTGGCTCAGCACCTGCAGCGAATTGCGGGAAACCACCGAAAAGGTGACATCGGGATGCCTCTCCTGAAATGGCTCGGTCAGGCGCGGCACCATGGCAAGCGCGGTCGGTATGACCGCCAGCCGGATGTGTCCGGCGAGACCCTTTCGCGCCGCGCGCATCTCTTCGCGCATCGTGCGCGCGTCGCCGACGATCCGCCGCGCCCATTCCAGCACTCGCTGTCCTTCCGGGGTCAAGCCCTGGAAGCGCGACCCGCGCAGAACGAGCTGCACGCCGAGCTGCTCCTCGAGTTGGCGGATCGCAGCCGAAAGCGACGGCTGCGAGATACCGCACTCCTCGGCTGCCCGGCCGAAATGCCCCTCGCGCGCAAGCGCAATGAAGAATTCCAACTTGTCTATCATCGCCTTCCTCCGCCTCAGATGGCTAAACTGTTGCCCGCGGAGATACAAGCCGGCCGGATCATGACGATGAATTGCCGCCAGCCCGAGCCGAACCCGCGAAGCGGGAGGGCATCGTCTGACCTCCCTGGCGTCTGACGACTATCCGGCCAGCGATAGGCAAAAGAAAAGGCGACCTCCCGGGCCGCCTCGACTTCATCGGAGAAAAGCTTGTGCTTACGCCGGGATGACGACGCCGTTGAGATGCGTCAGCTCGGCCAGGAACTGCTCCAGCTTCGTCTTGTGTTCGTCGTTCTGGGCCTTGTTGATCTCGGCCTGCGTCGTCTCGATCCGCCGCTGCAGCGTCTCGCGGGTCAGCTCGCTGGCCGGAACGGCGGATTCGGCAAGCAGCGTGCAGCCGGTCGGCAGGATGTCGGCAAAGCCGCCGAAGACCACGTATTTGCTGACCTGACCGGAAGCGAGCTTCACGGAAACCACGCCCGGCTTGATGGTCGTCATCGTCGGCGCGTGATTGGCCAGCACCGTCATTTCACCAAGCGTCGCCGGGATCACCACTTCGGTGACCTTTTCCGAGACGAGCAGGCGCTCGGGCGAAACCAGTTCAAAGTTGAAAGCGTCGGCCATGACGGTCCACTTCCTATGAGCAATTCCAGCAAAAGTGCGTAGCGGTTTTGCGTCCGGAATTGCGTGAAAACAAATGGTAGAGCATCGAAGGCGATCGGCTTTGCCGAAGATGCTCTCGTGTTTCATGCGGGATGGCGCGCCGGAAAACTCCCGCGCGCCATCTCGTTCAGGATCAGGCGGCTTCCGCCAGCTTCTTGGCCTTTTCGACCGCTTCCTCGATCGAGCCGACCATGTAGAAGGCGGCTTCCGGAAGGTGGTCGTATTCGCCGTTGACGAGGCCCTTGAAGCCTTTGATCGTGTCTTCGAGCGCGACCAGCTTGCCCGGCGAGCCGGTGAAGACTTCGGCGACGAAGAACGGCTGGGACAGGAAGCGCTCGATCTTGCGGGCGCGGGCAACCGTCATCTTGTCCTCTTCGGACAGTTCGTCCATGCCGAGGATGGCGATGATGTCCTGCAGCGACTTGTAGCGCTGCAGCGTCGTCTGGACCTTACGGGCGACTTCGTAATGCTCTTCGCCGACGACCATCGGGTCAAGCATGCGCGAAGTGGAGTCGAGCGGATCGACGGCCGGATAGATGCCCTTCTCGGCGATCGAACGGGACAGAACGGTCGTTGCGTCCAGATGGGCGAACGAGGTCGCCGGCGCCGGGTCGGTCAAGTCGTCGGCCGGAACGTAGATGGCCTGAACCGAGGTGATCGAGCCCTTGGTGGTGGTGGTGATGCGCTCCTGCATCTGTCCCATGTCGGTCGCGAGCGTCGGCTGATAGCCGACGGCCGACGGAATGCGGCCGAGCAGAGCCGACACTTCCGAACCTGCCTGGGTGAAGCGGAAGATGTTGTCGACGAAGAACAGAACGTCCTGGCCCTTGTCGCGGAAGTCCTCGGCGATGGTCAGACCCGTAAGCGCGACGCGGGCGCGGGCGCCCGGCGGCTCGTTCATCTGGCCGTAGACGAGCGCGGCCTTGGAGCCTTCGCCGCCGCCGTGCTTGTTGACGCCCGATTCGATCATTTCGTGGTAGAGGTCGTTGCCTTCACGGGTCCGCTCGCCGACGCCTGCGAACACGGAGTAACCGCCGTGCGCCTTCGCGACGTTGTTGATGAGTTCCATGATGAGAACGGTCTTGCCCACGCCTGCACCGCCGAAGAGGCCGATCTTGCCGCCCTTCGCGTAAGGAGCGAGAAGATCGACGACCTTGATGCCGGTAACGAGGATCTGCGCTTCCGTGGACTGCTCGACATAGGCGGGAGCATCCTGGTGGATGGCGCGCTTCGTTTCCGTGTTGAGCGGTCCCGCCTCGTCGACCGGCTCGCCGATGACGTTCATGATGCGGCCGAGGGTCTGGTCGCCGACCGGAACGGAGATCGGAGCACCCGTGTTGACGACCTGCTGGCCGCGGACGAGACCTTCCGTCGAGTCCATCGCGATGGTGCGGACGGAGTTTTCGCCGAGGTGCTGCGCGACTTCGAGAACGAGGCGGTTGCCGTTGTTGTCGGTTTCAAGCGCGTTCAGGATCGCCGGCAGGTCGCCGTCGAAAGCGACGTCGACGACGGCGCCGATAACCTGGGTCACTTTGCCGAGGGACGAGCCCGTTGCGGTAGCCATGATTCTTACCCTCTTTCTTACGTCAGAGCGCTTCCGCGCCCGAAATGATTTCAATGAGTTCCTTGGTGATCTGCGCCTGGCGCTGACGGTTGTAGGAGAGCGTCAGCTTGTTGATCATCTCACCGGCATTGCGCGTCGCGTTGTCCATTGCGGACATCTGCGCGCCATAGAAGGAAGCGTTGTTTTCGAGCAGCGCCCGGAAGATCTGCACGGCAATGTTCTTGGGCAGCAGGTCCTCGAGGATCTCCTGTTCGCCCGGCTCGTATTCGTAGAGCGCGGAAGAGCCATTGGCCGTCTCGGCCGTCTCGAACTTCGCCGGAATGATCTGCTGCGCGGTCGCGATCTGAGAGATCACGGACTGGAAGCGCGCGAAGAACAGCGTCGCGACGTCGAATTCGCCGGCGTTGAACATCTCCAGCACCTTGTGCGCCACTTCGTCGGCCTGCACGAAACCAAGCTGCTTGACTTCGCGGAAGGTGATGTAGTGGACGATGTTCTCTTTGAACGAACGGCGCAGGACGTCGTTGCCCTTGCGGCCGACAGTCAGGATTTTCACCGTCTTGCCCTGGGAAAGCAGTTTCAGCGCGTGATCGCGGGCAAGGCGGATGATCGAGGAGTTGAAGCCCCCCGCCAGGCCGCGCTCGCCGGTTGCGACGATCAGGAGATGGACCTGATCCTTGCCCGTGCCCGCAAGCAGCAGCGGCGCTTCGGCATTGCCGGCATTGGCGGCCGAAAGGCCGGCCAGCACCTTGTTCATCCGCTCCGCATAAGGACGGGCAGCCTCGGCCGCTTCCTGGGCACGGCGCAGCTTCGCCGCGGCGACCATCTTCATCGCCTTGGTGATCTTCTGCGTCGCCTTGACGGAGGCGATCCGGTTTTTCAGATCCTTGAGTGAAGGCATCCGTTATCGGTCCTTAGGCTTTGATCCGGTCTCAGGCGAAAGACTTGGCGTAGCTGTCGAGAGCGCCCTTGAGCTTGGCGCGCGTGTCGTCCGAAAGCTGCTTCTCGGTACGGATCGTATCGAGGATCGCCTTGCCTTCGGAGCGCAGGTAGGACAGCAGGCCCTGCTCGAACTTGCCGACGTCGCTGACGGCGATCTTGTCGAGATAGCCGTTGACGCCTGCGAAGATCACCGCAACCTGCTCTTCCGTCTTGAGCGGAGAAAATTGCGGCTGCTTGAGCAGCTCGGTCAGGCGGGCGCCACGGTTCAGAAGGCGCTGCGTCGAAGCATCGAGGTCCGAACCGAACTGCGCGAAGGCGGCCATTTCGCGATACTGGGCAAGCTCGCCCTTGATCGAGCCGGCAACCTGCTTCATCGCCTTGATCTGCGCGGCGGAACCGACGCGGGAAACCGACAGACCGACGTTAACGGCCGGGCGGATACCCTGGTAGAACAGGTCGGTTTCAAGGAAGATCTGACCGTCGGTGATCGAGATCACGTTCGTCGGAATGAAGGCCGAAACGTCGTTGCCCTGGGTTTCGATGACCGGCAGGGCGGTCAGCGAACCGGCGCCCCGGTCGTCGTTGAGCTTGGCGGCGCGCTCCAGCAGGCGGGAATGCAGGTAGAAGACGTCGCCCGGATAGGCTTCGCGGCCCGGCGGACGGCGCAGCAGCAGCGACATCTGGCGGTATGCGACGGCCTGCTTGGAAAGGTCGTCGTAGCCGATCAGGGCGTGCTGGCCGTTGTCGCGGAAATATTCACCCATGGCGCAGCCGGCGAACGGAGCGAGGTACTGCATCGGAGCCGGATCGGAAGCCGTTGCCGCAACGATGATCGAGTATTGCAGCGCGCCGCGTTCCTCGAGAACCTTTACGAACTGGGCGACGGTCGAACGCTTCTGGCCGATGGCGACGTATACGCAGAAGAGCTTGTCGTTCTCCGGGCCGTTGTCGTGGATCGGCTTCTGATTGAGGATCGTGTCGAGAATGATGGCGGTCTTGCCGGTCTGGCGGTCGCCGATGACGAGCTCGCGCTGGCCGCGGCCGACCGGGATGAGGGCGTCGATGGCCTTGAGGCCGGTCGACATCGGCTCGTGCACCGACTTGCGCGGAATGATGCCGGGAGCCTTGACGTCGACGCGCGCGCGGCGGGTCGCATTGATCGGACCCTTGCCGTCGATCGGGTTTCCGAGCGCGTCGACGACGCGGCCGAGCAGTTCCGGACCGACCGGAACGTCGACGATGGCGCCGGTCCGCTTGACGGTGTCGCCTTCCTTGATCTCACGGTCGGAGCCGAAGATAACCACACCGACGTTGTCGGCTTCGAGGTTCAGCGCCATGCCGCGGATGCCGCCCGGGAACTCGACCATTTCACCGGCCTGAACGTTGTCGAGGCCGTAGACGCGGGCGATACCGTCACCGACGGAGAGAACCTGGCCGACTTCGGAAACCTCGGCTTCCTGGCCGAAATTCTTGATCTGGTCCTTGAGAATTGCGGAAATTTCCGCTGCACGGATATCCATCAGCCGACCTCTTTCAATGCAAGCTTGAGGGTGGAAAGTTTGGTGCGAAGGGAGGTATCGATCTGACGAGAACCGACCTTGACGATGAGCCCGCCGAGGATCGACGGATCGACCGTCACGGCGATGGCGACGTCCTTGCCGGTGACGCCCTTCAGCGCCGACTTGAGTTCAGTTTCCTGCGCTGCGGAAAGCGCATGCGCCGAGGTGACTTCGGCGGTGATTTCTCCGCGATGCTCCGCGGCGATCACGCGGAAGGCGCGGATCATGCCGGGCAGAGCGAAAAGACGGCGGTTGCCGGCAACGACTTTCAGGAAATTGGCGACGATGCCCGCGATGCCCGCCTTGTCGGCGACGGCCGAAACGGCGTTGCGCTGTTCCTCGGCGGAAAAGACCGGGCTTGCGACCAGACGTCGCAGGTCTTCGCTTTCATCCAGCAGCGCCTGAAACCGATCAAGATCGGCACCGACCTTATCGACCGAACCAGCCTCAAGAGCCAGTTCGAAAAGCGAGGAAGCGTAACGCTCCGCTACACCGGAAATAAGCTGGGACGTGTCAGCCACGGGCACAGTTTCCCTGTATTGCCTTCCAAGCGCCAGACCCTTTGGGAGAGGTGCAGCAAGACCTTGAAATCGTTTGATTATTTCTCAGAACCTGTAGAGCGGGCGCCCTACCCTTTCCGACTTTCGCGGTCCGTCTAGCATAGGATGTAGGCCACCGCAACACGCCTGATAACGGAAAAAGCCCACGACGCAAGGGCTTGGAGCGCATTTTATACCGAAAGCCGAAGGATTTTCAGGCCTCTGCCGCCCACAGTCTCAAATTGTGGCTTCAAACCGTGCCGAAGACATAGGCGAGCGGCCCTGCGGCAAGCACAACCTGAAGTAAGAAAAATGCTATGTTTCGGGGGGTGAAGGCTCTGTCGAAGGCGCAGGAAACGAGACGCCCGAGAGCCGCGAATCCGAGTGCGATCCCGAGCACCATATAGATCCAGTCCTGCGCCAGCATGATGGCGGCGAGGCCAAGCCCGAAATGGTGCGCGCCAGCCGAGCGGACGGCGGCATAGCCCTCCGGCCGCACCTCGCCGATCTGGAACGCCGACAGGCGCAGGATGGAGGCGGGGAAGATGAAAGCAAAAAGTCCGAGAGCGGCCGTCGCTGCGGCACAGATAAAGGCAAGCTGCTCGCCCAGTTCGGTGGGAAAATAAAGTTCCATCCGGTCCTCGCATCGTTCGAATCGCTCGATTCTAATGCAAGCGGTAAACAAGTCGCAAAGAAGGGTGCCCTAAAGGAAACTCTGGGGATCGATATCGAGCTGGATCTGCACCGATCCCCGCTGTTTCGGACCGTTGGCGAGCATCGCGCGCAGGAAAGCCTGCATGTCGGAATTGCGCCGGCCATGCACCAGGAGCCGGAAACGGTGCCTCCCGCGCACCAGCGCGAGCGGCGCTTCCGCCGGCCCGAGCACTGAGATGCCCGTAACCTTCGGCGCCGCGGCCCTGAGACCACGGGCATGGTTTTCCGCATCAGCACGCGTATCGGCGGACACGATCAGCGAGGCAAGCCTGCCGAAAGGCGGCAGGATCGCCTTTTCCCGCTCGGCGATCTCCCGCTCGTAGAAGGCCTGCACATCGCCCGAGACGATCGCCTGCATCACCGGATGCTGCGGCTGGAAGGTCTGCAGGAGGCCGTGGCTCTTCAGGCCTGTCCGACCAGCTCGACCCGTCACCTGGCTGAGAAGCTGGAACGTACGCTCCGCCGCGCGCGGGTCTCCGTTCGAAAGGCCGAGATCGGAATCGACGATGCCCACCAGCGTCATCAGCGGGAAATTATGCCCCTTGGCGACGAGCTGCGTGCCGATGACGATATCCGCCTCGCCCTTGGCGATCGCCTCCAGTTCCAGCCGCATGCGTTTGACGCCGCCGAGCAGGTCCGACGACATGACGATCGTGCGCGCCTCCGGAAAATGCTTCTCCACCTCCTCCGCGATCCGCTCGACGCCCGGTCCGCAGGCGACCAGATGATCGAGCGTGCCGCATTCCGGGCAGGCTTCCGGGGTCGGCTCCGAATAACCGCATTGATGGCACTGGATCTGACTCTTGAAGCGATGCTCCACCAGCCAGCTCGAACATTGCGGGCACTGGAACCGATGGCCGCAGACGCGGCAAAGCGTCAGTGGCGCATAACCGCGACGATTGAGGAAAAGCAGGGCTTGCTCGCCCTTTTCGATGGTCTTCGTTATCGCGCGGATCAGCACCGGCGACAGGAACCCGCCGCGCTCCGGCGGATGCCGGCGCATGTCGACGAGATGCAGGTCCGGCAGCGCCGCATCGCCGAAACGGGTCGGCAGATGGACGGTGTTGTAGCGGCCGGAAAGCCCATTCACCTGGCTTTCTACCGAAGGCGTCGCCGAAACGAGCACGATCGGGAAATCGCCGATCCGGGCGCGCACCACCGCCATGTCGCGGGCATTGTAGAAGACCCGGTCCTCCTGCTTATAGGCGGGGTCATGCTCTTCGTCTACGATGATGAGCCCGAGCTCTTCGAACGGCAGGAAGAGCGCCGAACGCGCACCGGCCACGACCCGCACTTCGCCAGTCACCACACCGCGCCAGACCTTTTCGCGCATGCGCGGCGAGAGATCGGAATGCCATTCACCGGGCTTGGCGCCGAACCGGTCCTGGAAGCGCTCGAGGAAGCTCGTGGTCAGTGCGATTTCCGGCAATAGGATCAGCACCTGCTTGCCCCGCCGCAACGTCTCGGCGATCGCCTCGAAATAGACCTCCGTCTTGCCGGAACCGGTCACGCCATCGATCAGTGAAGTGGAAAAGCCGCCGGCCCGGATCGAGCCGACGATCTCCTCGGCGGCCTCGTTCTGAGGCCCCTCGATGCGCGGCGCGACAAAATCCGGATCGGGCTTTGCGACGACCGGAGGCGGGGGCAGAAAAACCGTCTCGAATACCCCCTGCGCGGTGAGCCCATCCACCACGCTGAGTGAGACCCCCGCCGCATGCGCCAGCCCGCTGCGGGTCCAAGGGACCTCTTCTTCGTTGACGAGATCGAGCACCCGGGCACGCGCCGGCGTCATCCGCTCCGGCTGGCCGCCGAGATAACGAAGCCCCTCCACCATCGGCTCGGGCTCCAGCGCGGCAGGTGCACGGATCGCCATGCGCGCCACGAGGCCGGGCGGAGAAAGCGTATAGCTCGCCACCCAATCGACGAAATCGCGCATCTCCTTCGAAAGTGGCGGACAATCGAAGGCGAGCGTGATCGGACGGAGCTTCTTCGGATCGAGCCTGTCGTCGTTCTCGCCATCCCAGACCACGCCGATCAACTGCCTGGGTCCGACCGGCACCTGCACGACGGAACCGGGCTCCACTGCCAAGCCTTCCGGCACAGCATAGCTATAGGGACCCGGCACCGGCAGCGGCACCAGGACAGGCACGACGCTGACCAGCGGCGGTGCCTCGAACAGCGAACCGAAGAGATCGGAGGAATCTGTATTCATGCGGGTCGCACCATGCCCCGGAAGAGAACAAAAGTGAACCCTAGACGAGTTTAGTCATCGTCGTCATCCATGACGCCGGTGAGCCGCATGCCCCCGATCCACGTGGCGCCGTCCTGCCGGATGACGCGTTTGGGCCGTGTTCCGCAGCGCTCCTCCACAGCCGAGGCAAGCTGTTCGGAATGGGTTACGATCCAGATCTGGCTCGAACGGGCGGCCTCGGCGATCATGTCGGCCAGCGGCGGCAGCATGTCCGGATGGAGGCTCGATTCTGGCTCGTTCAGCGCGATCAGCGGCGGCTGACGATAGGACATCAGCGCCGCGGCAAGGCCAAGAAAACGGATCTGTCCGTCGGAAAGCTCGCGCGGCTGAAAAACCCGCCGCGGAAAATCCGGAAAGACGAGACCGAATTCGGCATATTCTCCCGGCTCCGGCACATGCAGCTTTGCTCCGCCGAACGCCGATGCGATCGCCCCATCGAGCTCGACTGTGTCTCCTCGGGTATGGACGAGCGTCGCGAAGACGGCGGCCATATTGCTGCCGTCCTGGTCGAGCAGCGGCGAGGTCACCGCAAGGCATGGCCGCCTGAGCGGCGAATCGCGGTCGGTACGAAAACCATGGAAGAACCGCCAGCCGTCAACCATGCGGTGGAAAGCGCCGACCTCCGGATAATGCCCGGCGTCGCCAAGCAGTGCGATGGCGGTTTCCGACGTCATCGCCTGTTCCGGATATTCCTCCATGCGGCCACGCTCGCCGCGCACCATGATGCCCGGTCCGGCGCGCTTCATCATCGTCACCGGCCGCGAGCCGGTTTCGACGGAAAGCTCCTCCGCCTTCACCTGCGGCTCGAAGGCAAAGCCGGCGGCCGCTTTTGGCGGACGCAAGCCCGCTTCCACGCGATAGCGGAAGGTGACGGCCCGCTCCTCGTCCAGCACCTCGACTTCGAACTTGATACGGAAATTCTTCTCCTCGCGACGCGGTCCGGACCAGAGCGCCGAAGCCATGCCGCCCTCGGCCGCGATTTCATACGCAAGATTGCCGCGCACCGCCGCCTGGACGAGCTGCAACGCGCGGTAGAGATTGGATTTGCCGACGCCGTTCTCGCCGATGAACAGGTTCACGCCGGCGAGATCCATGCGAATCTTGCGGAGCGATCGGTAGTTTTCGGCGAACATCGAGCGGAGCAGCATGCTCGATTTCTACTCAGACGTCGTTCGAAAGGAAAGCCGGTCAGGCAGCCGAAGCCGTCTGCGGTCGCCCTGTCATCATGAACTTCGCATCTCCATCGGCCGCGAGTTCGAAGACCGTATGCTGCTCGAGTGCCTTGGTGACCTCCACCGCATCGCCTTCCAGCTCCTCCGGCTGGATCATCTGTCCTACGGTGAAATCGAACCGGTTGCCCTTCTTGTTGAGGAGTTCGTAGAACACCGTCATGTCGCGCAGTTCCGTCGACCATTTGGCGAACCAGTAGAACAGGCCGGAATTGCGCGCCCGCATATGGACCGGCAGGATGGGCATGTTGTATTTGCGCGCCAGCCCCACGGCCGACGTCTTCCACGGCCGCTCGTTGAGCCGGCCGTCAGCCCAATAGGCGATGCGGCCGGAAGGGAAGAGCACCATGACCTTGCCCTCCTCGACCGTCTTGTTGGTGAGTACCAGCGTCTCGCGGGCCTTCAGCTTGCTCTTGTATTCCTCCCGCCACTCGACCGGAATGATCATCTCGGCAAAACGCGGATTGACGCGCACCGCATCGCGGTTGGCGAAAACCATCATGTCCGGCCGGCGTGACTTCAGGAGATCGAAGACGGCGACGCCGTCGGCAATGCCGGTCGGGTGATTGCTGACGAGGATGAAACCGCCTTTTTCGGGTATGCGCCCGGCATGGGCGACCGTCACATCGAGCTTCAGCAGATTGCTCATGTATTCGAAGCACTGGAAGCCGTTCAGATTCGAAATGTCGTTGGCGAATTGGATCGCCCGCCCGTAGCGCAGCAGCGTATAGAGAAACGGCCGCATGACCGGCCAGAGCGGATTCTGGACGATTCGCTGGCCACGCTCGGCGATCAGCGTATCGACGATATGACCTGGTTTTCCTTGAGAAACGAGAGCGAGTGTTTCAGCGAATTGACCGAAAGTGGTCGTAGAAGCACGGCGCGCCATGAAAACTCCCGCAGACAGGACCTGCAAGCTATCGCAGCCCCGTATGTTCGAACGATGACATAATTACTACTTGCTAAGGAAGCCTTAGGAATTTCGTAACGCCGTCCACAGCAATCTGGGGCGCTCATTCTCAGAATTCAACAGGCCCCGGATTGAACGAACTGCTGATCATCGCCGCACCCGATCTCGTCGAGAAGCGCCGCGAGTGGCTTGAAAGCCTGGCGAGCGAACGGCGGCTTGCGGAAAACACGCTGGATGCCTATGAGCGCGACACCCGGCAGTTCCTGACGTTCCTGACCGCGCATCTGGGCGGTCCGGCCAGGCTTTCGGATATCCACACATTGCGCCCGGCGGACCTGCGCGCATTTCTCGCCGCACGCCGCCGCGAAGGGTCGGGAGCCCGCTCGCTCGGCCGTCATCTGGCGGGGCTTCGTTCGTTGCTCCGCTATCTCGAACGCAAGGGTCTGGTGAACGCCGCAGCCGCCGGCGCGATCCGCGCTCCCAGGCAGCCGAAATCGCTCCCGAAGCCGCTCACCGATCGCCAGGCGCTCAATCTCGTCACCACCGACGCGCAATTGCAGGAGGAGCCCTGGATCGCCGCGCGCGACGCCGCCGTCCTGACCTTGCTTTACGGCTGCGGCCTGCGCATCTCCGAAGCGCTTGGCCTCAGACCCGCGGACCTGACGCCCGGCGCGACCACGCTCCGCATCACCGGCAAGGGCGGCAAGACGCGTATCGTGCCGCTGCTGCCGATCGTGTTCGACGCAGTAGCCTCCTACAACAAGCTCTGCCCCTATCATCTTGAAGCGGATAAGCCGCTTTTCCGCGGCGCGCGCGGCGGGCCGCTGCAGCCGGCGATCATCCAGCGCGAGATGCAGAAACTGAGAAGCGCCTTCGGCCTGCCGGAGACGGCGACGCCGCATGCGCTGCGCCATTCCTTCGCAACGCATCTTCTGGCCGGTGGCGGCGACCTGCGCACCATCCAGGAGCTCCTGGGCCATGCCAGCCTGTCGACGACCCAGGTCTATACCGGCGTCGATTCCACTCGGCTGCTGGAGGTCTACGACCGCGCCCATCCGCGAGCATGAAGAAAATTTAAACCATCTGTGTTAAGCGCTTGTGGAATGGGTCTTGCTAATGTGCCGGCGACCATTCCGGACGGATGACATGATGACTCCCGCCTTTTCCGCTACCGCTCTTTTCAGGCGCGCCCAGGATTTCACGCTGTGGCTGATGGCAGCCGCGCATGTCATCGCGCTTGCTTCCCTTCTTCTGGTCCTCGGTTCGCTATCGCCCGCTCGCGCCGAAGCGCCGGCTTGTCATGGCAGCAATCTCCTCGATGAGCTGAAGGCCGAGAACCCGAAGGAATATGACCGGGTGATCGCCGAGAGCGCGAAGGTACCGAACGGCAAAGGCATCTTCTGGAAGATCGAGAAGGACGGAATTGCGCCCTCCTATCTCCTCGGCACCATGCATGTTTCCGATCCGCGGGTGTCGAAGATGCCTTCCGGAGCGGCTGAAGCCCGTGCCGCGGCGAAGACCGTCGTCATCGAATCGGACGAGGTCCTGGACGAGAAGAAGGCGATGGCCGGTATGCTGGCAAAGCCGGAACTCACCATGTTCACCGACGGCAACTCCATCGACAAGCTGCTGTCCAAGGACGACCTCGCGGTTGTCGAAGCCGGCCTGAAACAGCGCGGCATCTCGCTTTCCGCCGTATCCCGCATGAAACCGTGGATGCTGATGGCCTTCGTTTCGCTTCCGGCCTGCGAGATGGCCCGCAAGGCGCAGAACACCGACGTTCTGGACAAGCAGATCGCGCTGGATGCCGCAGCCGCCGGCAAGCCGGTGAAGGGGCTGGAGACATTTGCCGAGCAGTTTTCGACGCTGGCGGCCATTCCGATCGATCTGCACATGAAGTCGCTCGTCGAGACGATCAAGCTCGGGCCGAAACTCGACGACGTCTTCGAGACCATGACCGATCTTTACGTCTCCGGCGACATCGGGCTCACGATGCCGCTCCTGAAGGCGGTCGCCCCCGACGGCAGCGACGATGCCGGTTATGCCGAATTCGAGGAGCTCGTGGTGACCAAGCGCAACCATCTGATGGCCGAGCGCGCCGCCCCCATTCTCGCCGAAGGCGGGGCCTTTATCGCCGTCGGCGCTCTCCATCTGCCGGGCGAGGACGGCCTTGTCCAGCTTCTGAAGGATCAGGGCTTCACCGTCACGGCAGTCAACTGACGCCACTCGTCATCCGCTTGAGGATATTGGTCTTCCAATAGAACTGGTGCACCAGCACGCCGGCGATATGCGCAATGATCAGCGCCCACATGAGGAGCTTCATCGGCCCGGCATGCGCAAAGGCAGCCGTCCTGTTTTCGAAGTAATAGGCACCTATGCCAGCGAACGGCATCATGAAAAACAGCGCATAGAAGGCCCAGTGGCTGATCCTCGCCACCACGCGCAGGAACGGTGGCTCTTCCCTGGGCTCCGGGGGCACGCCTTGGACGAAGCGCAGACAGAGGCGGACGAGGCCGAGCGCAAGGACGCTGATGCCGACATAGGCGTGGATGTTCGCCGCACTCACCTGATCAGGCGTCGGCGTCTGGCCACCAAACGCAAGCCTTGCGTAGGTCTCCATCGCGTCGGTGAAGAGCAGGTTGAAGAGGATCAGGGCAGCCATGACCCAGTGAAGGATCCGCTGCGGAACGGAGAAGGATGCCATTTCTCGACCTTTCCCGAGAGGCTGGAACAACGGCACCCATGTTATGGGCAATTACTCAGCTCACAAGCGGAAGCTGCGAACCTGTCTGAGATTTAATCCAGGAATTGATAAAGTACGCGCCGGAGCAGGAAGGGCAGGTGGAAATCGGTCGGATTTTATCCTACTATGCAATAAAGGAGTCGATCATGCAAAGTGCCGAAAAACTCAGTATCACCATGACGCGGGATCTGATGGAGACCGTACGTGAGAGCGTAGCAGCCGGGGAATTCGCAACCATAAGCGAAGCGATGCGGAATGCAGTGCGCGTATGGCAACGTCAGCGGCTGGAGGATGCTGAGCGGCTGGAAGCAATTCGCGCGCGGATACGCCGCTCGATCGATGATCCGCGTCCAAGCCTGACTGCGGAAGAGATGGAAGACGAGATGGCTGCTTATATGGCGCGGGCGAAAAAAGCCGGCAGAGATGCGGCGTCTTAAAGTTACCTTTCGACCAGAAGCCAAGCGAGAGCTGCAGCAAATATATGATTACATTGCCGAAGCGAGCGGCAGCCACTCTGTGGCCGAGCGCTTCGTCAAGCGGATCCTAATCCGGTGTCGAAAGATTGGCGACATTCCATACGGTGGGCGCTCGCGAGATGATCTTCAAATGGGCCTGCGGACGGTGCCGTTCGAGAAATCCGCGGTCATAGCCTATCGCGTCGGCGAGATGATAAATATCACCATATCTTCTATGGCGGTCGGGACTACGAGACACTCTATAAAGGTGCATCGGAGCAGGAATGAGCATCGCCCGGATATGGCCCGGGCAACGCTCCGTTGAGATCACATATGGATCGGCTTGAAGAAGGTGGCGAGTGCGGCTTCCTTCACCGCTTCCGACATGGTCGGATGCGCATGGCAGGTGCGGCCGAGGTCTTCCGACGAGCCGCCGAATTCCATCAGCACGGTGATTTCGTGGATCATCTCGCCGGCACCGAAGCCGACGATATGGCCGCCGAGAACGCGATCGGTCTCCTTGTCGGCAAGGATCTTTACGAAACCCTCGGTCGCGAGCATCGCACGGGCGCGGCCGTTCGCCGTGAACGGGAACTTGCCGGCCTTGTAGGCGATGCCTGCGGCTTTCAGCTCCTCCTCGGTCTTGCCGACGGAGGCGACTTCCGGCTGGGTATAGACGACGCTCGGGATGACGTCGTAATTCACATGGCCGTGCTGGCCGGCGAGGATTTCGGCAAGCGCCACGCCTTCGTCCTCGGCCTTATGGGCCAGCATCGGGCCGCGCACCACGTCGCCGATCGCATAGATGCCGTCGACATTGGTCTTGAAGTGATCGTCGATCTCGACGCGGCCGCGGTTGTCGACCTTCACGCCGGCCTCTTCCAGACCGAGGCCTGCCGTATAAGGCTTGCGGCCGGTGGAGATCAGCACGACATCGGCCTCGATGGTCTGCGCCTCGCCGCCCTTGACCGGCTCATAGGTGACCTTGGCGCCCTTGGCCGTTTTTTCCACGCCGGTGACCTTGGCCTCCGTGCGGATATCCATGCCCTGCTTCTGCATCATGCGCTGGAACTGCTTCGCTGCCTCGCCGTCCATGCCGCCGAGCAGCTTGTCGAGATATTCGACGACGGTGACCTTGGCGCCGAGCCGCTGCCAGACCGAACCGAGTTCCATGCCGATGACGCCGCCGCCGACCACCACCAGGTGCTCCGGCACTTTTTCGAGCGCGATGGCGCCGGTGGACGAAACGATGACCTTCTCGTCGATCTCGACATTGACGCCCGGGATGCCGGCGACGTCCGAACCGGTGGCGATGACGATGTTCTTGGTTTCCAGCTCCTGAACCTTGCCGTCCTCACCGGTCACGGAGACCTTGCCTGCGGAGACGATCTTGCCGGTGCCCTGGAAGCCGTCGATCTTGTTCTTCTTGAAGAGGAAGGCGACGCCGTCGACGTTCGACTTCACGGTCGCGTCCTTGTGCGCCATCACCTTCTCAAGGTTCAGCTTGGGAGCCGGGACCTCGACGCCGAGCGCATCCATGCCGTGGCCGACGTGGTGGAACATCTCGGAAGCATGCAGCAGCGCCTTGGAGGGAATGCAGCCGATATTGAGGCAGGTCCCGCCGTAGGTGGCGCGCTTTTCCACGACCGCGACCTTGAGGCCGAGCTGGGCAGCCTTCACCGCGCAGACATAGCCGCCCGGACCGCTTCCGATTACGACGAGATCATAAGCCATCATCAATCCTTCTCTTGATAATCCGCGGAGGAGCCGTGGCTCACGCCGCCCTGCATTCCTTGAATTCGTAAAGGTCCCAGGGCACCTGGCCGAGACCGCTTTTCTCCCACAGCGCCGAGTGGCGGATCGCCGGACCGATGCCGGGCATGAGGACCGCGTCCGGCGCCTGAGTGCCCTCCGCGCCCAATATGTCGATATGGCCCGTCGCCTTATCGAGCGCATAGGGCACACCCGTCCAGACCGTGCAGGCCCTGAGTTCGGCCCCTGTCGCATCGCCCTCGGGGCAGTTGTTCATCACCATGCCGGCCGGGCGCCGCGCATCCTCGTCATACATGACATGGCCGTCGAGCTTCAGTTTGCCACCCGTGATGGTGAAAAGGTGGCTGACCGCCGCCGAATCCGAGCCCACCGGCCTGAACGACAGCACTGTGCCCGCATCCGCCTCGACGAATACGGCCTTCTCGATCGCGCACCGCTCCTCTGCCGATGCCATTGCCGGCATCAGGCAGAGCGTCAGAAGCCATGACTTGGAGAAAGCGATCATGGCATCACCGGAAGAGCGCGATCATCATGGCGAGCATCCCGGCCATGCTGATCAGCCAGACGAAGGACCGGAAATACGCAATGCCCGCCAGATAGAGCGGCAGGTAGACGATCCGGGCGACGAACCAGATCCAGCCGCCGACCAGGCCTAAGCCCGATGCGTCGTCGCCTGAGAAGGCGACGCCGAGCAGAAGGCCGACGAAAGCCGGATAGGTTTCCTGGAAATTCTTCGACGCCCGCGCAGCGCGGCCGGCCAGTTTGCCTTCCGGTTCCAGCCCCTCGTCCCGCGGCCCCGCATTCCATTTGGAGCCAAGCTCACGCGTTGCAAGCGTGCCCTGCAGCAGGATTTGAAGGACGAGGAGGATCACGCTCAGGGCGAGCAGCGTCATGTAAGGCGTTGCCGTGACCCCGAGCGTCTCCATCATTCCGTTCCCGAATTAAAGATCGAGAACCAGGCGTTCCGGATCTTCCAGGCTTTCCTTGACGCGGACCAGGAAGGTCACCGCCTCCTTGCCGTCCACCATGCGATGGTCATAGGAGAGCGCCAGATACATCATCGGGCGGATCACGACTTGGCCGCCGATCGCAACCGGACGCTCCTGGATCTTGTGCATGCCGAGGATGCCGGACTGAGGCGCGTTGAGGATCGGCGAGGACATCAGCGAACCGTAGACGCCGCCGTTCGAGATGGTGAAGGTGCCGCCCTGCATGTCGGCCATCGACAATTGGCCGTCGCGGGCGAGTTTGCCCAGGCGGCCGATATCTTTCTCGATCTCGGCGATCGACATCTGGTCGGCATCGCGCACGACCGGAACCACGAGGCCCTTGTCGGTGCCGACGGCGACGCCGATATGGCAGTAGTTCTTGTAGATGATGTCGGTGCCGTCGATCTCGGCGTTGACCGCCGGCAGCTCCTTCAGGGCGTGCGTTACCGCCTTGGTGAAGAAGCCCATGAAACCGAGCTTCACGCCGTGCTTCTTCTCGAAGATGTCCTTGTATTTGTTGCGCAGGTCCATGACCGCCTTCATGTCCACCTCGTTATAGGTGGTGAGCATGGCGGCGGTGTTCTGCGCATCCTTGAGGCGGCGGGCGATCGTCTGGCGCAGGCGCGTCATCTTCACCCGTTCTTCGCGGGCGGCATCCTCGACCGTCGAGGGGCCGCGAGCGGCGGCCGGAGCAGCAGGCGCAGCCGCCGGAGCGGAAATGCCCTTGGCGACGGCGGCGATCACATCACCCTTCAGGACCTGCCCGCGCTTGCCGGAGCCTTCGATTTCGGCGGTCGAAACGTTGTTGTCCGCAGCGATCTTGGCGGCAGCCGGAGCCGGCGGCATGGAAGTAGCGGCAGCAGCAGGCGCTGGAGCGGCAGCGGGAGCAGCCGCGGCCGGCTCGGCGACCTTGGCCGGAGCGGCTTCCGCAGGCCTGGCGGCCGGAGCAGCCGCGGCAGCGCCTGCGCCGCCCTCGGCAATCTGGCCGAGCAATGCGCCGAGGCCGACGGTCTCGCCGTTGTTGGCGACGATCTCGGAGAGCACGCCGGCGGCCGGCGCCGGAACCTCGACGGTCACCTTGTCCGTTTCGAGCTCGAGCAGCGGCTCGTCGGCCTTGATCGTGTCGCCGACCTTCTTGAACCAGGTGCCGACGGTTGCCTCGCTGACGGACTCGCCGAGAGTAGGTACGCGGATTTCGGTGGCCATGATCTGTTTCCGTATTCTGTCAGATGGTGTTTGCGAAAATGGATGAGAGAGCGGCTGAAAAGATCAGCCGCCGAGCGCGTCTTCGAGGAAGGCTTCGAGCTGCGCCAGATGCTTCGACATCTGACCGGTTGCAGGGGATGCCGCTGCCGGCCGGCCCGTGTAGCGCACGCGCTGGTACTTGGCATCGATATGGGCGAGAACCCATTCCAGATAAGGGTCGATGAAGGCCCAGGCGCCCATGTTCTTCGGCTCTTCCTGGCACCAAACCATTTCCGCATTGCGGAAGCGGGAAAGCTCGTTGATGAGAGCCTTGGCCGGGAACGGATAGAGCTGTTCGATGCGCAGCAGATAGACGTCGTCGATGCCGCGCTTTTCGCGCTCTTCCAAGAGGTCGTAATAGACCTTGCCCGTGCAGAGCACGACGCGGCGGATCTTGTTGTCCTTCTGCAGCTTGATCGGACCGTCCTTGATCACCTCCGCATCGTCCCAGAGGAGGCGATGGAAAGAGGATTCGCCGGCCATTTCGGCAAGCGTCGAAGTGGCCCGCTTGTGCCGCAGGAGGGACTTCGGCGTCATCAGGAGGAGCGGCTTGCGGAAATCGCGCTTCACCTGCCGGCGCAGGATATGGAAGTAGTTGGCCGGCGTCGTGCAGTTGGCGACCTGCATGTTGTCTTCCGCGCACATCTGCAGCCAGCGTTCCAGACGGGCCGACGAGTGCTCCGGCCCCTGGCCTTCGTAACCGTGCGGCAGCAGGCAGACGAGGCCGGACATTCTGAGCCATTTGCGTTCGCCCGACGAGATGAATTGGTCGAACACGACCTGCGCACCGTTGGCGAAGTCGCCGAACTGTGCCTCCCAGAGCGTCAGCGCATTCGGGCGTGCCAGCGAGTAACCGTATTCGAAGCCCAGCACCGCCTCTTCCGAGAGCATCGAGTTGATGACTTCGTAGCGGGCCTGGGTCGGCGAGAGATTGGCAAGCGGAATGTAGCGCTCTTCCGTATCCTGATCGTAGAGCACCGAATGGCGCTGCGAGAACGTGCCGCGCTCGCAATCCTGGCCGGACAGACGGATCTTGGTGCCTTCCACCGCAAGCGAACCGAAGGCCAGAGCCTCGGCCATCGCCCAGTCGATGCCTTCGCCCGTCTCGACCATCTGGGCGCGATTTTCCATGAAGCGCTTGATGGTGCGATGCGCATTGAAGCCTTCCGGAACGGTCGAAAGCTTGCGGCCGATCTCCTTCAGCTGCTTCATCGGCATGGCGGTCTTGCCGCGGCGCTGCTCGTCGGCATTGTCGGCCGAGCGCAGACCCGACCATTGGCCATCCAGCCAATCAGCCTTGTTCGGCTTGTAGCTCTGGCCGGCTTCGAACTCGGTCTCGAGATGGGCGCGCCAGTCGGCCTTCATCTTCTCGAATTCGCCTTCGCTCAGCAGGCCTTCGGCGATCAGGCGGTCTGCATAGATCTGCGCGACCGTCTTGTGGCCGCGGATGACCTTGTACATCTTCGGCTGCGTGAACGCCGGCTCGTCGCCTTCGTTATGGCCGAAGCGGCGGTAGCAGAACATGTCGACGACGACCGGCTTGTGGAACTTCATCCGGTATTCGGTAGCGACCTTGGCGGCATAGACGACCGCTTCCGGATCGTCGCCGTTGACATGCAGGATCGGCGCTTCGATCATCTTGGCGACGTCGGACGGATAAGGCGACGAGCGCGAGAAGGCCGGATTGGTGGTGAAGCCGATCTGGTTGTTGACGATGACATGCATCGTGCCGGCGACTCGATGGCCGCGCAGGCCGGAAAGGCCGAGGATTTCGGCCACGACGCCCTGGCCGGCGAAGGCGGCATCGCCGTGCAGCAGGAGCGGCAGAACCTTGGACCGCTCCTTCAGCGGAATGATGTCGCCTTCCCAGACCTTCGCGAGCATGTCCTGCTTGGCGCGCGCCTTGCCCATGACGACCGGGTTGACGATTTCCAGATGCGAGGGGTTCGCGGTCAGCGACAGGTGCACCTTGTTACCATCGAATTCGCGGTCGGACGAAGCACCGAGATGGTACTTCACGTCGCCGGAGCCTTCGACTTCATCGGGCTTGAAGGAGCCGCCCTTGAATTCGTGGAAAATCGCCCGGTGCGGCTTGCCCATGACCTGGGAGAGCACGTTGAGACGGCCGCGGTGCGGCATGCCGAGAACGACTTCCTCAAGACCTTCCTGGCCGCCGCGCTTGATGATCTGCTCCAGCGCCGGGATCAGCGATTCGCCGCCGTCCAGACCGAAGCGCTTGGTGCCCTTGAACCTGACGTCGAGAAACTGCTCGTAGCCTTCAGCCTCGACGAGCTTGGAGAGGATCGCCTTCTTGCCTTCAGGCGTGAATTCGACGCCCTTGCCGGGACCTTCGATGCGTTCCTGGATCCAGGACTTCTCTTCCGGATTGGAGATGTGCATGAACTCGACGCCGATCGTCGAGCAATAGGTTCGCTCCAGGATCTCGATCATCTCGCGAATGGTCGCGTATTCGAGGCCGAGCACGTTGTCGATGAAGATCTTGCGGTCGTAATCGGCTTCCGTGAAGCCGTAGGCCGTCGGCGAAAGCTCGTTGTAATCCTCCACCGGAGCGGCAAGGCCGAGCGGGTCGAGCTTGGCATGCAGGTGGCCGCGCATGCGATAGGCGCGGATCATCATGATGGCGCGCACGCTGTCGCGCGTCGCCTGCAGCACGTCCGCATCGTTGACCGGCTTGCCGGTTACCGCGGCGGCGGCTTCGGCCTTCGCCTTTACCTTGCCCTCCATGGCCTTTTCCACGGCCGGCCAGTTGCCGTCGAGCGCCGAGACCAGTTCACCATTGGCGACGACAGGCCAGTTCTGTCGCTGCCAGGAAGCTCCCTTCGCCGCCTTCTTCACATCGTCCGGATTGTCGGCGAGCGCCTTGAAGAAGGCCTGCCATTCCGGCGCAACCGACGCCGGATCGCTTTCGTACCGGGCGTGGAGCTGTTCGATATAGGCCGCGTTCTGCCCGTCGAGGAAAGAGGTGATGAGGAACTGCTCGTTGGCTTCTTGCCGTGCCATGGTTTCTTTTGCGGGCGCCGCGCCCGCCTCCTGACGTGGTCGGAACCGGAAGATATCCGGTATCCGCATTTTCTTGTCTTATCGTCTGCTATCTCGAGCCGCCGAGGCGGCAAGCGTTCCCGAGAGCTTAATCGGGGGGCGCTCAACCAGGACAGGCAAGGCATGCACCGCTTCGCCTGTCCGAAGCTTGTCGGATCGATCGCTGCCTATCTGCCGGCAGCGACCGTCCCTTATGTGGCGTCAGCCCTTGAGGACTTCAACCAAGGTCTTGCCGAGACGGGCCGGAGACGGCGACACCCTGATGCCTGCCGATTCCATGGCCGCGATCTTCGATTCCGCATCGCCCTTGCCGCCGGACACCACCGCTCCCGCGTGACCCATCGTGCGGCCCTTCGGTGCTGTACGGCCCGCGATGAAGCCGGCCATCGGCTTCTTGCGGCCCTTCTTGGCTTCGTCCTTGAGGAACTGCGCCGCGTCCTCTTCCGCCGAGCCGCCGATCTCGCCGATCATGATGATCGACTGGGTGGCTTCGTCGGCCAGGAACATCTCGAGCACGTCGATGAACTCGGTGCCCTTGACCGGGTCGCCGCCGATGCCGACGGCCGTCGTCTGGCCGAGGCCTTCGTTGGAGGTCTGGAAGACGGCTTCGTAGGTCAGCGTGCCCGAGCGGGAAACGATGCCGACCGAACCCTTGCGGAAGATCGAGCCCGGCATGATGCCGATCTTGCACTCTTCCGGCGTCAGCACACCCGGGCAGTTCGGGCCGAGCAGGCGCGACTTCGACTTGTCGAGCTTCGCCTTGACGCGCACCATGTCCATCACCGGAATGCCTTCCGTGATGCAGACGATAAAGGGGATCTCAGCCTCGATCGCCTCGATGATCGCATCGGCGGCGCCGGCCGGCGGGACATAGATGACCGACGCGTCGGCGCCGGTCTTGTCCTTGGCTTCCGCGACAGACGTGAAGATCGGCAGCGACGTGCCATCGACGCCCGACGACCACGATTCGCCGCCCTTCTTGGGATGAACGCCGCCCACCATCTTGGTGCCGTAATAGGCGAGCGCCTGTTCCGTATGGAAGGTCCCGGTCTTGCCGGTCAGGCCCTGGACGATGACCTTGGTGTCTTTATTGACGAGGATAGACATTCTTTCCGGTCCTTCCAGATTAGGCTTCGATCGCCGCGACGATCTTCTTCGCCGCGTCGTCAAGGTCGTCGGCCGCCGTGATGGCGAGACCAGACTCGTTCAGGATCTTCTTGCCGAGCTCGACATTGGTGCCCTCCAGGCGAACGACGAGCGGAACCTTGAGGCCGACTTCCTGCACCGCCGCGACGACGCCTTCGGCGATGACGTCGCAGCGCATGATGCCGCCGAAGATGTTGACGAGAATGCCTTCGACCTTAGGGTCGGCGGTGATGATCTTGAAGGCCGCAGCCACCTTCTCCTTGCCGGCGCCACCGCCGACGTCGCAGAAGTTCGCGGGCTCCTTGCCGTAGAGCTTGATGATGTCCATCGTCGCCATGGCGAGGCCTGCGCCGTTGACCATGCAGCCGATATTGCCGTCGAGCGCGACATAGGCGAGGTCCCACTTGGAGGCCTCGATTTCCTTGGCGTCTTCTTCCGTTTCGTCACGCAGTGCCTTCACGTCGTCGTGGCGGAAGAGTGCATTGCCGTCGAAGGACATCTTGGCGTCGAGAACGCGCAGGCGACCGTTCTTCATGACGATCAGCGGATTGACCTCGAGAAGAGCCATGTCCTTCTCGTTGAAAGCCTTGTAGAGCGCCGGGAACAGCGACTTGGCATCCTCGGCGGCAGCGCCTTCGAGCGCGAGGGCCTTGGAGATTTTAGCGACGTCTGCCGCCGTCACGCCCGCTTCCGGATCGATCGCGATCGTATGGATCTTCTCGGGCGTGTCGTGGGCGACGGCCTCGATGTCCATGCCGCCTTCGGTCGAGACGACGAAGGCCACCCGGCCGACCGAACGGTCGACCAGCAGCGAGCAGTAAAGCTCGCGCTCGATGTCGGCGCCGTCTTCGATATAGAGGCGGTTGACCTGCTTGCCCGCTTCACCGGTTTGGGCGGTCACCAGCGTGTTGCCGAGCATTTCCTTGGCGTGAGCAACCACTTCGTCGATCGACTTGGCGAGACGCACGCCGCCCTTGGCTTCCGGCGCAAGTTCCTTGAACTTCCCCTTGCCGCGGCCGCCGGCATGGATCTGGCTCTTAACCACGTAGAGCGGGCCGGGGAGCTTCTTGGCGGCGGCTTCGGCCTCTTCGACCTTCAGGATGGCCACGCCTTCGGCAACCGGCGCGCCGTAGCCCTTCAAGAGAGCCTTGGCCTGATATTCATGAATGTTCATGGGTTTGTCCCTGTTTGGATGACGTCAGCGCCAGATTACTTGAGAGCCGGGGCGATGTTGATGCAGGCTTCGCAAAGGCCGGCGACGGCGCCGACGGACTTCTGGAAGGCCTCCTCCTCCGCCTTGTTGAATTCGACCTCGACGATGCGTTCGACGCCGCCGGCGCCGAGAACGACCGGAACGCCGACATACATGTCCTTCACGCCGTACTGGCCCGTCAGGTGAGCGGCGACCGGCAGGACGCGCTTCTTGTCCTTGAGATAGGATTCAGCCATCTCGATCGCGGAAGCGGCCGGAGCATAGTAGGCAGAACCGGTCTTCAGGAGGCCGACGATTTCGGCGCCACCGTCGCGGGTGCGCTGGATGATTTCTTCGAGACGCTCCTTGGTGGTCCAGCCCATCTTGACGAGATCGGTCAGCGGAACGCCGGCAACCGTGGAGTAGCGGGCGAGCGGCACCATCGTGTCGCCGTGGCCGCCGAGAACGAAGGCGGTGACGTCCTGGACCGAGACATTGAACTCTTCGGCGATGAAGAGACGGAAACGGGCGCTATCGAGGACGCCGGCCATGCCGACGACCATGTTCTTCGGCAGGCCGGAGAACTTCTGGAGCGCCCAGACCATCGCGTCGAGCGGGTTGGTGATGCAGATCACGAAGGCGTTCGGGGCATATTTCTTGATGCCGGCACCGACCTGCTCCATGACCTTCAGGTTGATGCCGAGCAGATCGTCGCGGCTCATGCCGGGCTTCCGGGCGACGCCGGCGGTGACGATGCAGACGTCCGCGCCTTCGATGGCAGAATAGTCGCTGGCGCCGGAAAGCTTGGCGTTGAAACCCTCGACCGGGCCGGATTGTGCGATGTCGAGACCCTTGCCCTGAGGGATGCCGTCGGCGATGTCGAAGAGGACGATGTCGCCCAGTTCCTTCAGACTGGCGAGATGCGCCAGCGTGCCACCGATCATGCCAGAACCAATAAGTGCGATCTTCTTGCGCGCCATCGAAAAGCTTCCTTTCGAGATCCGAATTCACGGGCAAGGCCATGGCGGACCTGCCGATGTGCCAGACCGCATACCGCCATCCAGAGAAATTGGCAATCGATTATTTTGGAGCCAAGTTTTTCAATCGGTTAGATCATAAATTTCTTACGTAAACGTAAGAAATTTTGTCACCAAACCGTCAAGTTCCGCGCCGCTTTTCCTGATGCAACGCGAGGTAGCCGGGGCTTCGCATCTCGAAGAGGCGCGAAACCGTGCGGTCGAATTCGAAGCCTTCCGTCCCCTTCCGCTCCAGCAGGATATCCTCCGGCGCCGTCGCCGCGGAGACATAGAGCCGCACGCTATGGTCATAAAGCGCGTCGACCAGATTGATCAGCCGTTTCGCCTCGTTCCGCTTCTCCGGCCCGAGCTGCGGTATGTGCTCCACGAAAACGGCATCGAACCGATCGGCGATCGCCAGATAGTCCGATGCACCCAGTGGCTTGCCGCAAATATCCGCAAAATCGAAGCGCGCCGCCCGTCCGGCGGCGGAAGGCACATGGATGCTGCGGCCCTTCATGGGGATTTCGACAGGTCTCGCCTTTTCTCCCTCGGTGACCTGATGCCAGGCCGATTCCATTGCCGCATCGGCACGCCGGTCGAGCGGCGTCACGTAGACCGGCAGGCTGGCGAACTTCTGCATGCGGTAATCGGTGGGCGAGTCGAGCGTTACGACATCCACCCGACTGTCGAGCAGCGCGATGAACGGCAGGAAGAGGCCGCGGTTCAGCCCGTCCTTATAAAGATCCGCCGGGGCCACGTTCGACGTTGCGACGAGCACGCAGCCGAGTTCGAAAAGCTCGGTGAAGAGACGCGCCAGGATCATCGCGTCGGTGATGTCGGTGACGGAGAATTCGTCGAAGCAGAGAAGCTCCGCCTCCGCATAGAGCGCGGCGGCGACCGGCGGGACGGGATCGGCTTGCCGCGTTTCGCCCCGTTTCAGCTTCATGCGATGCTCGTGGATGCGGTTGTGCACATCCGCCATGAATTCGTGGAAATGCGCCCGGCGCTTCTTCTCGATCGGCGCCTTCTTGAAGAACATGTCCATCAGCATGGTCTTGCCGCGCCCGACGCTGCCATGCACGTAGAGCCCGCGGATCTCCCGCGGCCGCCCGCCGCCCTTGGCGAACAGCCAGCCGAGTGCGCTCTTCTTTTTGGCCGGCTTCGTCTCGCGGAGGCATGTCAGCACATGGTCGAGCTTCGCCGCGACTTCGAACTGGGCGGCATCCGCCGTCAGCACGCCGGACGCCGTCAGCGCCTTCAGCTCCTCGCCGACGCTCGCCGTGTAATCGGGAATGGGTTCCAACCGGACGCCCTCGGGAAGGTGAGCCGCTTAGCGGCTCAGGCTGACGGGCTGACCGGAATTCATCGTGCCGTCGTAGCGGTTCTCGGCGGTCTTGTAGACCCGGCCGATAATGTCGCCGGCACGGTTCTTGAACTGGACCGTCTTGCCCGAAACTTCCCAGGACCCCATGGTGGTGAGCTCACCGGCGCAGCCGCGGGTACCGCCGCGCGAACCGCCGCCGAGATTGGTGAGCGTCAGGAACATGTCGCAGGAAGCGCCGGCGTTCGAGACACGCCAGTTGCCAACCATGGCTTCCTTTTTGACGTCGAGGGCGCTTGCGGGCGCCGCGGCGTTCGGATCGAGCGCTGCCATGTTGGGGTTGGCGCTCGGCGCATTCGGGAACTGCGAGGGATTGGAAGCTCCAGGCGGCGGCAACTGGCCGCCCTGGACGGACGGAACAGGCTGGGCCTGAAGCGGTGCGGGTTGAGAAGGCAGATCGTTGTAGGGACTGTATGAAGTACGCTGGCAACCGGCAAGTGCTACTAAAAGGACAAGGCCCGTCGCCACATATTTGAACTGCATCATCTAACTCCCGCGGGTTGCGTGCCGCCCGTGCTACCGTTGAAAGACGGCGGAATTATCGCGAAAGGCTCTGCTAAATCAAGCCGCGCGGACCGCTTTGTTCCAATTCCGGGCTTAGCGGCGCAATTTGGGAAGCCGCCGCAGAAGCGGCAGCTTACCTCTCGTCATCATTTTAGACGCGGCGCTCGACCATCATCTTCTTGATTTCGGCGATCGCCTTGGCCGGATTCAGGCCCTTCGGGCAGCTCTGCGCGCAGTTCATGATCGTATGGCAGCGATAGAGCCGGAACGGATCCTCGAGATTGTCGAGGCGTTCGCCCTTGGCTTCGTCTCTGGAGTCGATCAGCCAGCGATAGGCCTGCAGCAGGACCGCCGGGCCGAGATAGCGGTCGCCGTTCCACCAGTAGCTCGGACAGGAGGTCGAGCAACAGGCGCAGAGAATGCACTCGTAGAGACCGTCGAGCTTCAAGCGATCCTCGTGGCTCTGCTTCCATTCCTTGGCCGGCGGCGGCGATACCGTCTTCAGCCACGGCTCGATCGAGCGATGCTGCGCGTAAAAGTTCGTGAGATCAGGGACGAGGTCCTTCACGACCGGCATATGCGGCAGCGGATAGACCTTCACGGTGCCCGTGATGTCGTCCATGCCCTTGGTGCAGGCGAGCGTGTTGGTGCCGTCGATGTTCATGGCGCAGGAGCCGCAGATGCCTTCGCGGCAGGAACGGCGCAGCGTCAGCGTCGGGTCGATGTTGTTCTTGATGTAGAGCAGACCGTCGAGAACCATCGGGCCGCAATCGTCGACATCGATGTAATAGGTGTCGACGCGCGGGTTCTGGCCGTCATCCGGGTTCCAGCGGTAGACGCGGTATTCCCGGACGTTCTTGGCGCCTTCCGGCTTCGGCCAGACCTTGCCTTCGGTCATCTGGGAGTTCTTGGGGAGGGCGAGTTCAACCATGGTCCAGGTCCCTTGAGATCAGTACACGCGTGCCTTCGGCTCGATCTTGTGCGGATCGATGCCGTCTGCGATGAGCTCGGTATGGACCGGGCGGTAGTCGAGCTTCACGTCGCCGGCTTCGTTCACCCATGCGAGCGTGTGCTTGCGCCAGTTCTCGTCGTCGCGGCCGCCGAACGGACCGGACGTAAAGTCCTCGCGGGCATGCGAGCCGCGGCTTTCCTTGCGCGCTTCCGCGCCGTAGACGGTGGTGATCGCATTCGCCATCAGGTTCTGCAATTCCAGCGTCTCGACGAGGTCCGAGTTCCAGATCATCGAACGGTCGGTGACCTTGATGTCCCTGAGTTCGCCCCAGATTTCCGAAAGCCGCTTGCAGCCGGATTCCAGCGATTCCTGGGTGCGGAACACCGCCGCGTCTTCCTGCATGGCCCGCTGCATCTTGTCGCGCAGCACGGCGGTCGGCGTGCCGCCCTTGGCGTTCCGCAGGCCATCAAAGCGGTCCATGATCTTGTCGCAGGCCGCCGTGTTGAGCGCCGGGATCGGTGCAGAACGGTCGATGACCTGGCCGGCGCGGATCGCCGCAGCACGGCCGAAGACCACGAGGTCGATCAGCGAATTGGAGCCCAAACGGTTGGCACCGTGAACCGAGGCGCAGCCCGCTTCGCCGACCGCCATCAGGCCCGGCAGGATGCGTTCCGGATTGGCGCTGTCGGCGTTCAGTACTTCGCCCCAGAAATTGGTCGGTATGCCGCCCATGTTGTAGTGGACGGTCGGCAGGACCGGGATCGGCTCGCGGGTCACGTCGACGCCGGCGAAGATCTTGGCGCTCTCGGAAATGCCGGGCAGGCGCTCGTGCAGGACGGCCGGGTCCAGATGGTCGAGATGCAAGAAGATGTGGTCCTTGTTCTTGCCAACGCCGCGGCCTTCGCGGATTTCCAGCGTCATGCAGCGGGAAACCACGTCGCGGGATGCAAGGTCCTTGGCCGAAGGCGCATAGCGCTCCATGAAGCGTTCGCCCTCGGAATTGACGAGGTAACCGCCTTCGCCGCGCGCGCCTTCGGTGATGAGACAGCCCGAACCGTAAATGCCGGTCGGATGGAACTGCACGAATTCCATATCCTGCAGCGGCAGACCGGCGCGGGCCACCATGCCGCCGCCGTCGCCGGTGCAGGTATGGGCCGATGTTGCCGAGAAATAGGCGCGGCCGTAGCCGCCGGTCGCCAGCACTACCATCTTGGCGGCGAAGCGATGGATCGTGCCGTCATCGAGGTTCCAGGCAACGACGCCGGTGCAGCGGCTGCCGTCATCCGACATGATCAGGTCGAGCGCGAAATATTCGATGAAGAATTCCGCGTTGTTGCGCAGCGATTGGCCGTAGAGCGTGTGCAGGATGGCATGGCCGGTGCGGTCTGCGGCGGCGCAGGTGCGCTGCACCGGCGGGCCGGCGCCGAAATTCTGCATATGGCCGCCGAACGGGCGCTGGTAGATCTTGCCTTCCTCGTTGCGCGAGAACGGCACGCCATAGTGCTCGAGCTCGTAGACTGCTTTCGGCGCCTCCATGACCATGTACTGCATGGCGTCGACGTCGCCGAGCCAGTCGGAACCCTTGACGGTGTCGTAGAGGTGCCACTGCCAGCTATCCGGCGTCATGTTCTGCAGCGAGGCGGCGATGCCGCCCTGTGCTGCCACGGTGTGCGAGCGGGTCGGGAAGACCTTGGTGATGCAGGCGGTCTTGAAACCCTGTTCGGCCATGCCGAGCGTGGCGCGCAGGCCGGCGCCGCCGGCCCCCACGACGATCACGTCATAGGAATGGTCGACATAGGTATAGGCCTTGCCGTTCTGGGCGAGAGGAGTGACAGATGCCATGACGGGGTTATCCTGCAAATGCGATTTTCAGGGCGGCGAAAAGACAGAGGCCGCCGACAAGGAGGGAGAAGAAGGCGTTGAGGATGAGAAGAGCGATCTTCATGCCTTCGGAATGGACGTAGTCCTGGATGATCTCTTCCATGCCGAGACGCATGTGGATGATGCTCGCGACGATGGTCAGCCCGTTGATCGTGGCGACGAAGGGATTGGCGAGCGCACCGACCACTTCGGCATAAGGCTTGCCGGCATAGATGATCAGGAAGACGATATAGAAGACGAGAAGCGGGACGAGTGCCACGGACGTGGTCCGCACGCGCCAGAAATGCTCCGTGCCGCTCTTGGCCGAGCCGAGGCCGCGGACTTTCCCGAGAGGAGTACGCATATCCATGATTGATCTCCTCAGCGGACGATGAGCACGATCGCCCAGACGAGGACGGTCAGAAGGATGGAGGCGACGAGATTGGCCTTGGCGAGCTTCGTCGAGAACTCCTTCTCGAACCCGTAGCCGAGGTCCCACATGATGTGGCGCAGACCGCCGAGCAGATGGTGGAGAAGGGTCCAGGTATAGCCGAACAGCACGAGCTGGCCGACGATCGAACCGAACAGCCAGTTGACCCAGTTGAAATATTCCTCGCCGGAGGCAGCCGAGATCAGCCACGCGGCGACCAGCAGAGTGCCGAAGTAGAGCGCTCCGCCGGTGATGCGGTGGACGATCGACATCGCCATGGTGGGAATGAATTTGTAGATTTGCAGATGCGGCGACAGGGGCCGGTTGTTTGTCACATTCGCCATCAGAACCTCGCGGCGTCGTATGCGGTATCAAGGGCGGGGCGCCCGGCAATGCCGAAGAAATGTGCATTGCATCATTGGCGTGGTTTAATCGCACGGATGTCGGACGACAAGAACAATTCAAGCGGATTTGGAATTTAATCGATTGTGTCTTTCTCAAGGCTGCCGCGGCTCAAACCCGGCGGGCACGTTAACCATGATTTACAAAGAATTCGTTGCCGCCAGGACGCCATGCGCCATTTCGTGTTAACCTTTCGTTAACGATTTTGCCGGAGTTCGCCATGATCGCGAATCGCATGAAGCCTGTCCTTGCCGCCGCTGCGCTCATCGCAGCATTCACCGCAGCCGCTGAAGCCCGCGACCGCTGGCCCCATGATCGCTGGAATGATCGCGGCCACCGTCATCATCGGGTGGAGAACAACCGCTGGGACCGCCAGGGCGACGGCCGCTGGAACCGGCCGGCGGAAATCGACCGCATGGCCGGCTTCACCGGTCGTTCGATCAGCCGCCCCCGTCAGCTCGGCGGATTTTATGGCGGCGCCCTCGAAACCTATCCGGTTCGCGGCAACGGAATCTATTTCCTGCGCGATGCCGAGTATTACTGGCCGCTGCGTGAGCAGAGCCGGTCCACTCTCGCGCCGAAGGCCACGATCATCGACGTCGAGCAGCAAATGGGCGGCAACGCCTTCGCCTCACAGGCCTGCTCTTTCGAGGCCGGCGTCTGCGTCATCCGCGGCGGGGATTGAGACCCGGAGCTTTTGCGGTCGCATCCAACCGAAACGCCGCACCCTCACCTAAATAAACCGCCAGATTGTCGTCTTTTTGACCTCACTGTCCTCCAGTGCCCGCGTCACCGGCACTTCATAGACAGCAAGCTGTTCGAGCCGCTCCTTCGGGCAATAGCTCCGCCCGGGGTCTCCGACCAGAACAAGCTTGCCCTCGCCGGCGAGCCGCTCGAGCCACGGAATCAGCGCGCTGGCAAAGTCGCGATCATAGAAAACATCCCCCGCGAGAACGACATCCGCCTCGACGGCTCTGCCGATCTGTTTCTCCGAGGTGAACCGGATATCGGCGCCGTTCTCGGCCGCATTCATCGCTATGGCGCTCTCCGTCCACGGATCGATATCCGCCGCCAGCACATCCGCCGCGCCCGCAAGCTTCGCGGCGATCGCCACCAGTCCGGAACCGCTGGCGAAATCCAGTGCCCGTTTCCCGGCAACCGTTTCCGGATGGTCGAGGACATAGCGCGCGAGCCCCTGCCCTCCCGCCCAGGCGAAGGCCCAGAAGGGTGGCGGCAGGCCGATCTTTTCCAGGTCCTCCTCCGTCTTCAGCCAGAGATCATGCGCTTCGCTTGCGAGATGCAGCCGGATTTCCGGCACGTGCGGCGGCCGCATGAGATCCGTGTTTTCGAGGATGAAGGTCCGCGGATCGGTCTTCAAGACTGGCTCAGTCCGGAGAACGCGGCGGATTGTCGAGACCGCCGAGCCTGCAGATCTCGAAATACTCCTCGTCCGTCACCGGCTGCACCGAAAGCCGCATCGATGTCACCAGCGACATCTTCTCGAACTTCGGATTGGCCTTGATGTCCTTCAGCGTCACCGGCTTCGGCATGTCGATCACGGCGCGGATATCGACGCAGTCCCAGCGCGGATCGTCCTTGGCGGTCGAATCGGGATGCGACAGGGCGCAGACCTCGACGATGCCGACGATCTCCAGCCCATCGTTGGAGTGATAGAAAAAGCCCTTGTCGCCGATTTTCATGGCCCGCATGTTGTTGCGCGCCAGATAGTTGCGCACGCCGGTCCATTCGGTTCCCTTTTCGCCGGCCGCCTTCTGCTGCTCCCAGGACCAGGAGGAAGGTTCGGATTTGTAAAGCCAGTACGCCATCTGTCGCCTCACTCCGCCGGCTTGTTGAAGACCCAGTTCCAGGCCTTGACCTCGACCTTCTCGAACAGGCCGGCGAGGTAATAGGGGTCGGCCTCGGCGATCGCGCGGGCGGCGGCCATGTCTGCGGCTTCCACCACGACGAGGCTGCCGTTCGGCTTGCCTTCGTCATCAAGGAAGGGACCGGCGAACTTCAGCGTGCCCTCGGCATTGAGCTTGTTCAGATGCTCCACATGCGTCGGACGGGTTTCCATGCGGACGTTCAGATGTCCGGGCTTGTCGGTGCAGAGGAAGGCAAACAGCATCGGTCTCTCCTAAAGCATGTCGCGCAAAAGTGTGCTGCGGTTTTGCGATAACGACATGCGAAAAACAAGAATTTAAGCGCATCCCGAAAATGTGAGGCGGTTTTCGGACAAGATGCGCGGTTAACTAAAGTGACGTTATTCCGTGGTGATCGGCCGGGTCATCAGGCGCTCCATGGCCGTGCGGATGTCGAGCCTGCCGTCGATGATCGCCGCCACCGCGTCGGTGATCGGCAGTTCGACGGAAAATTTCTGGCCAAGCTGCGCCGCGACGGACGCCGCGAAAGCCCCCTCGACTAGCGGCCCGCCCACCGTATCGCCCGGTTCGCCCTGGCCCAATGAGATGCCGAAACGGAGGTTGCGCGACTGATGGCTGGTGCCGGTGAGCACGAGGTCGCCGAGGCCGGAAAGCCCGCGCACCGTATCGGCCCTGCCGCCCATCGCTTCGACCAGCCGCGACATTTCCGCAAGTCCGCGCGAGATCAGCGCGGCACGGGCCGAATCGCCGAGCCCCGCGCCCTCGGAGATGCCGCAGGCGATAGCCAGCACGTTCTTCAATGCGCCGCCGAGCTGCACGCCGATCCGGTCGGTCGAGGCATAGAGGCGGAAGGTCCGGCCGGAAAGCGCATTGGCGAGGCGCTCGGCCAGAGCCTTATCCGGAGCGGCGAGCGCCATCGCGGTCGGCAGCCCTCGCGCGATGTCCGCCGCAAAGCCGGGACCGGAAAGAACGGCAACCGCATGATGCGGCAGGTCCGCCTCCAGTACCTCCGTCAGCAGCCGGCCGGACGACTTGTCGATGCCCTTGGCGCAGGTGACGACCACCGCATCCTTAGCCAGATAAGGACCATAGTGCTTCGCCGCATCGGCTTGAGCCTGCGAGGGCATCGCGAAGAGTACGAGGCTCGCCTCGCCGATTGCGTCCGGCTCCGCGGAAAACTCCAGGGCATCCGGCAGAGGCACGCCCGGCAGCGAGGCATTATGCACCCGGTCGTCGCGCAGGTCGCTCATCAGGGAGGGGTCGCGGCCGACCAGCGTGACCGGATGCCGTCCTTCCAGCGCAACGACCGCCGCAAGCGCGGTGCCGAAAGCGCCGGCGCCTATGACCACGATGCGTTCCTGGCCGCTCATGCCTTGGCACCCCGTTTGCCCGAGCCAAGCAGGGCTTGTGCATCCTTGTCGAGCGGCCAGCGGGAGCGCGGCGCGACTTCGAGCGGATCGGCCGGGAAATCCTCCGCCAGGCGTTCAAGCCCCGCCCAGGCGATCATCGCCGCATTGTCCGTGCAGAGCCGGAGCGGCGGCGCGATGAAGCGGAAACCGTTCTCGATGCAGAGCGCCTGCAGCGTGCGGCGGATTTCCTGGTTGGCGGCGACGCCCCCCGCCACGACCAGAGCCGGATCGACGTCGAGATTGGCGAATTCCTGTTTGAACCGCGCCAGCCCGCGGCCGATCCGGTCGCGCAGCGTGCGGGAGATCGCCCTCTGGAACGAGGCGCAGATATCCGCGACGTCCTGATCGGAAAGCGGCGCGATCTCGGTCGACGCCTGCCGCACGGCCGTCTTGAGACCCGAGAATGAAAAATCGAGCCGCGCCTCTCCGACCAGCGGCCGCGGAAAGGAGAAGCGGTCCGGATTGCCCGTCTGCGCCGCCTTCTCGACCGCCGGGCCGCCGGGATAGGGGAGCCCGAGCAGCTTCGCCGTCTTGTCGAAGGCTTCGCCCAACGCATCGTCGATTGTCGTACCCCAGCGCTCGTATTCGCCGACGCCGCGCACCAGTACGAGCTGCGTATGTCCGCCTGAGACGAGCAGCATGAGATAAGGGAAGGACAGCCCGTCCGTCAGCCGCGCCGTCAGCGCGTGTCCTTCGAGATGGTTGATGGCGAGCAGTGGCTTGCCGGCGGCGCGCGCGATCGCCTTGGCCGTCATCAGCCCGACGATCAGCCCGCCGATCAGGCCCGGCCCGGAGGTTGCCGCCACCGCGTCGATCTCGTCGAGCGAGACATCCGCGCGATGCAGCGCCTCCTCGACCAGCCCGTCCAGCGCCTCCACATGGGCACGTGCAGCGATCTCAGGCACGACGCCGCCATACATGCTATGTTCGTCGAGCTGCGACAGCACCACGTCGGAGAGGATTTCGCCGCGGCCGTCCTCATGGCGCGCGACGACCGCCGCCGCGGTCTCGTCGCAGCTGGTTTCGATGCCGAGGATGCGAAGAAAGGTCGCCATGGGACAATGGGTCCGACTTCGTTGATTGCGATGCCGGATAATCCGGTCTACGAAGCCTCCGGTAACAATGGAATGACGCGGATGCAAACAAAACCTTTCCGGATCGGCACGCGCGGCAGTCCGCTGGCGCTCGCCCAGGCTTCCGAAACGCGCGCCCGGCTGATGGCGGCGCACGGTCTGCCGGAGGAAATGTTCGAGATCGTCGTGCTGTCGACCACTGGCGACCGCATCACCGACCGCGCGCTGACGGAGCTCGGCGGCAAGGGCCTCTTCACCCAGGAACTCGAGGAGGGACTCCTCTCCGGCGACCTCGATTTCGCCGTTCACTCCTCCAAGGACATGCCGACCAGGCTTCCCGACGGATTGAAACTGACCGCCTATCTTCCGCGCGAGGATTTTCGCGATGCCTTCATCGGACGCACCGCGCCGACGCTGACGGCTCTACCCGACGGCGCCATAGTGGGGTCGTCTTCGCTCCGCCGCCAGGCGCTGATCCGCCGCATCCGGCCGGACATCAGCGTCATCACCTTCCGCGGGCTCGTCGATACCCGGCTGCGCAAGCTTAACGAAGGCCAGGTGGATGCGACCCTGCTTGCCTATGCCGGCCTGAAACGCCTCTCCAAGGAAGACGTCGTCACCGAACTGCTCGACCCCGCCGACTTCCCGCCTGCTCCGGCGCAAGGCGCGATCTGCGTCGAAAGCCGCATCGGCGATGCCCGAATCGAGACCCTGCTCGACCCGATCAACGACCGGCCGACCCATGACGCGGTTTCCTGCGAACGCGCTTTCCTTGCGGCTCTCGACGGTTCCTGCCGTACGCCGATCGGTGGTTATGCCGTCTGCGAAGGCGATCACCTGAAATTCTCGGGGCTGATTCTGACGCCGGATGGCCGGAAGGAACATTCGATCGAGGTCGAGGGAAAACGCACCGAGGCCGAGGCGCTTGGGCGCCATGCGGGCGAAGCGGTGCGGGCCGCCGCGGGCCCCGGCTTCTTCGAAGGCTGGAGCTGAGCCCGTGCGGGTCCTCGTCACCCGCCCGGACGTTTCCGCTCAGCGGACTGCGGAAAAATTGCGGAGCCTTGGGCAGGAGCCGGTCTTGTTGCCGCTCACCAGGGCCGTTCATCATCCGGGAGCCGCGGAGTTAGCGCTGAAGCAGCCACACGCTGCGCTGGCCATCACCAGCGCCGAGGCGGTGCGGGTTCTTGCCTCGCTCGGTGAAAGGCTTGCTCAGCATCTTGGCGAAACCCTCTATGCCGTGGGAGAGGCAACGGCGCGAGCGGCAGCGGAATCCGGCTTTCGCCACATCCGCACAGGGCCCGGCACCGGCGCCGAACTGGCCGGGCTCGTCGCAAGCGAAGCGCCTGCGCTTGCACCCCCCCTTCTCTATCTCGCCGGAAAGCCGCGCTCTCCGAAATTCGAAGACGGGTTGCGGGCCGAAAAAATACCTTTCGCGACGGCGGAAATCTACGAGATGACGCCGATAGCCTATGATGAGGGCGCCCTCCGCCAGGCCTTGCTCGATCCACCGGCGGACGCGGCGCTTCTCTATTCCCGGGAAAGCGCAACACTTTTTTTCGAGCTTGTCGCGCCGCACGCCTCAGCCTTGGCCCTCATTCGGATCCTCTGCCTCAGCGACAATGTGGCGGAAGCCGTGCCTCAGGATTTTCATAGAAATATCAAGATCGCCGATCACCCTGACGAAGACGGGCTTCTCGCCCTTCTTTAATCGAAGGCCCGCGGCAAAATCCCGCCTGCCCCTTTCCTTCCAACCACCCACCGACTAGTTTTCCGTGAGCGCATGCAAAAGAGGTCGAGATGGTATCTGAAAAACCGCCCCGCCGGTCAAAGGTAGAAAAAGAACCCGTTACGATCGATCTCGCGGCCGAGGAAGCGGATGCCGTGGCGGAGCCGGTCCGCAGCAACGATACGGACGAGCCCTTTACTCCGGCCGAACAGGCAGCGGAAGCTTCCGAAAACGTCGAGGAGCCCGTAAAGGCCGAACCTGCCGAGGAGCCTGCGCAGGAGGTCTCCGCCACCGACGAACCCGTCTCGGCCTCCTTCACACCCGAGGAGCCGCCGTTTGACACCGAAACCACGGCCGAGGCCCCGATCGCACCCGAAAACACACCACAGCCGGAACCCGCGACCGTCGCCCCCGAACCGGAGCCGGTTCCCGCCCCGCGCCAGCGTACCAGCCCCGCGGCCACCACGCTCGCCGCAGCAGGCATTTTCGGCGGCATCGTCGCATTGCTGCTCGCAGGCAGTATGCAGTATGCGGGCTATCTCCCTGGCGCCACGCCGGCGCCGGCGCCGGTCTCGGATACATCCGCCCTTTCCGCCGAGATTGCCGCGCTGCGGCAGGAAATAGAGACGCTGAGAAACCAGCCAGCCCCGCCGGATGCCGCTCTTGCCGACCGCGTCGCGGCGCTGGAAGCCTCGGCCAAAGCCCCGGATACGTCCAGCGAGCAGGCGCTTGCGGCGCTGAAAGACGACGTCGCGCTTCTCCGCTCGGCCGTCGAATCGACCGCAGGCAACAACAACCAGCTTGAGGATCGCATCATTGCGGCCGAAGCAAAGCTGAACGATCGCGGACCGGAACAGCAGGTGGCGCGCGCCGTTGCCGCCGCCGCGCTGAAGGCGGCGATCGATCGCGGCGGGCCGTTCGAAACGGAACTCCAGACCTTCGCGAGCGTCGCCGGCGATGACCCGGCCATTGCCGAGTTGCAGAAATTCGGCGCCGTCGGCGTACCCTCCAGCATCGAGCTGCAGCGGGAATTCCCGCGGGTTGCCGATGCCATGCTGGAAGCCGTCACCATCCAGCCGGATCCCGACCAGGGCATTGCCGGACGGCTCCTGTCTTCCGCCATGTCCGTCGTCAAGGTGCGCCGAGTGGGCGATGTCGAGGGCGATACGCCGGAAGCCGTCGTCGCCCGCATGGAAGAGAACCTCCGCAAAGGCGACCTCCAGACGGCCGCCCGCGAGTGGGACGCCTTGCCGGAACCCGCCAAGGCGGTCTCGCGTGATTTTAGGCAGAAGCTCGATGCCCGCATTCAGGTGGAAAATCTCGTGGGTGGAACGCTGACGCGCGCCGTCGCCGGCACCAAAGGCTGAGGACCAAAGAACCGGATGATCAGACTTTTCCTTTTCCTCGTCGTCGTGCTCGCCCTCGGCTGGGGTTTCTCCTGGCTTGCCGACCGTCCCGGCCTCATCTCCATCACCTGGCAGGACCATCTCATCGAGACGAGCATCATGGTCGCCGCCACGATCGTGGTCGCGCTCGTGGCGGTCGCGATGATCCTCTGGTGGATCGCAGGCGTGATCTGGTCCTCGCCCTATTCGGTCCGCCGCTATTTCCGTGCCCGAAAGCGCGACCGCGGCTATCAGGCGCTTTCGACCGGCCTCATCGCCGCCGGCGCCGGCAATGCGCTGCTCGCCCGCAAGATGAGCTTGCGCACACGCGGCCTCTTGAGCGCCGACCAGGAGCCGTTGATCCACCTGCTCGAAGCACAGACGGCGCTCATCGAAGGCAAGCACGATGAAGCGCGCCAGAAATTCGAGCAGATGACGGAGGATCCGGAAACGCGCGAACTCGGCTTGCGGGGCCTCTACATGGAAGCGCGCCGCCTCGGAGCCAACGAGGCTGCCCGGCAATATGCGGAAAAGGCCGTCGAACACGCTCCCTACCTGCCCTGGGCCGCACAGGCGACGCTCGAATCCCGCAGCCAGTCCGGCCGCTGGGACGATGCGATCCGCCTGCTCGACCAGCAGCGCATGGCCAACGTGCTCGACAAGGCCAAGGCCGACCGGCTGAAAGCCGTGCTCCTGACCGCCAAGGCCGGCGACCGGCTGGAGGGCGATCCGAAGGGTGCCCGGGACGACGCCATGGCGGCGCTGAAGCTCGCCAAGGACCTGGTGCCCGCCGCCGTCATCGCCGCCAAGGCCTGGCTGCGCGAGGACAATATCCGCAAGGCGGCCTCCACTCTGGAAGGCGTCTGGAAGCTCGGGCCGCATCCGGAGATCGCCCGCACCTATGTCCGTGCCCGCAGCGGCGACAGCACGGCCGACCGGTTGAAGCGCGCCGAAAAGCTGGAAGCGCTGCGTCCCAACAATGTCGAATCGCTGCTGGCCGTCGCCCAGGCTGCCCTCGATGCGCAGGAATTCAAAAAGGCGCGCGCCAAGGCGGAAGCCGCTGTCCGCATGGATCCTCGCGAAAGCGCCTATCTTCTGTTGGCCGATATCGAGGAGGGAGAAACCGGCGACCAGGGCCGCGTTCGCCGCTGGATGGCGCAGGCGCTGCGCGCCCCGCGCGATCCGGCCTGGGTTGCCGACGGCTTCGTTTCGGAAAGGTGGCTGCCGCTTTCGCCGGTCACCGGCCGGCTCGATGCCTTCGAATGGAAGGCTCCCTTCGGGCAGCTCGAAGGTCCCGTCGAGGAGGGTTCGCTCGCCGCCGAGGAGGCGATCGCCAGCCTCCCGCCGGTAAGCGAGACAAAGGCGGAAAGGCCGCCGCAACCGATCATCGTTCAGCCCGCCCCCTCTCCGGAGCCTGCAAAGCCCGCGACGAAGGACTTAGCTGTTGCAGCAAAAACACCAGCGCCCACGAATGTGACGCCGGAGACTGAAAAAACGGCGGAAAGTGAGGAGGAGCCGGTTCCATTTTTCGGCCGTCCGCCGGATGATCCGGGCGTGAAAGATCCCGATGCCGCGCAGTCTCCGACGAGGCTCCGGCTCTTCTGAGACGGAGAAGGCCTCGCTCAACATGCTCGACCGCATTCAGGCCTTTCTCCATACGCTCGCACCGTCGCATCATTCGAAGGAGTTCGCGCCGGACGATCCGCGCGTCGCCTTCGTGGCGCTCTGTTTCCAGGTCATGGAGGCCGACGGCAACGTCTCCGAAGAGGAGCAGCGGAAGTTCCGCGATCTGCTGCGGGAGCGTTACGATCTCAGCGAGGACCGCCTGAAGGCGCTGATCGAGGTCGGCCATCAGGCCGGCAGCGAGGCGGTTGACTATTACCGTTTTACTTCCGATCTTAGAAAGCATCTCGTCGATGAAGGGGATCGAATCGAACTTCTCGGCATCCTCTGGGACATCGTCTATGCGGACGGCCAGCGGAACGAGATCGAAGATCACGTGATCTGGAGGATCGCCGATCTTCTGGGCGTCTCGGCGCGCGACAGGGTTCTGCAGCGCCAGCAGGCGGCCGCGCGCGCAACGGGAGGAGATCAGGGAGGAGACTGAGGATTTAGAATGCTGATGCTTCCTTCCCGACGTACCAAGAAGCTTCCGGTGCTGATCGTCCTGCACCAGGAGCGTTCCTCTCCCGGCCGCGTCGGCCAGATGCTCATCGACAAGGGTTTTCCCCTCGATATCCGCCGTCCCGTCCTGGGCGACCTTCTCCCGGAAACCATGGCCGGCCACGCCGGCGCCGTCATCTTCGGCGGACCGATGAGCGCCAACGACCCGGATCCCTTCGTGAAGGCGGAGATCGACTGGATCGGAGTGCCCCTCAAAGAGAACAAGCCCTTTCTCGGCATCTGTCTCGGCGCACAGATGATGGTGCGGCATCTCGGCGGCACCATCGCGCCGGACAAGGATGGCCTGACCGAGATCGGCTGGTATCCGCTGCGCCCGACGGAGCATGGTCGGTTGCTGATGCACTGGCCGAAGATGGTCTACCACTTCCACAAGGAAGGCTTCGACACACCCCGCGGCGTCCAGCTTCTCGCCGAAGGCGATGCCTATCCGAACCAGGCGATCCGCTGCGGAGACAATGCCTGGGGCCTGCAGTTCCATGCGGAGCTGACGCGCGCCATGATGCAGCGCTGGGTCGTGCACGGCGAGCACCGCTTCATCATGCCGAACGCCCAGAAGGGCCGCGAGCATCTCGAAGGCCGGATGATCTTCGACGCGCCGCTGAAGGAATGGCTCTGGAATTTCCTCGATATCGTCTTCCAGCGTTCGGCGACCGTGCGGACGAAGACCGAGACGCAGCGCCGACCGGCCCTTCAGGCCGGCTGAACGCCGGCATCAACGGTCGGGCGCATCGAGGCTGTCGATCCGGCGCAGCTTCGGGAAACCGAGCGACCAGATGACCGCCACCGCCAGCGTTCCGACCCCGCCGATGACGACGGCCGGCACGGCGCCGAAGATCGAGGCCATGGTGCCGGCGCGGAATTCGCCGAGCTCGTTCGACGCGCCGACGAAGACCATGTTGACCGCGTTGACGCGGCCGCGCACCTCGTCCGGCGTCCAGAGCGCGATCAGCGTCTCGCGCACATAGACCGAGATCATGTCTGAGGCGCCCATCAGCATCAGCGCCGCGATGGAAAGCCACGGGGTGGCCGACAGGCCGAAGATCAGCGTGCCGGCGCCGAAGAGCGCCACGCCGATAAACATCGCCAGTCCTGCATGGTGACGGATCGGATAGAAGGCAAGATAGATCGCCACCACGATCGCCCCGACACCGGGCGCCGCCCGCAGCATGCCGAGACCCCAGGGCCCCAATTCCAGGATATCGCGCGCGAAGATCGGCATCAGCGCTACGGCGCCGCCGAGCAGCACGGCGAACAGGTCGAGCGAGATCGCGCCTAACACGACCTTCTCGCCGGAGATGAAGCGGAAGCCGGCCAGGATTTCTCCCCAGCTCACCTTGTTGGCCGCGTTCCTCTGCGCCGGTTTCGGGATCATGAAGACCAGAAGGCCGGCCAGTACCAGGAAGACGAACGCGACCGTGTAAGCAGCGACTGCGCTGACGCCGTAAAGCAGGCCGCCGGCCACCGGACCGAGGATCGCCGCAGTCTGCCAGGACGATGAGTTCCAGGCGATCGCGTTCGGCAGGTCCTGTTCCGGCACGAGGTTCGGCCCGAGCGACTGCACGGCCGGCCCCATGAAGGCGCGCTCGATGCCGAAAACGATCAGGATCGCGAAGACCAGCCACGGCGTGAAGGAATGCGTGAGGGTGAGCAGCAGCAATGCGCCGGCGCAGAGGGCCCCGACCACCATGCAGATCGCCACGATGGCACGGCGGTTGTAGCGGTCGGCAACCGAGCCGGTGACGAGGATCAGGAGCAGCGACGGCAGGAACTGGAAAAGCCCGATCAGACCGAGATAGAGCGGGTTGCGCGTCGCGTCGTACATCTGCCAGCCGACGGCGACGCTGACGATCTGGATCGAGAAGGCGGAAAGGAACCGGGCGAAGAAGAAACGCGTATAGGATGTATGCCGGAAGGCGGCGAAGCGATCGCCCGGGGCGGGAATGGACATGGAACAGCAACTTTCAGCGGAACCGGAAGCCGGCCCGAAAGCCGGCATTGCGCCCGCCGCCCGTTAGATATGATTCGGATGAGGCCGGTGGGCGGCACTTGCCCGTTAGTTCGCCAATGTCTACATGTCTGTCAACAGAGAAATGGAGACGTGAATGCTCGCCCTGTTTCAGACCATCGATTTGGCCTTGAACCTTTACACCTGGGTGCTGATCGCCAGCGCCATCTTTTCGTGGCTCTATGCCTTCAACGTCATCAATTCGCGGAACCAGTTCGTGGACGCGATCGGCCGCTTCCTCTACAACGTGACCGAGCCGGCGCTTCGTCCCATCCGCCGCTTCATGCCGGACCTTGGCGGCATCGACATCTCGCCGGTGATCCTGCTTCTGATCATCTTCTTCGTCCGTTCGCTGATGTGGACGTCGATCTATCCGCTGGTCGCTTGAGCGCCCCTTACAGCAGTCATTCCGATCACGTGCGGCTCGCGGTCCGGCTCACGCCGAGCGCGGGACGCAATTGCGTCGACGGCATCGGGACCGCGGCGGACGGCGAGACCTTTCTGAAGGCGCGGGTCACGGCGGTTCCGGAAGACGGCAAGGCCAACAAGGCGTTGGTCCTGCTGATCGCCGGGACGCTTCGCCTCCCCAAATCCTCCATTTCGATCATTTCCGGCGAAACGGCGCGCAAAAAAATCCTCCGGATCGATGGCGACCCGGAGGATCTGGAAACGAAATTGACGACGCTCTCGAAGGGCTGAAGCTTATTTCTGCGCCTTGTAGCGCTCGACGGCCTCGAGGATCAGCTTCTTCGCAACGGTGACATCCTGCCAGCCGCCGATCTTGACCCACTTGCCGGGCTCGAGATCCTTGTAGTGCTCGAAGAAATGCTCGATCTGCTTCAGCGTGATCTCGGGCATGTCCGTGTAGTTGTGGATCTTGTCGTAGCGGCGCGTCAGCTTCTGCACCGGCACGGCGATGATCTTCTCGTCCTTGCCCCCGTCGTCTTCCATCACCATGACGCCGACCGGGCGGACGTTGATGACGCAGCCGGGAACGAGCGGGCGGGTGTTGCAGATGAGGACGTCGATCGGGTCGCCGTCTTCCGACAGCGTGTGCGGCACGAAGCCGTAATTCCCCGGATAGGTCATCGGCGTATAGAGGAAGCGGTCGACGATCAGCGCACCGGCTTCCTTGTCCATCTCGTACTTGATCGGGTGACCGCCGACGGGCACTTCGACAATGACGTTGACGTCCTCGGGCGGGTTCTTGCCAACGGAAATCGCATCGATACGCATTCTTTTCCTCGATCAGTTCGACAAAGTTACGCGTCGGATAGCGGGAATCATGCTGCAAAGCAACAAGGCTTTGGGATGAATGTTAACCCGCTCGCGGCGCTGCAAAATGAGAAAGCGGCCAGGTTCCGCGATCTCGAAGACCTTTTTGGTCAGGGCCAGACGAAGCCGATCTTCTTGAGCTGCGTACCGCCGAAATCCTCCATGCCCTCGGCGATATCCACTCCGCCGTGCCGGCGGAAGAAGTGCGTCGCATGCTCACTGTCTTCCAGGCACCAGACGACGAGCCCGTCACAGCCGAGCGACTTGAGAAGCCGCCGGCTTTCGCCGAACAGGCGCCGCCCAAGCCCTATGCCCTGGAATTCCGGACGGAGATAGATTTCGTAGATTTCCCCGTCCTGCGGCAGGGAGCGGGCACGGTTCAGGCCGATCGTCGCATAGCCGGCGATCTCCCCGGCGACGTCCAGAACCAGCAATGTCGCCGGTCCGCGCGTCGCCTTCCGCCACCAGGCCTCGCCGCGGCGTTCCAGCATCTGCGTCAGCGGCTTGTAAGGAATGAGCCCGGCATAAGCCTGGGTCCACGCCTCCCGGTGCGCCTCCGAGATGGCTCGCGCATCTTCCGGTTCCGCCCGGCGGACATCGATCGACAACGTCTTCATAACGCTACTTTAGGTCCTGCCGTGGGCGATCCGCCATTCCCCCTTTCGGGGTAGGGCCAATTGCCCACAGACTTCTGATGTGGACGACTGGGAAGACGTTAACGTGTTTTTAACCTTTGCCACAAGTCTGCGCTTTACCAAGGCACAGAAAAAACCCGGCATCGCTGCCGGGTTTTTGAAAGCTCGAAATGTGACTGGAAATCAGCCTACGGCGATCTTCGACTTCTCGTAGCGCTTGCGGTCGTTCGCATCGAGATAGATCTTGCGCAGCCGGATGGATTTCGGCGTCACCTCGACAAGCTCGTCGTCCTGGATCCAGGAAAGCGCCCGTTCCAGCGTCATCCTGATCGGCGGGGTGAGCTTCACCGCCTCGTCCTTGCCGGCGGCGCGGATGTTGGTGAGCTTCTTGCCCTTGAGCACGTTGACCTCGAGGTCGTTGTCTCTGGAGTGGATGCCGATGATCATGCCCATATAGACCTTCTCGCCGGCATCGATGATCATCGGGCCGCGGTCTTCCAGGTTGAACAGCGCGTAGGCCACGGCTTCGCCTGCTTCGTTGGCAAGCAGCACGCCGTTGACGCGGCCGCCGATCTCGCCCTTGTACGGCTGATAGCTGTGGAACAGGCGGTTCATGATCGCCGTGCCGCGCGTATCGGTCAGGAGCTCGGACTGGTAGCCGATCAGGCCGCGGGTCGGCGCGTAGAAGACGAGGCGGACGCGGTTGCCGCCCGACGGGCGCAGCTCGACCATCTCGGCCTTGCGTTCGGACATCTTCTGCACGACCGTGCCGGAATATTCCTCATCGACGTCGATCAGCACTTCCTCGACCGGCTCCAGGAGCTGACCGGTCTCGTCCTTGTGCATGACGACGCGCGGACGGGAAACGGCAAGCTCGAAGCCTTCGCGGCGCATGTTTTCGATCAGGACCGCAAGCTGGAGTTCGCCGCGGCCGGACACGAAGAACGAATCCTTGTCGGCGCTTTCCTCGATCTTCAGCGCGACGTTGCCTTCGGCCTCCTTGAACAGGCGGTCGCGAATGACGCGGCTGGTCACCTTGTCGCCTTCCGTGCCGGCGAGCGGACTGTCGTTGACGATGAAGGACATGGTGACGGTGGGGGGGTCGATCGGCTGCGCCTGCATGGCTTCGGTCACAGACGGATCGCAGAACGTATCGGCGACCGTGCCCTTGGAAAGGCCGGCGATGGCGACGATATCGCCCGCATGCGCCTCGTCGATCGGCTGGCGCTCGATGCCGCGGAAGGCGAGGATCTTGGAAATGCGGCCCTGTTCGATCAGCTTGCCGTCCTGGCCGAGAACCTTGACGCTCTGGTTCGGCTTGATCGAACCGGAAGCGATGCGGCCGGTGATGATGCGGCCCAGGAAGTTGTTGGCTTCGAGGATCGTGCCGATCATCCGGAACGGACCTTCTTCCACCTTCGGCTCGGGAACATGCCTGACCACCAGGTCGAGCAGCGGCGCGAGGCCTTCGTCGCTCGGGCCTGCCGGATCGAAATTCATCCAGCCGGCGCGGCCGGACCCGTAGAGGATCGGAAAGTCGAGCTGCTCGTCGGTGGCGTCGAGCGCGGCAAAGAGGTCGAACACCTCGTTGACGACTTCCTCGGCGCGGGCGTCGGGACGGTCGATCTTGTTGATCGCGACGATCGGGCGAAGGCCGACCTTCAGCGCCTTGCCGACCACGAACTTGGTCTGCGGCATCGGGCCTTCGGCGGCATCGACGAGAACGATCGCACCATCCACCATCGAAAGGATGCGCTCGACTTCGCCGCCGAAATCGGCGTGGCCGGGCGTATCGACGATGTTGATGCGCGTGTCCTTCCATTCGATGGAGGTCGCCTTGGCGAGAATGGTGATGCCGCGCTCTTTTTCGATGTCGTTCGAGTCCATCACGCGTTCCATGACGCGCTGGTTCTCGCGGAACGAACCGGACTGTTTCAGGAGTTCGTCGACAAGGGTCGTTTTCCCATGGTCAACGTGCGCGATAATCGCGATGTTGCGAAGTGCCATATTCGAGATCTCTGAGGCTGCGGCGCGATGAACGGGAGGACGCGCCATATTTCGTTGGCGCGCCTAATACATGCTTTTTCGCAAATGCGAAAGGGGGCCAGCGATCGGAGCTTGACGCGCCGGCGAAATCCTCATCCGCCGACCCCTTGGTATCTCCGCATGCAAAAGCGCCAGAAGACCGATATTCTTCAGGCGTCGCTGCCTGCCAATTCCTCCACCATCGCAAGCCCTTTCTTCTTCAGCATGGCTTGCGGATCGGGAAGCTTGCCGCGGAAGGCCTTGTAGGTCTCCTCCGGATCGATCGACCCGCCGACGGAGTAGATATTGTTCTTGAGCTTGCGCGCCATGACAGGATCGAAGGCATTGCCGGTCTCCTCGAAGGCGGAGAAGGCGTCCGCATCGAGCACTTCCGACCACATGTAGGAATAATAGCCGGCCGAATATCCGTCGCCGGAGAACACGTGCTGGAAATGCGGCGTCGCGTGGCGCATGACGATCGAAGCCGGCATGCCGATCTCGTCGAGAACCTCTCTTTGCACCGCGATCGGGTCGTCCACCGCCCCGCGCGTATGGAACGCCATGTCGACCAGCGCCGAAGAGGTGAACTCCACCGTCGCAAAGCCGGCATTGAAGGTTCGGGCGGCGAGCACCTTGTCGAGCAAGGCCTTCGGCATCGGCTCGCCGGTCTCGTAATGCACCGCGTATTTCTCCAGGATCTCCGGCACGGTCAGCCAGTGTTCGTAAAGCTGCGAGGGCAGTTCGACGAAATCACGGGCGACGCCCGTGCCGGAAACCGAGGGATAGGTCACATCCGACAGCATCCCGTGCAGCGCATGGCCGAATTCGTGGAACAGCGTGCGGGCATCGTCGAGCGAAAGCAGCGCCGGCTTGCCTTCGGCCGGCTTGGCGAAATTGCAGACATTATAGATGATCGGCAGCTCGCCTGTCGTGCCGTTCTTCAGCGGCAGCTTGTGCTGCGACTGGAAGGAGCTCATCCAGGCGCCCGACCGCTTGGAGGAACGGGCAAAATAGTCGCCGAGGAAGAGCGCCTTCAGCGCGCCGTCCTTGTCGCGGATCTCGAAAACCCGCACATCCGGGTGGTAGGCGGAAACGCCCTTCACCTCGACGGCCTTGATGCCGAACAGCCGCCCGGCGACGTCGAAGCAGGCTTCGATCACCTTTTCGAGCTGCAGATAGGGCTTCAATTCGGATTCGGAAAAATTGAACATCCGCTCGCGGAGCTTTTCCGCATAGTGGCGCCAGTCCCACGGCATGACCGGGTGGTTCCTGCCTTCTTCCGCGATGAGGCCGCCGAGGCTCGCCTCCTCTTCCATCGCCTTGGCGCGTGCCTTCTCCCACACCTGACGGAGCAGCGCGTTCACCGCTTCCGACGTCTTGGCCATCGTGTTGTCGAGCTTATAGGCCGCGAAATTCTCATATCCGAGCAGCTTCGCCTTCTCCGCGCGCAGCGCCAACGTCTCCCGGACGATGCCGAGATTGTTCGTGTCCCCCGGGGTTTCCCCGCGCGCCGCCCAGGCCTTGAAAGCCTGCTCGCGCAGATCCCGCCGGGCGGAAAACGTCAGGAACGGCTCGATGATCGAGCGCGACAGCGTCACCACATAGCCGTCCGCCTCGCCCCGTTCACGAGCGGCGGCGGCCATTGCATCGCGCAGAAACGGCGGAAGGCCATCAAGCTCGGCTTCGTCGGAAAGCTTCAGCGACCAGCTCTTCTCGTCGCCGAGCACATTCTGCCCGAAGCGGGCACCGAGCCCCGCAAGCTTCTCGTTGATATCGGCGAGCCGCTCCTGCTCCGCCTTTTCGAGCTTGGCGCCGGCGCGCACGAAGCCCTTCCAGTGGCGTTCCAGCACCCGCTCCTGTTCGACCGTCAAGCCGAGTTCGCTGCGCTTCTCCCAAAGCTTGTCGATGCGGGCGAAGAGCGCGGCATTCATGCCGATCTTCGAATAGTGGCGGGACAATTTCGGCGCCACCTCGCGCTCGAGCGCCTGGATGATATCGTTCGTATGGGCGCCGGCCTTGCCCCAGAAGAGCGCCGAAACCCGCGAAAGCGCGTCGCCGGCGATCTCCAGCGCCGTGACGGTGTTCTCGAATGTCGGCTCCTCCGGATTGCTGGCGATCGCATCGATCTCCGCTTCGTGGGCGGCGAGCGCGGCGTCGAAGCCGGGCGCGAAATCCTCGTCCCTCACCTGGTCGAAACGCGGCAGTCCATGATGACCGTTCCATTCCACGAGGGCGGGGTTCAGCGGAAGATTGGAAGACATGCAGATATCCTTCAGAACGATGCGTCTCATTTCATATAGGAGAAGGCGGCAGGAATGGGTATGCGTCTCTTCATTTGGAGTTCCGACAAGAAATCATGCACAACAATTAACGGTCATTAACCATTTGACGCAGTGCAGTATCCGCAGGTACTTTTTCGGCAGTATCCGGTGACTCAGGATATAGCCATGGAAATCACTTCCTTGCGCTGGTCTGCCAATTTGCTGCAGCGGGACAATTCTCGAAACAACAACAAGATCGAGAAGCCTTCGCTACAGGAAGACCGGCATGGCCAGATCACCTTTCAGGTGCCCGAAACGGATGGATCGCCGGTCGATTTCTCGGCCATCACGCCGCGGGATCTGCGCGCGCTGGCCCTTGAGAACTATCAGGCCGGAAAGATCGACCAGGAAACCTACATCACGTTGTCCGAAGAGCTCCCGAACCATGCAATCGATGCTCAGGGACAGTTGATCGATCTTTCGCAAATCACCGACGAGACCGGCTTCGACTTCCACGATTATTACCGCAATCAGCTCGATATCGCCATGTCGCTCGGCGATGCGCGCCGTACCGACGTCCTGCGCTCGGTCATGGCATTTCTCGAAGTCTGAACCACGCTCACTAGCGCTCAAGCGCGCCGGTAGCCGATGAGGCCCGGTGCCGAATGCCAGAGCGCCTGCACCGCAAACCCGATGAAAAGCAGGCCGGAAAGCCGGACGATCACTCTCTCATGTTTCCGATAGAAGCGGCGCACGACGCCCGCGCCGATGATCGCGATCAGCACGATATCCGCGGTCAGAAATCCCAACAGCGAAACGGCGAGCAGGATCGGCAGTCCGGAAAAATCCAGCGCATCCGATGAGCCGGCGAGCAGCGCCGTGAATGTCGCAAGCGCCACGGGATAGCCCTTCGGATTGGTGAGCCCGAAAATCAGCCCGCGGCGAAGCGGCTTTTCGACCGTCATCAGCGCACCGCCCTCCTCCTTCGGTTTCGCCCTGAGCGCGCTCCACCCGATCCAGCCGAGATAGAGGCCACAGATGACGCCGAGCGCGTCGAAGAAGGTCGTGCCGATCGTCTTCGCGCCGATAATCGCCACCAGCGCCAGCGAAGACCAGAGAATGTCTCCCGCCAGATGCCCGCCCATGAACAAGGCGCCGGCCTGCCGGCCCTGCCCCGCTCCGATGCCGAGAAGCGCCAGGAATGCGGGACCCGGAATGAGCGTATAGGCGAGCGCCGCGAGAAAGGCGCCGGCAAGCAGCGAAGAAGACATGATTTGCTCCGTCGGAAAGGCTGCGACAATCTCGCCGCGGGTTTTGCCGCTGTCAATGCAATCCCGTGCCTGTTTTCCGTTTGCCTCACATCCGAAAGATAGTAAGGGTGCCTTATGAAATGCTCCATCGAAGGGCGAGTGCCAGGCCGAATATGGATACACTGGGTTTTCTGATCGTCGACAGCGCACGCCTTCTCCGCACGGCTTTCGAACGGCGCATCGCGCAAGCTGGGCTCGGTCTGACGCCCGGCGAAGCGCGCGCCCTGCTCAACATCGCCGCGGCGGACGGCAGCCGGCAGCTCGACATCGCCGCCCGCATGGGCGTCGAACCGATGACGCTCTGCGCCTATCTGGACAAGCTCCAGTCGCTGGGGCTGATCGAAAGGCAGCAATGCTCCTACGACCGCCGCGCCAAGCGGATAACCCTCACGGAGACGTCCGAAGAGATGATCGCGTCGATCCGGAAGGAACTCAACGTTATCCTCCTCCAGGCGACCGAGGGCCTGAGCGAGGAAAACAACCGAGCGCTCAGGGAAACGCTGACCGCGTTCAACACCAACCTCCAGGCCATCAGCCTTTCCCAAATAGCCCAGACTGCACCCGATGAAGGCTGACAGCATGCCCCGCACACCCGCGCTGATGAGCGAGCGCCGCACCACGATCATCGGCGCCTTGCTGACCGCGATCGGCCCCATCTCCATGGCGATCTATACGCCGGCCATGCCCGAACTGGTTCGTGCCTTCGCCACCACGGAAGCGGCGATCAAGATGTCGCTGTCGCTTTATTTCGCAGGCTTCGCGCTGGCGCAGCTTGTCGCCGGCCCGGTCTCGGATGCCTTCGGACGCAAGACGGCATCGCTGAGTTTTCTGCTGATCTACCTTGCGGGCTCACTGCTTGCCGCCTTTGCCCCGACGGTGGAATGGGTTCTCGCCGGCCGCCTCATCCAGGGCATCGGCGCCTCCGTCGGCATCACCGTGTCGCGCGCCATCGTCCGCGACCAGTTCAACGGCGGAGAAGCGGCCCGGATCATCAACACGATGGGCATCATTCTGGCGATCGGCCCCTCGCTGGGACCGACGGTCGGCGGCCTTGCACTCGCTGCCTTCGGCTGGCGATCGGTCTTCCTGCTGATGGTCGGCTTCGGGGCGCTCCTGGTTTTTCTGTCGACTGTCTGCCTGAAAGAGACGACGATACCGGACCGAAGCCGGCTGAAGCCGCTTCGCCTTCTTGAGGCCTACACGGAAATCGTCGCGCTGCCGCGCTTCCTTTTCACGGCGCTCGTTCTCGCCGGCGCGGTGGGCTCGATGTATGCGCAGGCGGCCGTCCTGCCATTCATCCTGATCGAGAAGGTCGGGCTTACGCCGACCCAGTTCGGCATGAGCATGCTGATGCAATCCGGCTTCTTCCTGATGGGGTCCGTCTGTCTCCGGGTCATCTCCAAATGGCTGCCGGCCGAACGCGCTCCCATCGTCGGACTGGTATTCAGCGGTGGCGGCGGCATCGTCATGGCGCTCTCGGTCCATTTCTTGGCCCCATCCTTCCTGTCCGTCATGGGGCCGGTGGCGCTCTGCGCCTTCGGCATCGCTTTCGTGTCGCCCTATATGACCGCGGCGGGTCTCATGCCCTTTCCGCATATCGCCGGCTCGGCCTCGGCCATGATGGGCTTCATCCAGATGGGAGCAGGATTCGTCGGCGGTGTCGCCGCCGCCTCGATCGGCGCACCGCTGCCTGCCTTCGGCATCATCATCCCGGCGATGCATATCATCGCGGTGCTCGGTTACATCGGCTTCCGGATCGCCAGCCGCCCAGCATGAGGGACATGAAAAAGCCCGCCTCCCTTCCAGGAAGCGGGCTCCGGCAATGCGGTAGAATTCGCGGCTTACTTGGCGAGGTTACGCTTGGCGAGCGTGCGCAGGCGCAGCGCGTTGAGCTTGATGAAGCCTGCCGCATCCTTCTGGTCGTAGGCGCCCTGGTCGTCCTCGAACGTGACGAGCTTGTCGGAATAGAGCGACTTTCCGCTCTCGCGGCCGATGACCATGACGTTGCCTTTGTAGAGCTTCAGCGTCACTTCGCCTTCCACATGCTCCTGGCTCTTGTCGATCAGCGCCTGCAGCATCTCCCGCTCCGGCGAGAACCAGAAGCCGTAATAGATGAGCTCCGCATAGCGCGGCATCAGCTCGTCCTTGAGATGGGCAGCACCGCGGTCGAGCGTGATACTCTCGATCGCGCGGTGGGCGGTGAGCAGGATCGTGCCGCCGGGGGTCTCGTAGACGCCGCGCGACTTCATGCCGACGAAGCGGTTCTCGACCAGGTCGAGACGGCCGATGCCGTTGTCGCGGCCGTAATTGTTGAGCGTGGCGAGCAGGGTCGCCGGCGACATCTCGACGCCGTTGATGGAAACCGCGTCGCCTCGTCTGAAGCCGACCTTGATGACGGTCGCCTTGTCGGGCGCGGCTTCCGGGGAGATCGTCCGCATATGCACGTATTCGGGAGCTTCCTGCGCCGGATCTTCCAGAACCTTGCCCTCGGACGAGGAGTGCAGCAGGTTCGCATCGACGGAGAAAGGCGCTTCGCCCTTCTTGTCCTTGGCGACGGGGATTTGGTTCTTTTCGGCGAACTCAAGCAGGTCGGTGCGGCTCTTGAACGACCAGTCGCGCCACGGCGCGATAATCTTGATGTCGGGGTTCAGAGCATATGCCGAGAGCTCGAAACGCACCTGGTCGTTGCCCTTGCCGGTCGCGCCATGAGCGATCGCATCGGCGCCGGTCTTGCGGGCGATGTCGATCAGATGCTTGGAGATCAGCGGACGGGCGATCGACGTGCCGAGCAGGTAAACGCCTTCGTAGACGGCGTTCGCACGGAACATCGGGAAGACGAAATCGCGCACGAATTCCTCGCGCACGTCCTCGATATAGATCTCCTTGATGCCGAGCATTTCCGCTTTCTTACGGGCCGGCTCCAGCTCTTCGCCCTGGCCGAGATCGGCGGTGAAGGTCACCACCTCGGCGCCGAGTTCGGTCTGCAGCCATTTCAGGATGATCGAGGTGTCGAGGCCGCCGGAATAGGCGAGAACGACTTTCTTTACGTCTTTCGGGAGTGCCATGTCGATTACGTCCGTCTGCGGGTGGCGGCGGGCCTGAAGAACCCGCCGGATCGGGAATTGCGGCACTTTTAGCGAGTTTCTCCGGGCACGCAAGAAAAACCGGGGATGGATTTACAAGCTGCTACCGGCCGCGACCCGCCTCCGCATGCCTCCCCCGCAGAAAATCGTCGAAATCGAAAGGTTCCGGTTCGCCTGACGCCTCACCCTCGTCGATGGCGGCCCGGATGGCTTCAAGCCCGTCCTCGCTGTCGCGCAGAAGCCGCAAGGCCGCCTCGATAACCTCGCGCGCCGAACTGTAGTGACCGTCACTCACCTGTCTCTCGATGAATGCCGTCAGTTCCTCATCCACGGTGATCGATGTCATCTTGCCCATGAAGCCGGCTCCGGTGACGCTTCTGTCATGTTGACAGGGTTTGATGAGGGTACCATATCCCGCGGACCTTTGAACAGCAGCGTCATAGAGGAGACTTTTAATGGCCGTTACTCATCCCGCTCTGAAGAAGGAAAATGTCGCCGTCGTCACCGGTGCCGCTTCCGGCATCGGCCTTGCCGCCGCAAAGGAATTCGCCCGCATGGGTCTTACGGTCGTGCTTGCCGATCTCGAAGGCGACCGTCTTTCGGATGCCTGCCGCGAAGTCGCAGCCCTTGCCGAAAACGGCGAGACGGACGTCGCCGCGATCGGCACCGACGTGTCGAGGCCGGATGAGATCGCCGCCCTGGAACGTGCCGTCCTGCAGCGTTTCGGCCGTGTGCACGTGCTGATGAACAATGCCGGCATCCAGCCGGGCAGCGGCCTGTTCGGCCCGCAGTCCAATTGGGACAATGTCTTCGCCGTCAACCTTCTCGGCGTGATCCACGGCAGCCGCATCTTCGGACCGGGCATGATCGCCCATGGCGAGCCCTCGCTCATCGTCAACACCGGCTCCAAGCAAGGCATCACCACGCCGCCCGGCGATCCGGCCTACAATGTCGCGAAAGCCGGCGTGAAGGCCTTCACCGAGGCGCTGCAGCATGAGCTGCGCAATACGCCGAACTGCAACGTCACGGCACATCTTCTGATCCCCGGCTTCGTCTACACCGGGCTGACCAGGCGAGACCGCACCGAAAAGCCGGCTGGTGCCTGGACGCCCGAACAGACGGTCGAGTTCATGCTGACGAGCCTCGAACGCGGTGACTTCTACATCCTGTGCCCGGACAACGAAGTGGACCGCTTGACCGACGAACGCCGCATCCTCTGGGCCGCCGGAGACATCGTCGAGAACCGCCCGCCGCTGTCGCGCTGGCATCCCGATTTCGCCGAAGCGTCGAAGGAATTCATCGCCAAACGCTGATCGATCGATTGGCATCCCTTCGAAAGCCGGATAGATGGGACATCTCTTATTCGGCTTTTCGAGCGTGCCCATGGATTTCCTGCCGAGCCTTCCGACTCTTCTCGCCTTCACCGCCGCGGGTCTGCTTCTGGCGCTGACGCCGGGACCGGACATGACGCTGTCGATCAGCCGCGCGCTGGCCCAGGGGCGCCGGCCGGCGCTCTTCGTGGTGCTCGGCACCAGTCTCGGCGTCGTCTGCCATACGCTCCTGGTGGCTTTCGGCATCTCGGCGCTGATCACCGCCTCGCCGACGGCCTTCTTCATCCTGAAGACCGGCGGTGCGGCCTATCTGCTCTGGCTCGCCATCCAGGCGATCCGCTTCGGCTCCAGCTTTTCCGTGCAGCAGGTGGAGCGGACGAAGAGCAGTCCCCTCGCCAATATCTCCACCGGTTTCTGGGTCAACATCCTGAACCCCAAGGTCATCATCTTCTTCATGACCTTCCTGCCGCAGTTCGTCATCGCCGGCGATCCGGCCGTCACCGGGAAGCTCATCTTCCTCGGCATCTATTTCATCGTCATCGGCATGCCGGTGAACCTCATCGTCGTGCTCGCCGCCGACTGGCTCGCCGGCTGGCTGCAGGCCAATCCGAAGGTTCTGCGCGGCATCGATTACACCTTCGCCGGCGTCTTCTCGATCTTCGCCGCGAAGATCTTCTTCACGCAGGCGCGATAGGGATCACGTTCCGGCCGGCCGACCCGGAAGCGCCTCCAGGCAGCCTGAGAGAAACCGCCTCTCCGAATCGGATTGCGAAAGGTCTATGGCTCGGCGGTAGGCAAGCCTTGCCTGATCCGGCTGACCGGCGCGGGCAAACAGATCCGCCTGCACGGCGTAAAAGGGCTGATACTGCACCAGCGCCATGGCGATGGGCTTGAGGCGAGCCAGCGCCGCAACCGGCCCTTCCAGATAGGAAAGCGCGACGATCCGGTTGAGTTCGTAGACGGGATTATCTGCGGTGCGGGCGAGTTCTCCATACAGCCAGGCAATCTGCTGCCAGTCCGTGTCTGCGAAACTCGGCGTCTCCGCATGCACGGCGATGATCGCTGCCTGCAACTGGTAGGCTCCGGGACGGCCGCGCTGCAGCGCCCGTTCGATCAGCGCAACTCCCTCCCGTATCCCGGCCTTGTCCCAGAGGCGCCGGTCTTGCGTTTCAAGCGTCAGTATCTCACCGGCGGCGCCGATCCGCGCATCCTTCCGCGCATGATGCAGCAGCATCAGCGACAACAGCCCTTCGATCTCCGGTTCGCCGGGTTGAAGCTCGGTCAGCAGCCGTCCCAGCCTGACCGCTTCCTCGCAGAGATCGGCGCGGATATGCCGATCGCCCCCCGACGCATATCCTTCGTTGAAGATCAGGTAGATGACGGCGAGCACGCTTTCCAGGCGCGTTGCCCAGCCGTCATGCCCCGGGACCTCGTAGGCGATACCCGCCTTGGCGATCTTGTGACGGGCGCGCACCAGCCGCTGAGCCATAGCCTCATGACCATCGAGGAAGGCATCCGCTATCTCTTCGGTCTTGAGCCCGCAGACGGAGCGCAGCGTGAGAGCCACGCAGGTCTTCCGGTCGAGCGCCGGATGACAGCACGCGAAAATCAGTTTGAGGCGCTCATCGCCGATCTGGTCCGGTTCATCCGATGTGGCGGATTCCTTTTCCATTTCGATGAGGTGGGCGATCTCCGACGATTTCGCCTGGAAATTGGCGGAGCGTCGCAGCCGGTCGATCGCCTTCCGGCGGGCGACCTGCATCAGCCAGGCATTCGGCGAAGCCGGCAGGCCATTCCTGTTCCAATGGATGAGTGCGGATTCGAGCGCATCCTGCAAGCTGTCTTCGGCAAGCTGGAGATCTCGCAGCGCTCCGGCAAGATTGGAAAGGAGGCGTCCTCCGTCTTGCCGGGCGATCCTGTCGATCGCCTCGGCAACCGGAGCCCCTGCCGGGCCCTCGCCCATCAGCGGTCGAAGACCATGATGGGCCGCACTTCGACGCAGCCCGTTGCGGCATGCGGGATCATCGCGGCATATTTGATCGCTTCATCAAGATTGGCGCAATCAAAGATGTAGAAACCGCCGAGCTGCTCCTTTGTCTCCGCGAAGGGGCCGTCCATGGTCTCGGTCCTGCCGTTGCGCACGCGCACCGTCGTTGCCGTGGTCGCCGGCTGCAACGCGTCGCCGGCAACCCAGACACCGTCCCTCTTGTAGGTCTCGTTGGCAATCTGGTAGCCGCCCATCATCCTGCCGAATTCCGGCGAATCCGGCGGCGTAAGCGTGTTCGGGTTCACATAGATCAGCGCCATGTATTTCATGTCCGTCTCCTCGGTAACCAATCGCCCTATTGCGATGGTGACCGATAACGAACGGGATGCAAGCGGATCGACATGCCCCGAAGAATATTTATCGGAAGTCTCAGTCGTCCTCGCCGTGGCCGGCGATCATCATCGCCTCGAAGGCGAGGCGCTCGGTCTTGCGCATGCGTTCCGATTCCGACTTCAACTGGCCGCAGGCGGCGAGGATGTCGCGGCCGCGCGGCGTGCGGATCGGCGAGGCGTAGCCGGCCTGGTTGATGAAATCGGCGAACTTCTCGATCTGCGCCCAGTCGGAGCACTGGTAGTTCGTGCCCGGCCAGGGGTTGAACGGGATCAGGTTGATCTTGGCCGGAATGCCCTTCAGGAGCTGTGCGAGCAGCTTGGCGTCTTCCAGGCTGTCGTTGACGTCCTTCAGCATCACGTATTCGAAGGTGATGCGGCGCGAGTTGGCGAGCCCCGGATATCTGCGGCAGGCCTCGAGCAGCTCCTTCAGCGGATACTTCTTGTTGATCGGCACGAGCATGTCGCGCAGCTCGTCGCGCACCGCATGCAGCGAGATCGCCAGCATCACGCCGATCTCCTCGCCGGTGCGGTAGATTTCCGGCACCACGCCGGAGGTCGACAGCGTGATGCGCCGCTTCGACAGCGACAGGCCGTCCCCGTCCGACGCGATCAGCAGCGCCGTCTTGACGTTCTCGAAATTGTAGAGCGGCTCGCCCATGCCCATCATGACGATATTGGTGACCTTGCGGTCTCCGCTCGGCACGAAGGCGTTCGCCGGCGCATCGAGGCCCGGGAAATCTCCGAGCCGGTCGCGCGCGAGGAGAAGCTGGCCGAGGATTTCCTCCGCCGTCAGGTTGCGCACCAGCCGCTGCGTGCCGGTGTGACAGAAGGAACAGGTGAGCGAACAGCCGACCTGGCTCGAAATGCAGAGCGTGCCGCGGCCCTCTTCCGGAATATAGACCGTCTCGACCTCCACCGGCCGGCCGGCGCCGCGCGGCGGAAAGCGCAAGAGCCATTTGCGCGTGCCGTCGTTGGATATCTGCTCCTCGACGACTTCCGGACGGGAGATCGTGAAATGCGTTCTCAGCATTTCCCGCATGTCCTTCGCCACATTGGTCATGGCGTCGAAGTCGGAAACGCCGCGCACGTAGAGCCAGTGCCAGAGCTGGCTCACCCGCATCTTGACCTGCCGCTCGGGCACGCCCTTTTCCTTCAATGCGTCCGCCATCGCCTCGCGCGTGAGCCCGATCAGCGAAGGCTTGCCGGACATCAGGTCCGGCCGCGGCACGAGCGGCGTCTTGAGTGGGGCGGCGATCGCCTCTGAAACCGACATTGTCTTATCCCATCGAACACATGGCCCTTTCCCGCACGGTTCCGGCGCGGGGACAAGGGCATGTCTGTGTGTGAAACCTGTCTCGGTCCTCGGGACGCTTTGCGCGCCGGACCGTCGTTGAGCCGGGCTTTATCATCAAATCGCCGCCGCGTCACTATTCTTCCCGAAAACGCAAAAAGGCCGGTAGGGACCGGCCTTCATCAAGCGCCATGCAAAACCCGCTTATCTGCAGGTCTCGATCTGCTTCAATGCAGCGGAAATGCCCGACAGCGAATAGGCATACGACGTCTTGGTGCCGCGGCCGGATACGGCGCTGACGCTCATGTTGGTGCCGCCTTTCATGGCCGCCACCAGCGCCGGCTCTTCCGCCGCGTTCTCGACCCATGCGGCCTTGTCCTTGGTGAACATCACGAAGCTCTTGCCGTCGATGGTGACGGTGACCTTGGAGTTCGCCTGCAGCGGATAGCCCATCATCGCCTGCGGCTCGTAGGAGATGTTCTGGCCCGGGCGCTGGGACACGATGAAGAAGATATCGCCGTGGTCGACCGCCGCGGGCTCTTTCGTGGTCGGAACGGAGAGCACGTAGCAGACCGTGCTGTTGCCCGACTTGTATGAATAAGCACCCCATGCCTTGAATTGCTGGATACGGGTCGGCGTCTGGGCGGATACGACGCCGGCGCTCGCCAGGGTGAGCGCCAATGCGGTTGCGATTATTCTTACAGACATGATCTCCTGCCGGTTTTGTCTATTCCAGCGGCCCGCGCGGGCAAGCCTTGCCAAGCATGATGCTGATTCGGTTCATTTTGACTTAATCCTGGTTACCAAACCGTCAACCACGCCGTTTCAATCCGATGAGTGTCCCACCTGCCGCCGCCATGCGCGGAGCTGGTCTCCTCGCAGGTCGACAGGACCCATTCGGCAGGGAAATCTCATGCGTTGCGGCAATCAGTGACACAAGGATTGGGGCAAGAGTTTGTCCTCTCTCGCGGCTCTTCCAATGGACATTAGAATGGCTGAATATGAAACGAATCTCGTTGGAAGGTGCGCGCGGAAATAAATGAATCCAGAGGACAAAGACCACTTCGCCGACTTGGTGAAGAGAGTGGCCGATGAGCGAGATCAGATGGCTTTTGCCATGCTCTTCGATCATTTCGCGCCGCGTCTGAAATCCTGGCTCGTCAAGCGGTCCATGACACCGGACGAAGCGGAGGAACTGGTGCAGGAAGTGATGACCGTTCTTTGGCATCGGGCCCATCTCTACGATCCGGCCCGGTCCTCTCTGTCCACCTGGCTTTTTCGTATCGCGCGCAATCGCCGGATCGATGCGGAACGCCGCGCCAGGCATCTGCGGGAGGCGCACGAGCCTACGTTCTTCCTCACCGAGGCGCCGGGCGTAGATACCCTTCTTGAAAGCGAGGAACGGGATGCGCGGGTGCGCGACGCCCTTGCCCAGATCCCCGACGAGCAGATGGAACTCGTGCGCGCCGCCTTTTTCCTCGGCCAGACCCATTCGGAGATCGCCTCGTCCAGAGGCCTGCCGCTTGGTACGGTGAAGTCGCGGATCAGGCTTGCCTTCGAACGCCTGCGAAGGGCGCTCGAGGAGCCGGTTTCGGAGACGTGACGCAACTGCGGCTATTTGCCGCGCACGCCTGAAGCGATGTCGGGATTGTCCGCCAGCGAGAGATCGGCGGCCTCGTAATGGCGGTCGGCGATATGGCCCTGGATCATCCGGAAGGCGGCGGCCAGCACCGCGATGTCGTCGGTGAAGCCCACGAATGCGAAGACATCCGGCACGAAATCGACAGGCACGACGAAATAGGCGAGCGCCGCGAGAAGCGTGCCGCGCACGCGTACCGGCGTCGCAGGATCGACTGCGCAGTAATAGGCGGCGATCAGATCGCGGCTGAAGGGGACCTGCCGCACCGCGCGCTTGAGCGTCGGCCAGAACCTGGCACGCACCTGCCGCTCCTGGCGGTCCTGCGTGTCCTCGTCGCCCGGCAGAAGAATCTCGCCGATCTTCACGTCGTCCATGGTCGCTCCGTTTTGCCCGACGTCCTTTCACGCCGCACATCCCAATGTGCCCCAATATGGGTTTGTCGAGAATGGAGTTCAATTGCGGCGCAAGAATGCCTGGTCCATGACCCGGACACGCTTGAAGTCCCGATCGTCAGGCAAGGCCTTCCCGTTAAAGAAGGCCCTTTACCGGTTCCCGATCGGCCGCATGGGAATGGCCGTAGCTCACCTCCTGCAGCGGGAAAACCTCTTCCGTGAGGTACGGCCCGCCGCCGACGGATTCCTTCGAGGACAGCAAGACGAAGCGCGAAACTGTGAAGGGCGCCGTGTAGAAATTGCCGCGGCCGGCGAGATAATGCACCACGTCGTCCAGGCGGCAGCTCTTCAGCCGTGCAAGCGTCACATGCGGCGTGAACTTGCGCGGATCGGGCGGCAGGCCGATCCTTTGGCAGATCCGTTCGATTTCCGACTGCAGTGCGTACATTTCCGGAGAGGGAGCCACCCCTGCCCACACCGAATGGGGCTTCTTCGATCCGAACGAGCCTATCCCCGTCAGCGTCGCCTGAAACTCGGGCCGGTCGATCCGGTCCAGCCGGTCGACGATTTCGTCGGCGGTGCGGCCGTCGACGTCGCCGATGAAGCGCAAGGTGATGTGATAGTTCTCGACGTCGATCCATCGGGCCCCGGGCAGCCCACCGCGCAGAAGAGAGAGGCTCATGGCCACGTTGCGCGGAATTTCGAGGGCGGTGAAAAGTCTCGGCACGGGGACCTCCTCGAATCTTTTGCAGACGCTAACAGCGAATCATGCAACCGGGTTCCGTGCAAGCCCTTATTTTTCTTTGCCCCTGATGTCCCCCAGGAAGCGCTCGACGGGCGGAAGCGTCCTTTCGACCATCGCCGCCACGCCTTTGGCGTTCGGATGCATGCCGTCGTCGAGCTGCATGCCCTCGACGGTCGCGACGCCGTCGAGGAAGAAGGGATAAAGCGGCACGCCGTATTTGTCCGCCAGACGCCGGTAGATCGGATTGAACCGCTCGGCATAGTCGCCGCCCATGTTCGGCGGCGCCAGCATGCCGACGAGCAGGACCGGAATGTTCCGTTCCTTGAGACGCGAAAGCATGGCGTCGAGGTTCTTTTCCGACTGCTCGGGCGAGATGCCGCGAAGGGCGTCGTTGGCGCCGAGCTCCAGGATCACGCCATCCGTGCCGTCCGGCACCGACCAGTCGATGCGGGAAAGGCCGCCGGCCGTCGTATCGCCGGAAACCCCGGCATTGGTGACGGCGACGTCGTGGCCCTTCGCCTTCAAGGCCGCTTCGAGCTGCGCCGTGTAGGATTCGGAGGGTGCAAGCTGATAGCCCGCCATCAGGCTGTCCCCGAACCCGACGAGCTCAATCGCCCCACCCTGGCCCCCGGCGTCCTGCGCCCGCGCCGCAAACGCGGAGAATGCCAGCGCGGACATGACGATGAAGTGAAGGAGGCTTGCTTTAAAACTCACGATCCGTCTCCTAGATTGGACGCTACCGCGGCGCGGCATTCGGGTTGAGGCTTCACGCTATATAGGACGGTTCGATTTGACTAAAACCATCATCACGCTGACGAAGGCCGATCTGACCTTGGGCAGTGCCGCAGCGTCCGTGCATGTGCTGAAGCAGATCGATCTCCAAATCCGCGCAGGGGAAGCCGTCGGCATCGTCGGCCCCTCGGGCTCCGGCAAATCGACGCTTCTGATGGTTCTGGCCGGCCTCGAACGCCTGGACAGCGGCGAGATCGTCATCGACGGCGCCCCTCTTCACACGCTTTCCGAGGACGCGCTGGCCGATTTCCGCGGCCGCAACATCGGCATCGTCTTCCAGTCGTTCCACCTGATCGCCAATATGACGGCGCTGGAAAACGTCGCCGTCCCGCTCGAACTGGCGAACGTTAGGAACCCCTTTGACATCGCCAGGCACGAGCTCGCCGCCGTTGGCCTTGGCGAACGTCTCAATCACTATCCCGGTCAGCTTTCCGGCGGCGAGCAGCAGCGGGTGGCGATCGCCCGGGCGCTCGCGCCCTCGCCTTCCGTGCTGATCGCCGACGAACCGACCGGCAATCTCGACACCGAGACCGGACGGCAGATCGCCGATCTCCTGTTCGCCAAGCAGGCCGAGCGCGGCATGACCATGCTGCTCGTCACCCATGACAATGCGCTCGCCGCCCGCTGCTCGCGGCAGATCCGCGTCCGCTCCGGCGAAATCGTCGGCGACAGCGCCGTTCACGCTCCGGCTCAGGCGGTCTCCGCATGAGGCTGACGCTCCCTCGCTTATCGATTGCGTTCCGCCTGGCTCTCCGGGAAATGCGCGGCGGGCTCGGCGGCTTCTATATCTTTCTCGCCTGCATCGCGCTCGGCACCGGTGCGATCGCCGCGGTCAATTCGGTCTCTCGCGCGATCACCGGCGCCATCGCCAGCCAGGGCCAGGAGATTCTCGCGGGCGACATCCGCTTCGAGCTCAACAACCGGGAAGCCACGGGGGAGGAGCGCGCCTTCCTTGACGGCCTCGGCCAGGTTTCCGTCTCGACCAGCCTGCGCTCCATGGCGCGCAAGCCGGATGGTTCTGAACAGGCGCTGGTGGAGGTGAAGGCCGTCGACGATGCCTATCCGCTCTACGGCACGTTCGGCTCCGAACCCTCCGCGCCGCTTTCCGGCCTGCTCGCGAGGGACGGGGAAACCTTCGGCGCGCTGGCCGCCCCCCTGCTTCTCGAACGTCTCGGCATCCGGGAAGGAGACCAGCTCCTGCTCGGCAATGCCAGGCTGACCCTGAAGGGCACGATCACCGCCGAGCCCGACGCTCTTTCCGATGGCTTCGGTTTCGCGCCGCGCCTTCTCGTCAGCCGCGACGCCCTGACCGCTTCGGGCCTGATTACCACGGGCAGTCTCGTCGAGCATGCTTACAAGGTGCGCCTCGACGATCCGGCGATCCGTTCGACGCTTGCCCCCCGCGCCAACCGGGAATTCCCGAGCGCCGGCTGGGCGATCCGGACCAGCGATCGCGCCGCGCCGTCCCTTACCGAAAATGTCGACCGGTTCTCGCAGTTTTTGACCCTGGTCGGCCTGACGGCGCTCATCGTCGGCGGCGTCGGCGTGGCGAATGCCGTACGGGCCTTCCTCGACGCCAAGCGCACGACGATCGCGACCTTCAAATGCCTCGGCGCCCCCGCTTCGGTCGTCACCCTGATCTATCTCATCCAGATCATGATCCTCGCCGCCGTCGGGATCGTCATCGGCCTCGTCATCGGCGCGATTGCGCCCTTCGTCGCACTGCAGTTCCTGGAAGGCGTCCTGCCGGTTCCGAAGGAAGTGACCTTCTATCCGTCGGCGCTGGCGCTCGCCGCCCTCTTCGGCCTTTTGATCACCTTCGCCTTCGCGATCCTGCCGCTCGGCCACGCCCGCGAAGTGCCGGCGACGGCGCTCTTCCGCGAACAGTCCTTCGACGATGCCCGCCTGCCCTCCTGGCCCTATCTCCTCGCGGCAGGCTTGGCGCTTGCCGCCCTTGCCGCCCTTTCGATCGCCTCCGCCGAGGACCGCTTCGTCGCCTCGGTCTTCCTGGCAGCCGTCGCGGGCGCTTTCGTCCTTCTCAGGCTTGTCGCCGCTCTCATCGCCGCGCTGGCGAGAAGAAGCCCGCGCGTCAATTCCCCGGCGCTGCGGCTGGCGATCGGCAATATCCATCGGCCCGGCGCCCTCACTCCCTCCGTCGTGCTCTCGCTGGGTCTCGGCCTCGCCCTGCTGGTGACGCTGGCGCTGATCGACGGCAACATGCGCCGGCAGCTTACCGGCCAGATCGCCGCGCAGGCGCCGAACTTCTTCTTCGTGGACATCCAGGGATCGGAGCGCGAAGGCTTCCTGAACATCCTGAGACAGCAGGCGCCCGAGGGAACGGTCACCCAGGCGCCCATGTTGCGCGGACGGATTCTCGCCTTCAACGGCGAGGACGTGGCGCAGATGAACGTGCCGCCCGCCGGCCGCTGGGTGCTCCGCGGCGATCGCGGCATCACCTATGAGGAGACTCTGCCGGAAAATTCGACGCTGACGGCGGGCGAATGGTGGCCGGCCGACTATTCCGGCGAACCGCTCGTCTCCTTCACGGCGGAAGAGGCCGGCGAGCTCGGCCTGAAGCTCGGCGATACGGTCACCGTCAACGTGCTCGGCCGCAACATCACCGCCCGCATCGCCAATTTCCGCAATGTCGAGTGGGAATCGCTCTCCATCAATTTCGTGATGGTCTTTTCGCCCAACACCTTCCGCGGGGCACCGCATGCCTGGCTTGCCACGCTGACCGATCCTTCCGCCACCGCCCAGGAGGAGGCCTCGATCCTGCGCGCCGTCACCAATGCCTATCCGACCATCACCAGCGTGCGGGTGAAGGATGCGATCGACATCGTCGACCAGCTCGTCGGCCAGCTCGCGACCGCGATCCGTGCTGCGGCGGCCGTGGCGCTCATCGCTTCCGTCCTGGTCCTCGCCGGTGCGCTCGCCGCCGGCAACCGCGCCCGGGCCCACGATGCCGTGATCCTCAAGACCCTCGGCGGCACGAGGCATATGCTGATGCGCGCCTTCTCCTACGAGTACATGATCCTCGGCGCGGCGACCGCGATCTTCGCACTTGTCGCGGGCGGCGCCTCCGCCTGGTTCGTGGTCAGCCGCATCATGCGGATGCCGTCGACCTTCCTGCCGGACGTGGCACTCCTCACCCTCGCCGTTTCGCTGGTGCTGACCGTCGGGATCGGTCTCGCCGGCACCTGGCGGATCCTCGGCCAGAAGGCGGCGCCGGTGCTCCGCGAACTGTGACTCGCCCATAGGTAGCGTTTTCCATTAACTCCCGGATCAAAATCCTGCCGGAACGTCCCATAGGTTGCTAAATTACGCCTGCGGCTTGCGTTTTCGCTTGCGGAACCCCTTGTATGTGAAGCAAACTCACATCATATTTGACGGCAGGCTTGCTGAAGCTCCGCAGCGGCGCCTGGGTCTGACAAAGGGGGCCCGACACCGTGACTAACTTCGGAGCTTAAAGAGGAAACAATGGCTGACTTCAACAACTACCAGAACCGAATGGCGCAGACCCGCGTCCAATCCGGTGCGATGATCGACGAGGGCCTCCGTGCCTATATGCTGAAGGTTTACAACCTGATGGCACTCGGGCTTGCGATCACCGGCGTAGCGGCCTTCCTGACATGGCAGATGGCAGTTGCCGACGGCCAGCTTACGGCTTTCGGCCAGTTGCTTTATGCCAGCCCGCTTAAGTGGGTTGTCATGCTGGCTCCGCTGGCGATGGTCTTCTTCCTGAGCTTCCGGATCAACTCGATGAGCGTCGCAGCCGCGCAGACGACCTTCTGGGTCTATGCCGCGCTGATGGGCCTGTCGCTGTCCTCGATCTTCCTGGTCTTCACCGGCCAGAGCATCGTGCAGACCTTCTTCGTCACGGCCGCCTCCTTCGGCGCCCTGTCGCTCTACGGTTACACGACCAAGAAGGACCTGTCGGCGATGGGTTCGTTCCTGATCATGGGCCTCTTCGGCCTGATCATCGCCTCGGTGGTCAACATCTTCCTGGCTTCGTCTGCCCTCGGCTTCGCCATCTCCGTGATCGGCGTGCTGATCTTCGCGGGCCTCACCGCCTACGATACGCAGAAGATCAAGGAAATGTACTACGATGGCGACGACGTGGCCGTCATGGGCCGCAAGGCGATCATGGGCGCCCTGACGCTTTACCTCGACTTCATCAACCTCTTCACGTTCCTGCTGCAGTTCCTCGGCAATCGCGACGAATAACGGCACCGGACATGAATACGAAGAAGGCGGCTCTCGGGTCGCCTTTTTTGTTGCCCGCCTCCGCGACGCGGCATAGGTTCGGACATTCTCTTCAACGACTGCCTGCCCCGATGACCTTCCGCCTCCGCGACGCCACCTTGGCCGATCTTCCCGCCATCACCGAAATCTACCGCGACAGCGTGCTGAACGGCACTGCGAGCTACGAGATCGTCCCGCCGGGAGAGGCGGAGATGATGAGCCGGTTCGAAGGGATCAGGAGCAAGGGCTATCCGTATATCGCCGCCGAAGGCGAAGGCGGCGCGCTTCTCGGCTACGCCTATGCCTCGGCCTTCCGCACCCGCCCGGCCTATCGCTGGCTGGTCGAGGATTCGATCTATCTCGCACCGGAAGCGCGCGGTCAGGGCATCGGCCGGGCGCTGCTCAAGGAATTGCTCGTCCGCTGCGAAGCGCTCGGCTTCCGGCAGATGGTCGCCGTCATCGGCGGCGCGAGCGCCGCTTCCGTGGCTCTTCATCGCGGCCTCGGCTTCGAGCTGACCGGCACGCTGAAAGGCACCGGCTTCAAGCACGGGAAATGGCTGGACACGGTTTTGATGCAGGCAGCACTTGGCGAGGGCGCCGCGACAGCTCCTGACCGGAATGCCTATCCCGGCTCGCTGTTTGCCGAATAGGCGCACGCCGCCGGAAAGCGGCTTCGGGATTGCGGCTGCGATAAAATCCGAAAGGATCGGATCGCTCAGTCGATCAGTTTCAGCACCTTGTCGAAGACCTTGAGCACCTGCGGCAGCTCATGGCCGCGCTTGAGGATCGTGCCGTGCGTGTTGAGCACGCAATAGGCGCCCTGCTTGTTGGCGAGCTTCGGGTTCTTCTCGATCCGGAAGAGCGGCATTTCGCCAGACCGCTTGAAAACGGAAAAGACCGCGCGGTCCTTGAGGTGGTCGATCGCGTAATCCTTCCATTCCCCTTCGCCGACCATGCGGCCGTAGATTCTGAGAATCGCGTCGAGCTCGCGCCGGTGGAAGGTCACCGGGACGGGATCGCGGCTCTGCCTGTATTCGCTGAGGTTGACGACGACGGTTGTGTCCTGGGGTCTCTGCGCCCCCGGCAATTCCGGCTGATCGGTCATCAAGGCTCCCAAACTCGTCGATGTCGGAGATGTGACAGTGTGCCCGAGAGCCTGGAGCGTTTCAAGGCTAAATGGAGATCCGCGGCCTCTCCTGTGGACCGCCGCACGTTTTTATTCTTGCCCCATTTCGAACAAAACAGTGCCTGATTTCGAAGCGAGATTGATTGCGTTGGTTGGCGCGGTTCTCGCGCCATATGGCCCGGTCTGGTACATTGACCCTTACCCCCAGCCCCCCAATGTTTCCGGATCGGGCCGCCGACACCTCACCCGAACAAGGATCCGACGACCGCGCAACGGTCCTCGGCAAATATTTCCGGGTCAGTATTTCTTGCGGCCGGCCATCAGGATCGTGGCGCCGAGGATGGCCGCCGGCTCGCCGCTGGGACCGGAGGCCTGCAGCAGGATAGCGCAGCCGTCCTTCTTGGATTTGCCCATCAGCTTGCCCGGCAGGGTCAGCTTCATGCTCTGGCCGTTCCACGTGCCGACGGACTGCACGTCATAGACGGCATGCCAGTATTCCATGTTCTTGCCGCTGTTCTCGCCCTTGGTCACTTCCACCTGCTGACGCCTGGTGAAATAGGCGACCACGACATCCGCCCGCCCCTTGCCGCCGCCGATCTCGATTTCGATCTCGTCGCCGCGCATGACCGCAGTGACCGGCACGATCAGCCCTTCGCCTGCCGCGCCGAGTTGCGTGACCCTGTCATTGATGACGGAAATATCCGTTCCCTTCACATGATCGCGGCCGTTGATGATCGCCTGCGGCGTGTAGACGCCGCTGCGGCCGAGCGTCTTGGCATAACCGTACTGCCTCTCGGTGTTCTCCCGCGAACTCAGCGTGTCGGTCCAGCCGAGATAGTTCCAGTAATCCACATGATAGGAGAGCGCCACCACATCGCCCTGCGCCACCAGGTTTCCGAGCGTCGCATCCGCGGGTGGGCAGGAGGAGCAACCCTGGGAGGTGAAGAGCTCCACCACGCCCTTTGGCGCCCGTACTTCTCCCGCCAGCGTGACGCCTGCGTAAAGCAGGCCCGCAAGAAGGATTACGGAGCGGAAGCGGAGCGGCATGGGTGGCTGACCTTTTTTATCAGGGTAACTGTTATCCACGATTGCTCGCGGCAATCAAGAGCGATCGACGGCTAACGTACGGGCTGGCGGAAAGTAACCATCCTGCCGCCTCAAGAGAAAGTCACGAAGGGGTGAGGACCGGATAATTGATCGTCTTCCTGACACATTTCCTTGGACGGCATCCGCCCTGGGACCCAAGCTCCGTCAAATCAGCTTCAGCATGCCCTGCGTGAAATAAACGGCTCCCACGCCGGTGACGATCCAGCGCGTCCAGGCACGGAAATTGGCATCCGTCATCTTCTGCAGGATGTCGTTGCCGGCCCTTGCCCCGAGAATGGCGATCGGCGCCGCGATCAGGATCGAGGCCCAGTCGGCCGGCGGCAGGGCGGTCGCCGCGTTCCAGTAGAACACCACCTTGGTGGCATGCGAGGCCACCTGCACCGCCGCCTTGGTGGCGATCACCTTGCGCCGGTCCATCATCGTGCGGATGAAGAAGATGTCGATCGTCGGGCCGGAAACGCCGACGCCCACCGTCAGAGCCCCGGCGATCAGTCCGCAGACAAGCGCGTGATGCGGCTTGGACGCGTCGAGCCGCAGCTTCGAGACCGGCAGCCAGACGAGGACCGGCATCAGCCCGATCGCGATCGACACCACGATAAAGTCCGGCTGGTAGTCGACGATCAGCAGGATGATGCTCGAAATGACGAGGCCGAGACCCAGGATGCCGAGGATCCCGTAGTCGATATAGGCGCGGGAGAACCAGGCGCGGGAGCCGTTCGACACCATCTGGATGACGCCGTGGATGGCGATCGCGGTGCCGACGGGATAGAGGAACAGCAGGACCCAGAGCAGGATCAGCCCGCCCGCCATGCCGAAAATGCCCGAGAGTAGCGATGTCAGGAAGACGGTGACGGCCATTCCGATGAGGATGACGACGGTCAAGGGCAGGTAGCCTCAGGCGGGAGCATGCCGGAATGCATCCGCCGGAGCCGAGCTCCGGCGGATGTTCATTTCGTCGCTCAGGCGGCGAGGTCGCGCAGAACGGTCTGCAGGATGCCGCCGTTGTTCATGTAGACGACCTCGTCGAGCGTATCGATGCGGCAGAGGATGTTGATCTCCTTCACCGTGCCGTCGCCATAGGTGATCTTGGCGGTCTTCCATTCGCGCGGCTTGATGTCGCCTTCGAGACCCTCGATGGTGACGGTCTCGTCGCCCTTGAGGTTGAGGCTCGCCCAGGTCGTGCCTTCCTCGAAGACGAAAGGAACGACGCCCATGCCGACCAGGTTCGAGCGGTGGATGCGCTCGAAGGACTGGGCGATGACGGCCTTGACGCCGAGCAGGTTGGTGCCCTTCGCGGCCCAGTCGCGAGACGAACCGTTGCCGTATTCGACGCCGGCGAAGATGACGAGCGGAACGCCTTCTTCCTTGTACTTCATCGCGGCGTCGTAGATCGACATCTCTTCCTTCGACGGATAGTGGATGGTGTAGCCGCCTTCCTTGCCGTTGGGGCCGAGCATGTGGTTGCGGATGCGGATGTTGGCGAAGGTGCCGCGCATCATGACTTCATGGTTGCCGCGGCGCGTTCCGTACTGGTTGAAGTCCGCTACGCCGACGCCATGCTCGGTGAGATAGGCACCGGCGGGCGAAGCCGCCTTGATCGAACCGGCCGGAGAAATGTGGTCGGTGGTGATCTTGTCGCCGAAGAGGCCGAGAACGCGGGCGCCCTTGATGTCCTTGATGCCGCTACCCTTCTTGCCCATGCCGACGAAGTAGGGCGGGTTCTGGACATAGGTCGAATTGTCGTCCCAGGCATAGGTCTGGCCCGACGGAGCGTTGACGGCCTGCCAATACTGGTCGCCCTTGAAGACATCCGCATACTTCGTCTCGTAAAGCTCGCGGGTGACGTATTTCTGGATGAACTCCTGCACTTCATGCGAGGTCGGCCAGATGTCCTTGAGGTAGACCGGCTTGCCGTCCTTGTCCTCGCCGATCGGCTCGCTGGTCAGGTCCTTCTGCACCGTGCCGGCGAGCGCGTAGGCGACGACGAGCGGCGGCGAAGCGAGATAGTTCGCCTGGACGTCCGGCGAGATGCGGCCTTCGAAGTTGCGGTTGCCCGAGAGCACGCCCGAAACGATGAGGCCCTTGTCGTTGATCGTCTTGGAGATCGGCGCCGGCAGCGGGCCGGAATTGCCGATGCAGGTCGTGCAGCCGAAGCCGACGAGATTGAAGCCGAGGGCATCGAGATCCTTCTGCAGGCCGGACTTCTCGAGATATTCGCCGACGACCTGCGATCCGGGCGCCAGCGAGGTCTTGACCCAGGGCTTGGACTTCAGGCCCTTGGCGACCGCGTTGCGGGCGAGAAGGCCGGCTGCGATCAGCACCGACGGGTTGGAGGTGTTGGTGCAGGAGGTGATGGCGGCAATCGCCACGTCGCCATGGCCGAGATCGAAATCGGTGCCTTCGACCGGATAACGGTTGGAAAGCTGGCCGGGCTTCTTGTAGTCGTTCTCCATCGAGGTCGCGAAGCCGGAAGCGATGCCTTCCAGCGGGATACGGCCTTCCGGACGCTTCGGGCCGGCCATCGACGGCACGACGTCGCTCAGGTTCAGTTCCAGCGTGTCGGTAAAGACGAGGTCCGCGCCGTCGCCTTCGCGCCACATCCCCTGAGCCTTCGAATAGGCTTCGACGAGCGCAATGCGCTCCTTGGTGCGGCCGGACATGGTGAGGTAGCGGATCGTTTCGCCGTCGACCGGGAAGAAGCCGCAGGTCGCGCCGTATTCCGGACCCATGTTGCCGATCGTGGCGCGGTCGGCGAGCGGCATGTTGTCCATGCCCGGGCCGAAGAATTCGACGAACTTGGAGACGACGCCCTTCTTGCGCAGCATCTGCGTGACGGTGAGCACCAGGTCGGTCGCGGTGACGCCTTCCTTGAGCTTGCCGGTGAGCTTGAAGCCGATGACCTCGGGCAGCAGCATGGAGACCGGCTGGCCGAGCATGGCCGCTTCCGCTTCGATGCCGCCGACACCCCAGCCGAGAACGCCGAGGCCGTTGATCATCGTCGTGTGCGAATCGGTGCCGACGCAGGTGTCCGGATAGGCGATCGTTTCGCCGTCCTCTTCCTTCGTCCAGACGGTCTGGCCGAGATATTCGAGATTGACCTGGTGACAGATGCCGGTGCCGGGCGGAACGACGCGGAAGTTCTCGAACGCCTGCTGGCCCCATTTCAGGAAGCGGTAGCGCTCGCCGTTGCGCTGGTATTCCAGCTCGACGTTGCGGGCAAACGCCTGCGGCGTGCCGAATTCGTCGACGATGACCGAGTGGTCGATGACGAGATCGACGGGCACGAGCGGGTTGATCTTTTCCGGATCGCCGCCGAGCGCCTTGATGCCGTCACGCATCGCGGCGAGATCGACCACGGCCGGAACGCCGGTGAAGTCCTGCATCAGCACGCGCGCCGGACGGTAGGCGATTTCGCTTTCGGCGAGGCCCTTGTTGTTCAGCCATTCGGCGACCGAAAGAATCTGCTCCTTGGTGACCGACTGGCCATCTTCGAAGCGGAGCAGGTTCTCGAGAAGGACCTTCATGGAGAAGGGAAGCTTCGAAACGCCCGGAAGACCGTTCTGCTCTGCCTTGGGCAGGCTGTAATAGACATAGTCCTTGCCGCCCACGGTCAGGACGGAACGACAATTGAAGCTGTCGAGAGATTTTGCCACGGAAAATAACCCCGCTGATACGTAAGAGCCTACACGCGCGTGCGGACGCCTATGCACTTCATGCACATCAGGATGCGGGTGCGACCATTTCCGCTGTCCGCACGAGAAGATTTGTGGGTCTTCAGGTTCGGCGCAAGATGGAAATCACGCCGGCCGCTGGCGTGGTTGCACCGCTTATAGATAATTTCTAAGAAGGGTTCCAGACACTTGAAGCGTGATCTCGAACAATTTTTTGAATCGGGATGAGCGAAATCCGAACGAAGGTCCCGAGCATGCGGCTGACGGCCGAAACCTTAAGCGCAAGGCGCGGCGAAGACCTGATTTTCAAGGACATCTCCTTCGATCTCGGAGCCGGCGAGGCGCTCGTCCTGACGGGCCGCAACGGCTCCGGGAAATCGACGCTGCTGCGCGTCGTGGCCGGATTGCTGCATCCAGAGACCGGCCGGGTGACGTGGCATTCCGACGCGGCCGAATCGGGCATGCGCGCCGCCGAAGCCTGCCACTATCTCGGCCACCGCAACGCGATGAAGGCGGAGCTTTCCGTTTCCGAAAACCTTTCCTTCTGGAAGAGCTTTTTCGGCAATTTCGAAGGCGGCACCGGTCTTTCGGCCGCGGAGGCCGCTGAGGCCGTCGGCCTCGGCGGCATCGCCCATCTCCCCTTCGGCTATCTCTCCGCCGGCCAGCAGCGCCGCATCGCATTTGCCAAGCTGCTCGTCTCACACCGCCCGGTCTGGATCCTCGATGAGCCGACCGCGGCGCTCGACGCAAGTGCCGAAAGGGTCTTCACCGATCTCATCAAGGCGCATCTCGCCGAAGGCGGCATCCTGCTCGCCGCGACCCACCAGCCGCTCGGGCTGGAGAATGCAAAGGAGCTCAAGATGGCGGGATTTGCGGGTGTGATGGAGGAGAGTTGGTGATGCGGACATGCATGGACACCCCTCCCCCACCCCTCCCCACAAGGGGGAGGGGCTTAATCTGCCGCACCGTTGCATTCCCCATGCAAGCTCTTTCGCCCAGCGCCGGGGTTTCGACTGATAATGGGCGGTTTGGGGCACGGGGAGTGCCGCAGGTTAACCCCTCCCCCTTGCGAGGAGGGGTTGGGGAGGGGTTTTTCTTCGCCCAAGGACGAAAGCAACCATGACCGCCCTCCTCCTCCGCGACCTCAGACTTTCCGTGCGCGCCGGCGGCGGGGCGCTGATCGGCGTCTTGTTCTTCATGACGGTCGTGGCCGTCATCCCCTTCGGCGTCGGGCCGGATCTCAATCTGCTTTCGCGCATCGGTCCGGCGATCGTCTGGATCGGCGCACTGCTTTCCGCCCTGCTGGGCCTCGACCGGATGTTCCAGACGGACCGGGAGGACGGCTCGCTCGATCTTCTCCTCATGCAGGAGCATCCGCTCGTCCTGACCGTGCTCGTCAAATGTCTGGCCCATTGGCTCGGCAACGGCCTGCCGCTCGTCGTCGCCTCGCCGCTCCTCGGCCTCTTCATGAACATGGACGAGGTGGCGATCGGCGCGACCATGCTGACGCTTTTCGTCGGCACGCCGGCGCTCACCTTCATTGGCGCGGTCGGCGCAGCGGTGGCGGTGGCGCTGCCGCGCGGCGGGCTGCTGGTCTCGATCCTCGTCCTGCCGCTTGCGATCCCCGTGCTGATCTTCGGCGTCAGCGCCTCCTATGCGGCCGTCGAGGATCCTGCCCCTTTTATGTCGCCTTTCTTGATTTTGGTGGCCATCACGATGTTTTTTGCCGTGCTCGGTCCGCTTGGTGCTGCGCTGGCGTTGAAGAATGCCGCTGATTGACTAGGATCAACATGACAGGCGCCATCGCACTTTAGAAAGATTCCATGCCCGAAAGCCTCGCCATCACCAAATTCAGCGACCTTGCCAATCCGACGCGGTTCCTGGCGCTGGCGGCGCGCATCCTGCCCTGGATGGCGGCGATCACGGCGATCCTCTTTGCGGTCGGCCTCTATCTGAGCTTCACCACCGAGGGCGATTACCAGCAGGGCCAGACGGTGCGCATCATGTATGTGCATGTGCCCGCCGCCTGGTTGTCGATGATGTGCTACACGGTCATGGCCGCCTCGGCGATCGGCACGCTGGTCTGGCGTCATCCGCTGGCCGACGTTTCCCACAAGGCCGCAGCACCGCTCGGCGCCGGCTTCACGCTGATCGCGCTCGCCACCGGCTCGCTCTGGGGCAAGCCGATGTGGGGCACATGGTGGGTCTGGGATGCGCGGCTGACCTCCGTCTTTGTGCTCTTCCTCATGTATCTCGGGCTCATCGCGCTGAACCGCGCCATGGACGATCCGTCGCGGGCCGCCCGCGTCTCCGCCGTGCTGATCCTCGTCGGCTTCGTCAACATTCCGATCATAAAATTCTCGGTCGACTGGTGGAACACGCTGCATCAGCCGGCGAGCGTGATGCGCATGGACGGCCCGACCATCGATCCGGAATTCCTCTGGCCCCTGCTGGTCATGGCGATCGCCTTCACCCTGCTCTTCTTCACGCTTCATGTGATGGCGATGCGCAACGAGATCTGGCGCCGCCGCGTCACCGCGCAGCGCCGGATGGCGGCCCGCATGGCCGGCGGCGAACGGGAGGCGTGACATGACCCACACGTTCTACATCGCCATGTCCTATGCCGTGACTGCTCTCGTCACTCTCTGTCTCATCGGCTGGGTGTGGCTCGACGGCCGCGCCCGGCGGAAGGAATTGGCCGAACTGGAGGCCTCCGGCATCCGACGTCGTTCGGCGCAGGCGAAGGGTGACGTGACATGAGCGCGGAAGCCGAAAACCGGCCAGTCGAACGCAAGGGTTTCGCCCGCTACGCGCTGGCGGCCATCCCGCTCGTCGTTTTCATCGGCTTTGCCGGGGTTGCCGGCAAGATGCTCTACGACCAGGACGTCAACGGCCTCGACGTTTCCGCCATTCCCTCCGCGCTGATCGGCAAGAAGGCCCCCTCGCTGGCGCTGCCGCCGCTCGAAGGTTCGAACACGGCGGCCCTGACCGACGCTGCGGTCACAGGCAAGCTGACGCTGGTCAACGTCTTCGCCTCCTGGTGCGTGCCCTGCCGGCAGGAACATCCGATCCTGAAGGCGCTGGCTGACGACAACCGGCTCAACATTGTCGGCATCAACTACAAGGACCGCAACGACAACGCGCTGCGTTTCCTCGGCGAACTCGGCAATCCTTATAAGGCGATCGGCGTCGACCCGAACGGCAAGGCTGCGATCGACTGGGGCGTCTACGGCATTCCGGAGAGCTATCTGGTCGGCCCGGACGGCACGATCCTCTACAAGAAGGTAGGCCCTTTCGACGAGCGCAGCCTGACGCAGGAACTTCTGCCGGCTATCGAGAAGGCTGCCGCCGCAAGCTGATCAGTTGTTCAGGGCAGCGCCGCCTGCCATTCCCGGATCGCATCCACCGGCCAGACGAGCATCAGCACGTTGAGGGTCAGGTTGTCGCGGATGATGTAGCCGGTCAGCAACTCGAAGAAGATCGCGACCGCCACCGTCAGCCAGACGGGCAGGCGCGCGGCCGCGAAAAAGCCGAGCACCATGAAGACCGTATCCATCGCCGAATTGACGATGCTGTCGCCGGAATAGCCGAGCGCCATGGTCGCCGTGCGGTAGCGGTCGATGATCAAAGGCGAGTTTTCCAGGATTTCCCAGGCGGCCTCGATCAGTACAGCGAGCGAAAGTCTTGCGGTCATCGGAGCGCGGCGGAGGATCAGCCAGCCGAGGCCGTAGAAGAGGAAGCCATGGATGATGTGGGACGGCGTGTACCAGTCGGAGAGGTGCTGCGAATTGCCGCTCGTGTTCACCCCGCCTTCCCAGAGCTTCACATAACCGCATTCGCAGATCGGAATGCGGCCGATCGCATAGAGAATGACGATCTGAGCGAGGAAAAGAGCGAGCGCGACGAGAAGCCAGCGCTTCGCGGACGAACCGGGATTGGAAAGGTCGGTTGCCGTCACTTTTCCGTTTCCGCGGCCGGATCGGGAAGAGTGTGCCGCATGATGAGCGGCATCTGGGCGAGCGTGAAGGCGATGGTGATCGGCATCGTGCCCCAGACCTTGAAGTTGACCCAGGCCGCATCGGAGAAGTTGCGCCAGACGACCTCGTTCAGCACGGCGAGGAAAAGGAAGAAGATGCCCCAGCGCAGGGTGAGCTTCTTCCAGCCGGCCTCGTCGAGCTGGAACGCCGCGTTGAAGACGTAACCGAGCAGCGACTTGCCGAAAAGAAGGCCGCCGAGCAGCGCCACGCCGAATAGCGTGTTGACGATGGTCGGCTTCATCTTGATGAAGGTCTCGTCCTGCAGCCAGATCGACAGCGACCCGAACACCAGCACCACAACGCCCGACACGAAGGGCATGACCGGCAGGTGATGGAAGACGATCTTCGAGATGACCAGCGAGATGACGGTCGCGACCATGAAAAGGGCCGTCGCGATCAGAAGCGGGCCGCCGATCGCCGAAAGGGCCGGCAGCTTCTCGACCAGCCACTCGCCGCGCAGGTTGCCGAAGAAGAAGATCAGAAGCGGTCCGATCTCCAGCGCGAGTTTCAGCATCGGATGCTGCTTTTCTTCCTTGGTCGGCGTGGTGTCGCTTTCGATCGTCTGCATGGGTCCCAACTTTGAAGCCTGTGTGGCGAAGCCAAATCGTCTTTCTGTGTCATCAATGCGTCAAACCGGCAATGGCGCTTGCAAAATCCTGCGCTTCGAACGGTTCGAGATCGTCGACGCCCTCGCCGACGCCGATGAAATAGACCGGCAGCTTGTGCTTGGCGGCGATGGCGACGAGGATGCCGCCGCGCGCCGTTCCGTCGAGCTTGGTCATGATGAGGCCGCTGACGCCGGCGACGTTGCGGAAGATCTCCACCTGGCTCATGGCGTTCTGGCCGGTCGTGGCGTCGAGCGTCTGCAGCACGGTATGCGGCGCGTCCGGGTCGAGCTTGCCGAGCACTCGAACGATCTTTTCGAGCTCCGCCATCAGCTCCGTGCGGTTCTGCAGCCGGCCGGCGGTATCGATGATCAGCACGTCCGATTTCTTCGCCTTCGCCTGTTCATAGGCGTCGTAGGCGAGCCCCGCCGCGTCGGCGCCGAGCTTGGTGCCGATGAATTCCGAACCTGTGCGGTCCGCCCAGATCTTGAGCTGCTCAATGGCGGCCGCGCGAAAAGTATCGCCGGCGGCGAGCATGACCTTGAGGCCCGCGCCAGAGAGCTTTGCGGCAAGCTTGCCGATCGTCGTCGTCTTGCCGGTGCCGTTGACGCCGACCACGAGGACGACATGCGGCTTGTGATTGAGATCGAGCTGCAGGGGCTTCGCGACCGGCGAAAGGACCTTGCTGATCTCGTCCGCCATGATGCGCGAGACGTCCTCGCCGGTGACATCCTTGCCGTAGCGCTCGGACGATAGCGCGCCGGTGATGCGCATCGCCGTCTCGACGCCGAGATCGGCCTGGATCAGCAGGTCCTCCAGTTCCTCCAGCGTATCCTCGTCCAGCTTGCGCTTGGTGAAGAGCGCGGAGATCTGACCGGTGAGCTGCGAGGACGTACGGGCGAGGCCGGCACGGAGACGCTGGAACCAGGAGAGTTTCGGGGCGAGAGCAGCGGGGGTGGGTGCAGGCTCGGTGCGGGAGGTGGAGAAGCCTTTGGGGAGGCTGGGTGTCCCACGACCCTCACCTTCTGGGGAAACACTCCCCTCTGTCCTACCGGACATCTCCCCCTCAAGGGGGGAGATCGGCTCGTGGTTCGCGCCCTGCCCGAGAGCAGGCTCCGAAGTCGTTGAAACATCGTCGGCGTCGGATGGGGAAGCCGGCAGCTCATCCGTGATCTCCCCCCTTGAGGGGGAGATGTCCGGCAGGACAGAGGGGGGTGTTTCCGTAAGAGCGGCTTCTTCCTCCGCCTCCAGCAGAGACAGCGGCACAACACCGATATCGGATACGTTCTCCGCACCCGGAAGGATCGGCAGCGTTTCCTCTTCCTCCCTTTCCGGTTCGGAAAACTCAACATTCTCCGCCGCTACATCCGCCGCAGGCCCGCCAGCGGTCTCGATCTCCGTCAGTGCCACCGGATCGACGGGCGAGACGGGCAGATCTTCGGCGCGGGATTTGGGCTCCAGCTCCGCCGCGACGGCAGGGGCATCCTCCGGCCTTGCCGCCTCCGGCGCCTGTTCCTCGGCGGGCTTGCCGAAGGTGAAGACTCGTTTGATGAAGCCCAATGCCATGAGAAATCCGTTCCGGTTACGCCGCCCTGCTTGCCACAGAGGCCGGCATCACCTGCATTTCCAGATGTTTGCCGTTATGCCCGGTCATCATAACGCGCTTGAGGTCGCGGGGAACAAGCCCGGGTGCCGCAACCAGCGAAAAGTTTTCCGTATGCGCCATGCCATTATTCTCGACGATGATCGCCTGCTCGGTGCCGACCATGCGGTCGAGATGGGCGCGATGCAGCGCCTCGCCCCGGGCGCGGAGCCGCGCCGCCCGATCCTTGATGAGCCCGCGATCGACCTGCGGCATGCGCGCCGCCGGCGTGCCGGGCCGCGGGCTGTAGGGGAAGACGTGCAGGAAGGAAATGCCCGCCTCTTCCGCAAGCGTGGCGGCATTCTCGAACATCTCCTCCGTTTCGGTGGGGAAACCGGCAATCATATCGGCGCCGAAGGCGATCTCGGGCCTCAACCGCCGGGCCTGTTCGGTGAAGGCGAGCGCCTCGGCACGGGAATGCCGCCGCTTCATGCGCTTCAGGATCAGATCGTCGCCGTGCTGCAGGGAGAGATGCAGATGCGGCATGAAACGGGGCTCGTCGGCGATCAGGTCCCAGAGATGCCCGTCTGCCTCGATGCTGTCGATGGACGACAGGCGCAGGCGCAGGATGTCCGGCACCTGCTTCAAGAGGGTCTTCGCCAGATAGCCGAGCGACGGCTGGCCGGGCAGGTCGGCGCCGTAGCTGGTGGCATCGACGCCGGTCAGCACGATCTCGCGATAGCCGCTTTCGGTGAGCTTTCGAGCCTGATCGACCACCGCGCCCATCGGCACCGAACGGGAATTGCCGCGGCCATAGGGGATGATGCAGAAGGTGCAGCGGTGGTCGCAGCCGTTCTGCACCTGGATGAAGGCCCGCACATGGCCGTCTATATGCTTCACCATCTGCGGCGCCGTCGCCCGGACGCTCATGATGTCGTTGACGCGCAGCTTTTCTTCCGCCGAGACGCCGAAATCCGGCAGGCCGCGATAAGAGGCGCTTTTCAGCTTCTCCTCGTTGCCGAGCACGGCATCCACTTCCGCCATGTCGGCGAAGGTCTGCTTCTCGGTCTGGGCTGCGCAGCCGGTGACGATGATGCGCGCATGCGGATTTTCGCGCCGGGCGCGGCGGATCGCCTGGCCGGCCTGGCGGACGGCCTCGCCGGTGACGGCGCAGGTATTGACGAGGATGGCGTTGTTCAGCCCCGCCTTTTCGGCTTCGGCCCGCATCACTTCCGATTCATAGGTGTTGAGCCGGCAGCCGAAGGTGATGACCTCGACGCCGCTCAATGGACCTGAGCCTCCTGCTCGCCAATAGTGGGCTCCTGATCTCTGGTGAACGTGCCGCTCGTGGGGTTCACCTTGCCGGACCATTCCCATTCGGCCGGGCCGGTCATCACCACGTGATCGTCGTCCCGCCATTCGATGGTAAGCGGCTGGCGGACCGGGCTGGAGGCGACGTCGATCGTCACCCGGCGGCCGGTGCGGCCGGTGCGCGCGGCGGAGACGGCGGAGGCGCAGGCAGCCGAACCGCAGGCGAGCGTCAGGCCCGCTCCGCGTTCCCAGGTGCGGGTGCGCAGCGAGAAATTCGAGGTGACCTGCGCCAGCGTGATATTCGCCTTTTCCGGAAACATCGGATGGTTTTCGAGGAGCGGCCCGAAGCGTTCGAGATCGAAGCTCATCGGATCGCGGTCGACCCAGAAGACCGCATGCGGATTGCCCATCGACATGGCGGACGGCGAGTGCAGCACCGGCGCGTCGATCGGGCCGATCTGCAGTTCGATACGGCTCGTGTCGAAGAATTCTTCCGAGAGCGGGATACGGTTCCATTCGAAGACCGGCCTGCCCATGTCGACCGAGATCGTGCCGTCCTCGTGCTCGACGGCGTTCAGGATGCCGGCGACCGTCTGGAAGGTGAAGGCCTTACGGCCGGTCTCGGCGGCAAGCGCCTGCACGACGCAGCGCGTGCCGTTGCCGCAGGCCTGCGCCTTGGAGCCGTCGGAATTCAGGATATCGATGAAGGCGTCGGTGCCCTGGGCCTTGGGATCATGGATCGCCATGATCTGGTCGAATCGGGTGGCCGGATCGGCATTCAGCGCGATCGCGGCCTCGGGCGTGACTTTGTCAGAACGACCGCGCATGTCGACGACCAGGATCTTGTTGCCAAGCCCGTTCATCTTCGCGAATTCGACCAAATCTGTCATGGCGCCGATCCATTGCGGGCGAAATGCCCACTTCCCGGCCGTATATGGCGGAATTGCGCGGGAATTACCAGTGGGCCAGAGATGGACGGCGCCCTTCCTTGCCCTCGGGTCAAGCCCCGGGGGGACGAGAGACGGAATCCTCCCTTGGCGATCCGGAAATTTTTCAAGTCGGACGGGGCGCTGAAAGCTGCCTCTTAGGTTAGTTTAATAGGTGACACCTCTCAGCGCCCCGTTCGGCGGTTTTTATCCGCGACTTCGGTCCCTCTGCCTTGGCCTTCCCGGACGGTGTTCGTCTGACCTCATGGACCACGGGCGAACCGAGTTATCGCCAACAATCCATGACGCCGCCGCCGGACTATCCGCTTGACGCGGACGGACAGAAAAGTCCGGCGAAACCATCCAGCCGGCCACCCTGTGTGCCGCACAGGCACGCCCGGCGCGCTCTTTCGGGCATCAAGAGATGATGGGCCGGTCCGTTGCCCGTCACCTCTCCCCGTGTCGCCGGAGGGAGACCATTTTCCGCGAACCCGGATGGTGAGGCTTTGCGTCTTCCCCTCAACACCCGCGCCGGCCCCGCCTCGCCGGAACGCCTTCCGGTGTATCCGATGCGGGACGGGGAGATTGTAGGCATGAGGCGGGAGGGCGGGGATGAGAAAGAGGTCAAGTGATTGACAAGGCTCAGACGGGTTTGCGTTTCATCCATCAGTGCCGGTGGATGCCTGCCGCCGCACCCCCCTCTGCCCTGCCGGGCATCTCCCCCTCAAGGGGGGAGATCGGATGGAGGCGGCGGCTTCCCCAGAAGAACAAGCGCCGCTATTCGGCATACCGCATATGGAAGAACCGAGCGAGTTCGGCTTGCGCCCTCTTCTCCCCAGCGGGGAGAAGTGCCGAGCAAAGCGAGGCGATGAGGGGGTGCACACGCGGCAAACGCCGTGCTGGATGTTGGCTTCGCCCCCCTCATCCGCCCTGCGGGCACCTTCTCCCCGCTGGGGAGAAGGGAGAGTGCGCTGTCGCATTTGCGCAACGGTTTTGCTGCTCAAGCGGAGACGGAAGGCACCTCGAAGGCTTCGCCGGGCCGCATCGGCCGGAAACGTTCGCGAGCGATGCCGCGTTTGTCGAGCGCCGCATGCAGTGCCTCGAGCGGCTGTTCGATACCCTCGTCCGTCAGCTTGAACGTGCCCCAGTGATGGCCGGCGACGAAGGCGGCGTCGCAAAGCCGCAGGCCCTCGACCGCCTCTTCCGGGTTCTGGTGCTGCGCCTTCATGAACCAGCGCGGCTCATAGGCGCCGAAGGGCAGGTTGGCGAGCCGGAAGCCTCCATGCTTCTCTCTCGCCGCCCGGTAGTTGATGCCGTCGTGAAAGCCGGTATCGCCGACATGGTAGATCTTGCCGGCCGGCGTCTCCAGAACGAAGGCGGCCCAGAGCGCCATCCGCCGGTCGCCCATGCCGCGCGCTGACCAGTGATGGCAGGGTTCGCAATGAAGCGCGATGCCGGGTGCGACTTTCTCGCGCCCACCCCAGTCCATGACGGTGATCCGCGCATCGGGCACCCGCGACCGGATGAGGGTGTCATTGCCGAGCGGCGTGACGAAATGCGGCCTGTCGCGGCTCTGCAATACCCGGAGCGTTTCTAAATCCAGATGGTCGTAGTGGTTATGGGTGACGATGACGAGATCGATCGGCGGCAGGTCCCCCATTCGGATGCCCGGCGGATTCACCCGTTTCGGACCGATGAAGGAAAACGGGCTGGTCCGCTCGCTCCAGACCGGGTCCGTCAGAATGTTGAGGCCGGCGACCTGGATCAGCATCGAGGCATGTCCGACCATGGTGACGACAAGCCGGCTGCCCGAAATGCGGGTTTCCGGCACCGCCTGGGGAAAGGGGCTCGGAAAACTCTCCGGCCAGGCGATATTGCCCCCACCGAGCTTCCAGCGCAGGAGATCGAAACCACCACGCGGTTCCACGCCACCCGGATTGAAGAACGCGGCTCCGTCGAAATGATCGGAGACGGGGCCGGAATAATACTTGTTGGCAGCCATGGCTCCTCGTGCGGCGACGCCACCGAACAGTGCGGCGATCGCTGCAACACCGGACCATTTGAGAAATTTGCGACGATTCATATCGGCAAGATAACTTCATTTGAGACAGATGCCTACGGCGCAAACCGCCCCGCATCTTGACTCCCCGCCTCTTTTCCTGTTTAAGCCCGGCGATCTGCTGACAAGTCGAGAACTTGGAGCCGCCGACCGGGGCCGATTTTACCGAGCCCGGAGGTCAACACCCGACAGCGCGTTGCGCCCTCGGGTGCTTTTTGGCTTTGCCCTCTCCTGGGGCGTCTTGTTTTTGTCGCGGAAAGACCCGACGTTTCGGGTGATCCCGAAACGCGAGAAGGAAGAAACGATGTTCGAAAGCCTCCAGGACCGTCTTGGCTCCATCTTGAGTGGACTGACCGGCCGTGGCGCATTGAGCGAAGCGGATGTCTCCGCCGCTCTGCGCGAGGTTCGCCGTGCGCTGCTCGAAGCGGACGTGGCGCTGGAAGTCGTCCGCTCCTTCACCGACCGGGTGCGCGAAAAGGCCGTCGGCGCGGAAGTCCTGAAATCGATCAAGCCCGGCCAGATGGTCGTCAAGATCGTCCATGACGAACTCGTCGGGATGCTGGGCTCCGAAGGCGTCGGCATCGACCTGCATGCGCCGGCTCCGGTCGTCATCATGATGGTCGGCCTTCAGGGCTCGGGCAAGACGACCACGACCGGCAAGATCGCCAAGCGGCTGACCGACCGCGAGAAGAAGAAGGTGCTGATGGCGTCGCTCGACACGCGCCGCCCGGCAGCCCAGGAACAGCTCCGCCAGTTGGGCGTCCAGACCGGCGTCGATACGCTGCCGGTCATCGCCGGCCAGTCGCCGACCGATATCGCCGCGCGCGCCGTGCAGGCCGCAAGGCTCGGCGGCCATGACGTCGTGATCCTCGACACCGCCGGCCGCACCCATATCGACGAGCCGCTGATGCAGGAAATGGCGGAGATCAAGCGGAAGTCCAATCCGCATGAAATCCTGCTCGTCGCCGACAGCCTGACCGGCCAGGACGCCGTCAACCTCGCCCGCAATTTCGACGAGCGCGTCGGCATCACCGGCCTCGTGCTGACCCGCATGGACGGCGACGGCCGCGGTGGCGCGGCCCTTTCCATGCGCGCCGTCACCGGCAAGCCGATCAAGCTGATCGGTACCGGCGAGAAGATGACGGAGATGGAGGAATTCCATCCCCGCCGCATCGCCGACCGCATTCTCGGCATGGGCGACATCGTCTCGCTGGTCGAGAAGGCCGCGGAGAATATCGACGCCGATAAGGCGCGCGCCATGGCCGAGAAGATGGCCAAGGGCAAGTTCGACCTGAACGATCTCGCCGACCAGCTTCGCCAGATGAAGTCGCTCGGCGGCATGGGCGGCATCATGGGCATGATGCCGGGCATGGCCGGCATGAAGGACAAGCTCGCGGCCTCCGGCATGAACGACAAGATGTTCGACCGCCAGATCGCCATCATTCAGTCGATGACCAAGGCCGAGCGCGCCAACCCGGATATCCTGAAGCACAGCCGCAAGAAGCGCATCGCCGCCGGTTCCGGCACTGACGCCTCCGACATTAACAAGCTTCTGAAAATGCACCGCCAGATGGCCGACATGATGAAAATGATGGGCGGCAAGGGCAAAGGCGGCATGATGAAGCAGATGATGGGCGGCCTGGCGAGCAAGATGGGCCTCGGAGGCATGGGGGGAATGGGCGGCATGCCCGACCTTTCCAAGCTCGACCCGAAACAGCTCGAAGCCCTGCAGAAGCAGGCGGAAGCCGCAGGCCTCAAGCCAGGCTCGATGCCGGGCCTGCCGGGCGGCGGAATGCCGGGCCTCGGCGGCGGCGCCAAGCTGCCCGGTGGTTTGCCGGGTCTGGGCGGCGGTTTTCCGGGCCTTCCCGGCCTGCCGAAGAAGAAGTGAGGGAGGAGTTCGTGGTTGATCCCGAAGTGAAGGCCAGGCTCGCGAGCTATCGCCAGTCGATCGACAACATCGACGCGGCGCTCGTGCACATGCTGGCGGAACGTTTCCGCTGCACCAAGGAAGTGGGCGTCCTGAAAGCCCAGTACGAATTGCCGCCGGCCGACCCGGCGCGCGAGGAATACCAGATCGAGCGTCTTCGCCGCCTGGCGAAGGAAGCGCATCTGGATCCGGATTTCGCCGAGAAGTTCCTGAACTTCGTCATCAAGGAAGTCATCCGGCATCATGAAGCCATCGCCGCCGAACACGGCGGCACGAAAGAAACCGCATGAGCAGCCCGTCCGACGACGGCCTCAAGAAAAGTCCCAAGGAGTAAATGCAATGTCCCTGAAAATTCGTCTCGCCCGCGGCGGCTCCAAGAAGCGTCCGTATTACCACATCGTCGTCGCGGACGCCCGCTCGCCGCGCGACGGCCGCTTCCTCGAAAAGCTCGGCTCCTGGAACCCGATGCTCGCCAAGGACGATGCCAAGCGCGTTGAACTGACCGCCGACCGCATCCAGCATTGGCTCGACCAGGGCGCCCAGCCGACCGACCGCGTTCTGCGCTTCCTCGCCGAAGCCGGCATCGCCAAGCGTGACGCACGCAACAACCCGGAAAAGGCAAAGCCGGGCAAGAAAGCCCAGGAACGCGCCGCCGAGCGCGCCCAGAAGGCCGCCGACACGGAAGCTGCTGCCGCCGAAGCGTAAGCTTTCGCGACCGTTCTTCATGACGACGGGCAGTGCGGCGACGCGCTGCCCGTTTTGCTGTTTGCATTTCTTTACGTTGCGCTTAAATGGAACCTGAGACAACCGAGATCACGACCGCATGCCCAAGCTCGAAAACCCCGTTCTGATGGCGACCATCGGCGCCGCTCAAGGCCTGAGGGGCGAGGTGCGCGTGCGGTCCTATACCGCCGATCCGACCGCGCTCGGCGACTACGGCAACCTGCACAGCGAGGACGGCCGCGTCTTCGAGATCCTTGAAATCCGCGAGGCGAAGAATGTCGCGATCGTCCGCTTCCGGGGCATCAACGACCGCAATGCCGCCGAGGCGCTGAACGGCCTCGAGCTATTCATCGAACGGGACAACCTGCCGGACGAGGAGCTGGAGGACGACGAGTTCTATTACGCCGATCTCGAAGGTCTCGAAGCGATCGACCAGGACGGCAAGAGCTACGGCACGGTGAGCGCGGTCTACGATTTCGGCGCCGGCGACCTGCTGGAGCTCAAGGGTCCCGGCCGCCGGCCGGCGCTCATCCCCTTTTCGGAAGCGGCGGTCCTCGAAATCGACCTCGAAGGCGGCAAGATCCTGATCGACCCGCAGGCGGCGGGGCTGACCGAAACCCCGGACGAAGACGGTCCGGCAACGGGCTTTCCCCGCAAGGGCAAATAATGACCTTTCGCGCGACGATCCTGACGCTCTATCCGGAAATGTTTCCGGGACATCTCGCCGTCTCCCTGGCCGGCAAGGCGCAGGAACGCGGCCACTGGTCGCTCGACACGGTGCAGATCCGCGATTTCGCGGAAGACAGGCACCGCACGGTGGACGACACGCCGGCCGGCGGCGGCGCCGGCATGGTGTTGAGGCCGGATATCCTCGCGAAGGCGATCGACCACGTCTCCCGGGAGGATACCCGTCCGCGCCTGCTGATGAGCCCGCGGGGCAAACCGCTGACGCAGGAAAGGGTGCGCGAGCTTGCCGCCGGCGAGGGCGTGGTGATCGTCTGCGGGCGTTTCGAGGGGATCGACCAGCGGGTGATCGACGCGCGCAACCTCGAAGAGGTCTCGATCGGCGACTATATTCTTTCCGGCGGAGAGCCGGCGGCGCTGACGCTGCTCGACGCCGTCGTCCGCATCCTGCCGGGCGTCATGGGCAATGCGCTTTCCGGCACGCATGAGAGTTTCGAGAACGGACTGCTCGAACATCCGCAATATACCCGGCCGCAGGTCTTCGAAGGACGGGAAATCCCGGCCGTGCTCACCTCCGGCAACCACGCGGCGATCGAGAAATGGCGGCTGGAAGAAGCGAGGAAGCTGACGGCCGAGCGGCGGCCGGACCTTTATGAAAATCAGCCGGTGACGAAGTAGTAGATCGTCAGGCCGATACCGACGGCCACGACGCACCAGCGCAGCACCGCCTGCGGCACGCGTCTGGCCATCCACACGCCGGCATAGCCGCCGAGCGCGCCCGCCGGGATCATGACGAGCGCCTCGGGCCAGGCGATCACCCCGCCGCCGACGAAGACGACGATCGCCACCGCGGCGATCAGCACCGCCAGCAGGTTCTTCAGCGCGTTGAGGTGGTGATAGGTGCCGCCGGTGGTGACCCCGAGGACCGCCAGCATCATGATGCCCATGCCGGCGCCGAAGAAGCCGCCATAGATCGAGGTCAGGAACTGGCCGATGACGCAGGCGGGCGAATTGGCGGAGCGTTCGGCCGACGCCTTCGGCCTCAGCCAGGGGCCGGCGGCGAAGACGGCCGTCGCCGCGGCGAGCAGCCAGGGCACGATCTGCCGGAAGGAAGGATTGTCGAGCGAGAGCAGCAGGAACGCGCCGCCGAAGGCGCCGACGACCGAAACGACCGCCAGCAGCAGGGCGCTGCGCCAGCGGTGGGAAATCTCGTCCCAATAGGCGATGGTCGACGTGACATAGCCCGGAAACTGCACGATCGAGGAGGTCGCGTTGGCGGAAATCGGCGGAATGCCGGCAAGCGTCATGGCGCCGAATGTCAGGAACGTGCCGCCGCCGGCAATCGCGTTCACCGCCCCCGACAGAAAGCCCGCGGCGGCGAGCAGCGCCATCATCGTGATTGTCATGGTGTTTCCTCATCCCTTGAGCGTGACATAGCTGCTTCGACATGAGGCGGCAACAGCCGGCATTTCGTTACAAAATCGCAATCGAAGGATGACAAGCGGGTTTGTTTCGTGTATTGGCGCACGCGGAAATGGGAAATCTCCCGTCGACCAGCAACAAAGAATGGCGAATCCGCTCTGCCGGTAAGGCGAACCCCGAGGCTTTGACCAAAGGTATATCGAGCGCTCTGGCTGTTTCAGAAGAACCAAAGGTTTGAAACGATGAACATCATTCAGCAGCTTGAGGCCGAACAGGTCGCCAAGATCGAAGCCAAGCGCACGCTTCCCGAATTCTCCCCGGGCGACACCGTTCGCGTCAACGTCCGCGTGACGGAAGGCAGCCGTACCCGCGTGCAGGCCTATGAAGGCGTCTGCATCGCCCGTTCCGGCGGCGGCCTCAACGAGAACTTCACCGTTCGCAAGATCTCCTATGGCGAAGGCGTCGAGCGTGTTTTCCCGGTCTACTCGCCGCTCGTCGAGAGCGTCGACGTCGTCCGCCGCGGTAAGGTCCGCCGCGCCAAGCTTTACTACCTGCGCGACCGTCGCGGCAAGTCGGCTCGTATCGTCGAGAACACCGGCACCCGCGCCCGCAAGCTGAACGAAGCCGAGCGCCAGGCCGTTGCCGACGAGAAGGCACGTATCGAAGCCGAGAAGATCGCCGCCGCCCAGGCTCTCGCCGCCGAAAAGGCAGCAGCGGAAGCCGCAGAAGCAAAGGCAGCGGCAGAAGCTGCCGAAGCGGCGAAGGCTGCGGAAGCATCTGCCGAATAAGCTTCGGACGATCATTTTCGAAAAAGGCGGCTCCCGGGCCGCCTTTTTTTATTTTCGCGGAACCATTGCGGAATGGCGCTCCTTGCCATCCGGTTTTGAAATGTGAGATTTTCGGGCCGATCGATCCTTGAGGAGTTCTCGATGCCCACCCGACGCGCCTTTCTCGCAGGCCTCGCCGCGCTCGTTCTTGCCCCGACGGTCGGCACCGCCGACGAACTGCCGGACCTCAAGGGACGCACCGTCGTGGTGGTGACGGAAAACGCCTATCCGCCGCTGCAATTCGTCGATCCGAAATCCGGCCGGGCGATCGGCTGGGAATACGACGCGATGAACGAGATCGCCAAGCGGCTGAACTTCAAGGTCGGGTACCAGAACACGAGCTGGGACGCGATGATCCAGGCGGTCTCCGACGGGCAATACGACATCGGCATGACCGGAATCACGATCAAGGACGACCGCAAGGAAAAGGTGGACTTCTCCGATCCCTATATGCGCTCGCAGCAGCTCATGCTGGTGCGCGGCGGCGAGAAACGCTTCACCGATGAAGAGAGCTTTGCTGCGCTTGAAAATGGCCTGATCGGCGCGCAGCCCGGAACGAGCCCGTTCTACACGGCGGTCTACGGGATCCTCGACGGCAACGAGCAGAACCCGCGCATCAAGCTTTTCGAGACCTTCGGAGCGACGGTGCAGGCGCTGAAGGCGGGCGACGTCGATCTGGTGCTGACGGACAGCACCGCCGGCGAAGGCTATGTGAAGGCCTCCGGCGGTTCGCTGAAGATCATCGGCGAGCCGCTCGGCGCGGAGGACTTCGGCTTCATCTTCAGGAAGGGTTCGGATCTCGTCCAGCCGGTCAATGCGGCGATCGCGGCGCTGAAGGCCGACGGCACGCTCGATGCGCTGAACAAGAAGTGGTTCCTCGACTACAAGATGGGCCAGTAGGTTATGGCGCCTCCGCGCCGGAAAACCGAAGCGCCAGGGGATTTTCCCTGGTGGCTGGCCGCCTTCGGTGTGCTCTGCCTCGGGCTGGCGGCCGTCATCGCGTTCAACGATCTTTACGCGCAGGTCTTCGGCGTGGTCGTCAAAGGCATCGGCATCACCATCGGCGTGACGCTCGCAGCTTTTTCGCTGGCGACGGCGCTGGGGTTGGGGATCGCGCTCGCCGGATTGTCGGACAGCCTCTTGCTCCGGCAGATCGCCCGCTTCTATGTGGAACTGATCCGCGGCATCCCGATTCTCGTCCTGCTCTTCTATATCGCCTTCGTCGGCGCGCCGGGCTTCGTGGCGCTCTGGAACTGGGCGCTGACGCCGCTGATAGAGCGCGGCTGGGCGGCGACGCTTCTCGTGCGCGACCTCTCGCTGCTCTCAAGGGCGGTGATCGCGCTGATGATCGGCTATGCCGCCTTCATCGCCGAGATTTTTCGCGCGGGCTTCCAGTCGGTCGACGAGGGACAGAACGAGGCGGCCAAGGCGCTCGGCTTCACCCGCTTCCAGCGCTTCCGGCTGATCGTCTTCCCGCAGGCGATGCGGGTGATCTTCCCGCCGCTGTCCAACGACTTCGTCGCGATGGTGAAGGATAGTTCGCTCGTCTCGGTGCTCGGGATCGCCGACATCACCCAGATGGCCAAGGTCTATGCCGCAGGATCCTTCCGTTTCTTCGAGACCTACTCGATCGTCACCTATATCTACCTGCTGCTGACGATCGGCCTGTCGCTGGCGCTGCGCGGCATCGAACACCGGATGCGCAGGCGGATTGAGCGATGACCGGAGACGGCGGCGAAGCGCCGCCGTCCCGTCAGGTTCAATAGACGTCCGGCACGTACATGTCCGGCGGCACCGGGTGGCGGATATAATCGTCATGACGGACACGGCCCGGCAGCTCGATCGGTTCCTTCGGCACGTTCTCGTAAGGCACCTGGGAAAGAAGATGGGCGATGCAGTTCAACCGCGCCTTCTTCTTGTCGACCGCCTGCACGACCCACCAGGGCGCTTCCGGAATGTGGGTGCGTTCCAGCATCTCTTCCTTGGCCTTGGTATATTCCTCCCAGTGGACCCGGCTTTCCAGATCCATCGGCGAGAGCTTCCACTGCTTCAGCGGATCGTGGATGCGCATCTTGAAGCGGAATTCCTGCTCCTCGTCGGTGATCGAGAACCAGTATTTGACGAGGATGATGCCGGAGCGCACGAGCATGCGCTCGAATTCCGGCACGGAGCGGAAGAATTCCTCCAGCTCGTCCTTCGTGCAGAAGCCCATGACGCGCTCGACGCCGGCACGGTTGTACCAGGAGCGGTCGAAAAGCACCATTTCGCCGGCGGTCGGCAGGTGGGGCACATAGCGCTGGAAATACCACTGGTTCCGCTCGCGCTCGGTGGGCGCCGGAAGCGCCACGACGCGGCAGACACGCGGATTGAGGCGCTGGGTGACGCGCTTGATGGCGCCGCCCTTGCCGGCGGAGTCGCGGCCCTCGAAGAGCACGACCATCTTCAGTTTCTTGTATTGCACCCAGTCCTGCAGGCGGACGAGCTCGTGCTGGAGACGGAAGAGCTCGCGGAAGTAAATCCTGCGATCGAGCGTCGGTTCGGCGGGCTCCGACATGCCCTCGGCGACCAGCTCATCGAGCCGGTCTTCCTCCATCTGCATCTCAAGCTCTTCATCGAAGCTGTCGGCGATCTCGTCCTTGATGCGGCTGAGCTGGTCTTCCATGGGTTCGGACATCTTGAACATCCCTCCGTTCTCAAAAGGAGATCAAGCACGTTTCCGCGAAAACTTTATGACAGCGATGCGACAGGTTTCCGCCGACGCAAACCGATTGCCGATTTTGCGGAAAACTGTTATTGGAGCCGCCATGGGATCGAAATTCGGATGCCTCGCGAACCAGTTCATCGTGCTGCAGGACCACAAGCGCCTGCCGGCACGCTTCTTCGCGCGCGTATCCGGGGCGCTTTGCGACCGACTTAGCTGATCTTCTCAGCACGAGGCAGCCTGCGGCTGCCCCACAGAAATCCCTCGTTCCATTCAGCTTTACGGATAGCAGCCATGAGCGCACAGCACATTGCCCCTCGGACCCTTTACGACAAGATCTGGGACGACCACGTCGTCTCCGAAGACGAAAACGGCACCTGTCTCCTCTATATCGACCGTCACCTCGTGCACGAGGTGACGTCGCCGCAGGCTTTCGAAGGCCTGCGCATGGCCGGCCGCAAGGTCCGGGCGCCGGAAAAGACGCTGGCCGTCGTCGACCACAACGTTCCCACGACCGCCGACCGCCATGAAGGCATCAAGAACGAGGAAAGCCGCATTCAGGTCGAGGCGCTTGCCCAGAACGCCAAGGATTTCGGCGTCGAATATTATTCCGAAAAGGACGTCCGCCAGGGCATCGTCCATATCGTCGGCCCCGAACAGGGTTTCACCCTGCCCGGCATGACGATCGTCTGCGGCGACAGCCACACCTCCACCCACGGCGCTTTCGGCGCACTGGCGCACGGCATCGGCACGTCCGAAGTGGAGCATGTGCTCGCCACCCAGACGCTGGTGCAGAAGAAGGCGAAGAACATGCTGGTGCGCGTCGACGGGAAGCTTCCCGAAGGCGTCACCGCCAAGGACATCATCCTCGCCATCATCGGCGAGATCGGCACCGCCGGCGGCACCGGCCACGTCATCGAATTCGCCGGCGAAGCGATCCGTTCGCTCTCCATGGAAGGCCGCATGACGGTCTGCAACATGACGATCGAAGGCGGCGCCCGCGCCGGCCTGATCGCGCCTGACGAGACGACCTTCGAATACATCAAGGACAAGCCGCGCGCACCGAAGGGCAAGGCCTGGGACATGGCGCTCGACTACTGGAAGACACTGCACACGGAAGAAGGCGCGCATTTCGACAAGGTCGTCGTGCTCGACGCCGCCAACCTGCCGCCGATCGTCTCCTGGGGTTCCTCGCCCGAGGACGTGGTTTCCGTTCAGGGCACCGTGCCGAACCCGGACGACATCCAGGACGAGACGAAGCGGGCCTCCAAGTGGCGCGCGCTGGAATATATGGGCCTCAAGCCCGGCACCAGGATGACGGATATCGCGGTCGACCGCGTCTTCATCGGCTCCTGCACCAACGGCCGCATCGAGGATTTGCGCGCAGCCGCCGAGGTCGTCGAGGGCAGGAAGGTGGCTTCGACCGTTTCCGCCATGATCGTCCCGGGCTCGGGCATCGTGAAGGAACAGGCCGAAGCCGAGGGCCTCGACAAAATCTTCAAGGAAGCGGGCTTCGAATGGCGCGAGCCGGGCTGCTCCATGTGCCTTGCCATGAACGACGACCGGCTGAAGCCGGGCGAGCGTTGCGCCTCCACCTCGAACCGCAATTTCGAGGGCCGTCAGGGCTACAAGGGCCGCACCCATCTCGTCTCGCCGGCCATGGCCGCCGCAGCCGCGATCGCCGGCCATTTCGTCGATATCCGCGAGTGGAAGTGATCCAGACTTCCCCGATCACGGAAAACAATGCCGCCCCTCCCCGGGGGCGGTTTTTTGTTGAAGGCAGGCAATAGACTCGACAGCAGACAAACGGACGCTTTGGCATCATAATGGCTGCCATGTCCAAGCGACCGCAAAAGAGATCGGACGACCCCGGCCGCAGGCTGATACTGCTGCGGCATGCGAAATCCGCCTGGCCCGAGGGCGTGGCGGATAAAGAGCGGCCGCTCGCGACGCGCGGCAGGAAAGCGGCTCCGCTGATCGGCGACTATATGGCCCGCGAAGGGCTTCTTCCCGACCTTGCTCTCGTCTCCCCTGCCCGGCGCACCCGGGAGACCTGGATGCTGGTTCGGGACGAGTTACCGGGGGATGGGGAAGTGCGCGACCATGCCGGGGTCTACGAAGTATCCGCGATGAAAATTCTCGACATCCTCGCGCAGGTCGAGCCCGTTTACCGCAACGTCCTGATCGTCGGACACAATCCTGGCCTTCAGGAACTTGCGCTTCTGCTGACGGGCACGGGGAATGCCGATGCCCGCCGGAAGATGGCGGAGAAGTTTCCGACCGCCGGGCTTGCCGTGATCGATTTCGACGCCGCCGACTGGCGGGAGATCAGCGAGGGATCAGGTCGCCTCGAACGCTTCGTCACGCCGCGTTCGCTTAAGTGACGGCAATACGCGGGTGAGCCGGCCATATGAAAAGCCCGCGGCCGACAGCTAGCCCGGCTCGCTCACAAACCTCCCGTCATCCTCGGCCTTGTGCCAAGGATCTGCAAACATCAATGGTTTGCAGATGCTCGGGACAGGCCTGAGCATGACGGAAGAGAAGTTCTTGCCTTTGTCGGCAGTCTAAGACCCCGCCGATTGCAGCGAGGCCCTGTTGTCGTCGCAAGCGGCGCGTCAGACGGCGATCTTGCCGCCGCCGATCTTGGTGATGGCGAGCACCGCCGGACGCACGGGCATGTCGTCCTTGAAGTCCGGCCAGCGCGTCGAGAGATCCTCGTAATAGGACGGACGGCCGTGGCCTTCCCAATCGTCGCCGCCGTCGCCCGGATGCTGGACGGCGACGAAGGCCGTCTCGTCGTCCGGCGTGAAGAGCGGGCCGCACATTTCCGCACCGACCGGCACGCGGAAGAAGAGCTTGGACGTCGCCCGCGCCTCACCTTCCGTATCGACGGCCCAGAGACCGTCCGTGCGGCCGGTCGCCTTGTTGTTGTTGCCGTCGGTCGAGACCCAGAGGCGGCCGGCCGAATCGACCGCACAGTTGTCCGGCATGCCGAACCAGCCGTTCTTCGTCGTCTCGGTGGAGAAGGTCGCGCCGACCGCCGCAACCGAAGGATCGCCGCATTTCAGAAGCACTTCCCACTTGCCCGACGTGGCGGTGAAATCTCCGCCGTCCTCGGTGATCTCGATGATGTGGCCGAACGCGTTCTCGGCGCGCGGATTGGCCGCATCGACCTGTTCCGCCTTGCGGCGGGTGTTGTTGGTGAGCATGACATAGACCTTGCCGTTGACGCCGTTCGGCTGCACGTCTTCCGGGCGGTCCATCTTGGTGGCGCCGAGAAGGTCGCCGGCGCGGCGCGTCTCGATGAGGACGTCGGCCTGGCTCGCAAAGCCGTTTTCGGCGGTCAGCGGACCCTGACCGTGAACCAGAGGCAGCCATTGCATCGTGCCGCCCTCGTCGAACTTGGCGACATAGAGCGTGCCGGTGTCGAGAAGGCTCAGGTTCGCGGCGCGATCATTGGGATTGTAGGTGCCGTCGGTCACGAACTTGTAGACATAGTCGAAACGCTCGTCGTCGCCGAGATAGAAGACCACCTTGCCGTTTTCGGCCACGATCGATTCGGCGCCTTCATGCTTGGTGCGGCCGAGAGCCGTCCGTTTCTTCGGCGTGGAGGCCGGGTCCATGACGTCGACCTCGACGATCCAGCCGAAGCGGTTCGGCTCGTTCGGCTCCTTGGCGAGGTCGTAGCGATCGTAGAAATTCGCCCATTCATAGCCGCCTTCCGGAACGCCGTAGCGCTTGTAATTGGCGGCTTCCTTATGGTCGGCCGGCAGCTCGCCGGAGAAGTAACCGTGGAAATTCTCCTCGGCCATGATGTAGGTGCCCCAGGGCGTGACGCCGCCGGCACAGTTGTTGAGCGTGCCGATGACGCGGGTTCCGGTCGGATCGGCAGAGGTCTTCACGCGGTCATTGCCGGCGACGGGACCGGTGAGCTGCATTTCCGTTGCGGCAGTGACGCGGCGATTATAACGGCCCTCCGGCACGACTTGCCATTTGCCGTCCACCTTGCGGATCTCGACGATCGTGCCGCCATGCGCAGCCATCTCGATATCGACCTGTTCCTTGTTGAGCGGCCCCTGCTTGATCTTGCCGTCGGCGATCGTCACGAGGCCCGGGAACATCAGATGCGGATTGGTGTATTCGTGATTGACGACGAGCAGGCCGTGCTCGGATGAACCTTCCAGCGGAATATAGCCGACATAGTCGTTGTTGTAGCCGAACTGGCGGGCCTGCGCCGCAGCAGTCTGCTTGGTGGGATCGAATGCCGGGGAATCCGGGAAGATCGCATCGCCCCAGCGCAGCAGGACGTCGGCGCTATAGCCTTCGGCGACGTGGTGATTGGCATCCACGCCGGCTTCGACTTCCGGGAAGGAGAAGGCCGACGCACCGGCGGCACGCGCCTTTTCGGCGGTCATCAAAGCCACGGGGCTGACGGTCGCGGCAATCGCGGAAACGGCCAAGGAACCCTGGAGGAAGTTGCGGCGCGAGAAGCGCTTGCTGATGATCTCGCCCATCGTCGGGTTGATGCTGGAATTATGACCTTCGCCATCCGCATCTTCGAGCTGGGTCGTCGGGAATATCTTCTGGGAAAGATGTTCGGTCATCTCACTGCCTCCAAAGTTGAATTACGGCGTCTAGTTTTGAGCCGTTCTAAACTTTAAGGTTCTGTTATTACGGCAGTACGACAACCGCGGGGCAGTGCACACGATATCAGAGGACGCGCACGACCGTGCCGCGGCGCATGAAGCGGAGGAGCCGCCTCATATCCGGAAGGCTGACGGCGATGCAGCCGGCGGTGGGCTGATAGCCGGGCTTGATGAGATGGAAGAAGATCGCCGAGCCGCGATGGCGGCGCCGCGAGGTAATGTTCCAGTCGAGCACGAGGCAGATGTCGTAGAGCCCGTCGGCCCGCAGCATGTCCTCATGGCTCGGCCGGAAGGGCGCCCTGACCAGACGATTGTAGGACGGATGCTCCGGCTGGTCGCACCACAGCATATCCTTGCGGATGCGACTGACCGGCAGGGCTGTCGGCGGCAGGCGCACCCTCTCCCCGCGGAAGAAACCGTGAAGGAGGCGCATTGCCGCGATCGGCGTCGCGCCGTCCCCTTCCCGCTTGAAGGGCGTGGTTCCGGACCGCCCGAGAGCCGCCGGCACGGTGATGCCGCCGAAGGAAACGATGGCGCGCTGACGGCTCCGGGGCGCCGTCCGGACGGTGACGACATTCGGCTTGGAACACGAGCCATCGCGAAAACGCTGCATTTTTCTCACAAGTTTTTGCTTTGAATATGATTTCGTTTGAATTCATAGCACGATGGGATTTAGATCGAAGGCCCTGATCACGCTTTGGAAGGCCGAAATTTCCGGCTTCCGAAGCGACCGGCGAGACGAAAGGCAGGAAGCATGGCAGCGCGTACGATACTTCTGGTGGATGACGACGACGACCTGCGCGAGACCCTGGTGGAACAGTTGTCATTCTATGACGAGTTCTCGATCCTCCAGGAGGCGAATGCCGCCAAGGCGCTGCAGACCGCCAAGAGCACCCAGATCGACCTCCTGATCATGGATGTCGGCCTGCCGGACATGGATGGCCGCGAAGCGGTGAAGCTTCTGCGCAAGAACGGCTTCAAGGCGCCGATCATCATGCTCACCGGTCACGATACCGATTCCGATACGATCCTCGGGCTGGAGGCCGGCGCCAACGACTACGTGACGAAGCCGTTCCGCTTCGCCGTGCTTCTGGCGCGCATCCGTGCGCAGCTTCGCCAATACGAGCAGAGCGAGGACGCCACCTTCACGGTCGGCCCCTATCTCTTCAAGCCGAGCCAGAAGCTGCTCACCACCGAGGACGGCAAGAAGATCCGGCTGACCGAAAAGGAAGCGGCGATCATCCGCTATCTCTACCGCGCCGGCCAGAAGGTCGTCACCCGCGACGTGCTCCTGGAAGAGGTCTGGGGTTACAACTCCGGCGTCACCACCCACACGCTGGAAACCCATGTCTACCGCCTGCGCCAGAAGATCGAGCGCGATCCTTCCAGCGCGGAAATCCTGGTCACCGAGAACGGCGGCTACAAGATCGTACCGTGATTTAGCCCATGTCCCTCACCGACGATATCCGGCTGCTTTCAGAGGTTCCGCTCTTCCGGGAGATGAACGGCGACCAGCTGCGCCTGATCGCCTTCGGTGCCGAACGGCGGCAGGTGTCTCCGGGCCAGGAACTGTTCCGGGAACGGTCGCCGGCGGAATCGGCCTTCGTCGTATCCAAGGGCCGTTTCGAGCTGCTGACGGCGGGCCGCAACGGCGAGGTGAGCGTGGAAGCGACGGTCGGCCGCGGCACGCTGCTTTCCGAACTCGCGCTCATCACCATGGTGGAACGGAAGTTCACCGCCATGGCGGTCGAGGAGGCCGAGGCGCTGAAGATCAGCCGCTCCCTCTTCCATCGCCTGCTGGAGGAATATCCCGACGTCGGCCGGGTGATCGAAAGCCGCATCCGCGACAACATCACCGGGCTCGCCAAAGCGGCGGCGGCGATGGGGCACAGGTTCGCGTAAAGCCGTTACCCTCTCTTTTTGCCCCTCACCCTAACCCTCTCCCCGCAGGCGGGGAGAGGGGACGTGCCCCAAGCAATGGGAACGGAAAACGGAGCGGCATATGTCCTTCTCCCCGCCTGCGGGGAGAAGGTGCCGGCAGGCGGATGAGGAGCAGAAGCACCTCCTTTGAATCTCAGAACTTGAACACCGCTGTCACCGGCACGTGGTCGGAAGGCTGGTTCCAGCCGCGCGCTTCCTTCAGCACCTCGATACGGTCGAGGAACGGCCCGAGGTCGGGCGAGGACCAGATATGGTCGAGCCGGCGGCCCTTGTCGGCCGCTTCCCAGTCCTTGGCGCGATAGCTCCACCACGTGTAGATCTTTTCCGGCTCCGGCGTGTGCTGGCGCATCAGGTCCAGCCAGCCGCCCTTAGCAATGACCTCCTTCATGCCTTCGGTCTCGACTGGTGTATGGCTGACGATCTTCAGGAGCTGCTTGTGCGACCACACATCGTGCTCCAGCGGCGCGATGTTGAGGTCGCCGACGAGGATAGAGGAAATGCCGGGCATGGCGTCGGCCCGCAAAGCCTTCATCTCCTCGACGAAATCGAGCTTGTGGCCGAATTTCGGATTGATCGTCCGGTCCGGCTCGTCGCCGCCGGCCGGCACATAGAAATTGTGGAGCCGGATGCGCCGGGAGCCACGCTCGAAGATTGCCGAGATGTGTCGCGCATCCCCGACGCCGCAGTAATTTTGGCGGTGGTCTTCGAGAAGCGGAATCTTCGATGCGATGGCGACGCCGTGATAGCCCTTCTGGCCGTGGATGATGATGTGCTGGTAGCCGAGGTCCTTGAGCGGCTGGAGCGGAAACTCCGGCTCCCGGCACTTGATTTCCTGGAGGCAGAGGATGTCCGGCCTGTGGCGGACGAGGAACTGCTCGACGATCGGCATGCGCAGCCGCACCGAGTTGATGTTCCAGGTGGCGATGGAAAATGTCATTGATCGAACCCCCGACGTGTCGCCGCGAGGTTTAGGAAATTTTATCGGCCCTGAGAAGCAAAAAAGCCGTGCAGACGCGCGGCCTTCCGGTTCCCGCAAGCGATTGCGATTACATTTTTCTCACGTCGTCGTAGGGAATGGTGAAGACCTTCTCGTCGAAATTCACGCCGTTCTGGACATTGTAGATCATCACCGACGTGTCCTTGTTCTGGGCGTCGGTGATCGTCCATTGGCGCAGGTCGAAGGTCTTGGAATCGAACATCATGGTGATGGTCGAATCGCCGAAGACGGTCTTGTTGCCGAGCACGATCGTGGTGAGATCGGATTCCTGCTTGACGTCGCGCACCATCTGGTTGCCGAGATCGATGCGGTTGGCCAGCAGCAGGCTCAGCGGCGTCTTGGAGAGCGGGTAGATATCCCAGGTCTTGAGCTTCAGGTTGCCGATCACGACATTCCTGCCGTCGGCGATGACGCGGATCGGCGATGGGTCCTCGAAGTTGAAGCGCAGCTTGCCGGGCCGCTCGATATAGAACTTGCCGCCGGTCTGCTCGCCGCGCGGACCGAACTGCACGAACTCGCCCATCATGGTTTTGACCGACGAGAAATGGTCGGCGATCTTCTGCGCGGCTGCCGAGCCGGCGCCCTGTGCGAAGCTCGTGCCCGGCGCGAAGGCTGCCGCCGCCAATCCCATCAGCCCGAGCGAAAACTGTCTGCGGCCGATCATACCGGAAAGGATGGGTTTTTCGTTCTTCATTCTGGTCTCCTTCCTTGAACTTCTGGGCGCGAAAGGCGGCGGCTTGATGGCGATCCCGAAAGCCTACCGTTCGAGAATGTCGCCCTCGGTCGGCACCAGGATTTCGCGCTTGCCGGCATGGTTGGCCGGCCCGATCAGCCCCTCCTGCTCCATCCGCTCGATGAGCGAGGCGGCCCGGTTGTAGCCGATGCCGAGACGGCGCTGGATATAGGACGTCGAGGCCTTGCCGTCGCGCAGCACGATCGCCACCGCCTGATCGTAAGGGTCGTCCGAATCCGAGAAGTTCGCGGTGCCGGCCGGGCCGCCGCCGTCGCCGTCCTCGTCGTCATCGGCCGTGATCGCATCGAGATATTGGGGCGCGCCCTGCGTTTTCAAGTAGGAGACGATCTCCTCGACTTCCGTGTCCGACACGAAGGGGCCGTGGACACGCTGGATGCGGCCGCCGCCTGCCATATAGAGCATGTCGCCCATGCCGAGGAGCTGTTCGGCGCCCTGCTCTCCGAGGATCGTGCGGCTGTCGATCTTCGACGTGACCTGGAAGGAGATGCGGGTCGGGAAGTTCGCCTTGATCGTGCCGGTGATGACGTCGACGGACGGACGCTGGGTCGCCATGATGACATGGATGCCGGCGGCGCGCGCCATCTGTGCCAGGCGCTGGACCGCACCTTCGATATCCTTGCCGGCGACCATCATCAGGTCGGCCATCTCGTCGATGATCACGACGATGTAGGGCATCGGCTCGAGATCGAATTCCTCCGTCTCGTAGACCGCCTCGCCCGTCTGACGGTCGAAACCGGTCTGGACGGTGCGGGTCAGGACTTCGCCCTTTTCCATCGCCTGCTCGACGCGGGTGTTGAAGCCGTCGATATTGCGTACGCCGATCTTCGACATCTTCTTGTAGCGCTCTTCCATCTCACGGACGGTCCATTTGAGCGCCACGACGGCTTTCTTCGGATCGGTGACGACCGGCGACAGAAGGTGCGGAATGCCGTCATAGACGGAGAGTTCGAGCATCTTCGGGTCGATCATGATGAGGCGGCACTTCTCCGGCGTATAGCGATAGAGAAGCGAGAGGATCATCGTGTTGATGGCGACCGACTTGCCGGAACCGGTCGTGCCGGCGACGAGCAGATGCGGCATCTTCGCGAGGTCGGCCACGACCGGCTCGCCGCCGATCGTCTTGCCGAGCGCCATGGCGAGCTTCGCCTTGCTCGCCTCGAAATCCTTGCTGCCGATCATTTCCTTCAGATAGACGGTCTCGCGGATGCGGTTCGGCAGTTCGATGCCGATCGCGTTGCGGCCGGGCACGACGGCGACACGGGCGGCGATCGCACTCATCGAACGGGCGATATCGTCCGCAAGGCCGATGACGCGCGAGGACTTGATGCCGGGCGCGGGCTCCAGTTCGTAGAGCGTCACGACCGGTCCGGGGCGCACGTGGATGATCTCGCCCTTGACGCCGAAATCCTCGAGAACGCCTTCCAGCAAACGGGCATTCTGCTCCAGCGCGTCGGCGGAAAGCGAGGCATCGCGGGCAACGGCCTTCGGCTCGTTCAGAAGATGGACGGAGGGGAGCTGGAAACCGGCCGGCGAGATGAACGAGGTCTGTGCATCGCGGGCGACGCGAGCGCCGGGCCTGGGCGGCGCGGCGGCGGGCACGACCCGCGGCTGGGCGCGGCCGCCGACGGGCTGCGGCGTGCGGGAAGACACGAAGGGCGCGTCATCGTCATCATCGGCAAGAATGCCGGCGGGGCGTGGCGGCATGTCGTCCATGTCGAACGGCGGATCGTCGTCATAATCATCGTCGTCGTCGTGGGCGGACATCGGCGGCGGCGCCACGATGCGCCGGGAACCGGCGACGCGCTCGACAGGACCGTCGAGCGAGGGCTCCATGCGGCGGCCGGCAGCGGCCGGAGCCGCCTTGGCGCGGACGGGCTCGTTCAACGTGCCGAACTCGTCCTCGTTGAAATCGTAGGGCTGATCGAAGCCCATGCGCGCCCGCGGCTTGATGCCGGCGAGCCGGCGCAGCCGCGCCTGGGCGATATACCAGTAGTGGGCGAGCGCGCCGAAGGCCAGGAAGCCGGCAAAGCCGTCCTCCTCGTCTTCCTCCTCGACCTCGTCGCGCTTCGAACGGCCCTTCGCCGCTGCGACCGGCTGATCGTCGTCCTCGGCCTCCTCCTCGAAAGCCTCGCCCACGAGGCCGGAGGCAAAGAGCATGAGCCAGATGCACGGACCGGTGAAGATGCAGCCGAGCACGATCGCCACCATTCCGGTCGGATAGGCGCCGACGAAAAGCGCCGGGAACCGGAGGATCATGTCGCCGATCACGCCGCCTATACCGTTCGGGATGGGCCAGGTAAGCGGCGCGGGAAAGCAGCCGAGTGTCGCGGTCGCAAGCAGCGTTCCGCCGCCCCAGGCCGCGAGACGGGCCGGAATGCGGTCGTATTTGCGGCCGGAGATCAGCGCAAGCGCAAGCGCAAGCACCGGCAGCAGCGCCACGATGCTCGCAAGGCCCAGGAACTGCATCATCAGGTCCGCGAAGACGGCCCCGGAAAAGCCGAGGATATTGGTGGGCGCGTTGTCGGTCGCGTAGGAGAAGCTCGGATCGGCGACGTTCCAGGTGGCGAGCGCGGCAACCGCCAGGCCCAGCGCGAAGACGATGCCGAAGCCGGCAAGCGCCAGCGCCTGCCTCAACACGAAGGCGGTCAGCGCCAAGCGGGTGGACCGGTTTGCCATAGCCGCCGAACTGCTTCTGCCCATCGTACCTGCCCGCTGTTTTTGAAACGCAACTCCTCACGCGAATCGGCAAGCCGCCGGCCGATTCACGCAATTCCAGCGGAGAATAGCGTAAGGGAGGTTAATGTGCCTTTAACCACGATGAGCAGCCGGAGGCCTGAAAAATATAAAAAAGCCCGGACCGAAGCCCGGGCCGATGCAGCTCGATAAGCAAGCTGCGACGGGATTTGAGGCGGCGGCGATCGCCCGCCGCCGCAACCGTGAATCAGGAGTGATAGGCGGCTTCGCCGTGGGTCGAGAGGTCGAGGCCTTCGCGCTCGGCTTCGACGGTGACGCGCAGGCCGACGATGAGATCGACGATCTTGTAGAGGATCACCGATCCGACGCCGCACCAGACGATGGTGACGATGACCGCATAGAGCTGCGTCATGAACTGGCCGCCCATCGTCACGCCTTCCGCGTAGCCGATGCCGCCCAGCGAAGACGAGGCGAAGATGCCGGTCGCGAGCGCGCCGAAGAAACCGCCCACACCGTGAACGCCGAACACGTCGGCCGTATCGTCATAGCCGAACTTGTTCTTGATGACCGAGATGAAGAAATAGCAAATCGGCGAAACGAGAAGGCCCATGACGATCGCGCCCATCGGACCGGCAATGCCGGCAGCCGGGGTGATGGCGACCAGGCCGGCGATCATGCCGGAAACGGCACCGAGCAGGGAAGCCTTGCCGCGGGCGAAGGTTTCGACGACGCACCAGGAAAGAACGGCCGCAGCCGTGGCGACGAAGGTGTTGACGGTTGCGAGCATCGCGCCGCCGGAAGCTTCGAGGTTGGAGCCGGCGTTGAAGCCGAACCAGCCGACCCACAGCATGGCCGCACCGACGAGCGTCAGCGTCATGGAGTGCGGTGCCATCATGTCCTTGCCGTAACCGGTCCGCTTGCCGACCATGATCGCACCGATCAGACCGGCGAGACCGGCGTTGATGTGGACGACAGTGCCGCCGGCGAAGTCAAGCGCGCCCCAGCCGAAGATCAGGCCGTTCGCGTCCCAGACCATGTGTGCGATCGGGAAGTAGACGAAGGTGACCCAGAGCAGGCAGAACAGGATCGAAGCCGAGAACTTGATGCGCTCTGCGAAGGCGCCGACGATTAGCGCGGGCGTCAGGGCCGCGAAGGTCATCTGGAACATCACGAAGATGAATTCCGGAATGACCACGCCGTCGGAGAAGGTCGCAGCCGTGGAATCCATGGTCACGCCGGAAAGGAACAGCTTGGCAGTACCACCCCAGAAGGGCGAGGTCCCACCGCCGAAGGCGAAGGAATAGCCATAGATGACCCAGGCAAGCATGATGGCCGAACCGGCGACGGTGCACTGCATGAGCACGGACAGCATGTTCTTGGCACGCACCAGGCCGCCGTAGAAGAGCGCGATGCCCGGCATCAGCATGAACAGCACGAGAAGAGTGGCGATGAACATGAAGGCTGTGTCGCCCTTGTCCGGAACCGGAGCGGCCGCTGCCGCCGGCGCGGCAGTGTCCTGCGCAAAGGCGACGATGGGAGCGAAAAGTGCCGCAGCAGCGGCGCCCAGCCGTCCCAAAGTAGAAATCCTGTTGAATTGCATAGCTTGAAAACTCCCCTGTCAGCCCGTGCTTAAAGTGCTTCTGTATTGGTTTCGCCGGTACGGATGCGCACGGCCTGCTCGATCGAATAGACGAAAATTTTGCCATCGCCGATCTGGCCGGTCTTGGCAGCCGAGGCGATCGCTTCCACGGCCTTGTCGACGAGGTCGGAGGGGACGGCGATTTCGATCTTCAGTTTCGGCAGAAAACTTACGGCATATTCCGTGCCGCGATAGATTTCGGTGTGTCCCTTCTGGCGTCCGTAACCTTTGACTTCGGTGACGGTCAGGCCCTGGATACCGACAGCCGTGAGGGCTTCGCGCACCTCATCCAGCTTGAACGGCTTGATAATGGCCATCACGATTTTCATCTGACTTTCCCATCCTTTGGTTGTCCTCGGCATCAGGCCGACTCTCCTCATCGCCGGCAGATCATGACAGCGACTGGCAGATTACATTCAAGGGGCGTGCCAGATTCGGACGGGCCTATAACTTATTGAAATATAAACACTTATAAAAACGATCCTAAGAAAAGGGCAGTTGAGTGGCTCAAAGGCGGCTAAACCTTGTGCAAATTTTAAAAATTGCACAAGAATTATTCATTTGCCTTTTTCCGAATCAATCCTTCCTGCGCCACGGAGGCGATCAGCGTGCCGGAACGGCTATAAATGCTGCCGCGGGTCATGCCGCGTGCGCCGGAGGCGCTGGGACTGTCCTGCGTGTAAAGCAGCCAGTCGCCGAATGTGACGGGCCGGTGAAACCACATGGCATGGTCGAGGCTTGCCGCCTGCAGCGCCGGATCGAAGATGGACGTGCCGTGCGGATAGAGCGAGGCGTCGAGCAGGGTCATGTCGGAAAGCCAGGCGAGCACGGCCGCCTGATAATGACGATCCGCCGGCACCTCGCCGACGGTGCGAACCCAGATATCCTGACGCGGCTCGAGCTTGTCCCGGGTCAGGTAGTGCACGAGCGAGGTCGGCCGGATCTCGATCGGCCGCTCCCGGGTCCAGTAACGCCGGACCGACTCCGGCGCCTGCTGGAGGAAGAGTTCCTTGAACTCCTTCTCGCCCATCAGGTCTTCCGGCTGGGTGACGGCGGGCATGTCGATCTGGTGCTCATACCCCTCCTCCTCGATCTGGAAGGAGGCGGACATGGAAAAGATCGCCTTGCCGTGCTGCACCGCCACGACCCGCCTGGTGGTGAAGCTTGACCCGTCTCGGATGCGCTCCACCTGATAGAGGATCGGCACGGAAGGATCGCCGGGGCGCATGAAATAGGCATGCAGGGAATGCACGAAACGATCGGCATCGACGGTGTGCTGGGCGGCCATCAGCGCCTGGGCGATGACCTGGCCGCCGAAGACCCGCTGCCAGCCGGCGTCCGGGCTTACGCCGCGATAGAGATTTTCCTCGAGCTTTTCGAGGTCGAGCGTCGCGATCAGTTCCTCCATGGCGGCGGACGAGGATGCGGTCTGGCGCGACATTATGACGGACTCCGACGATAGGAAGCGGCTGCCCGATGGTCTATATGCATGGCATGATATTCTCAAGTCTCACGGGAGCTTAAGCCGATGCTGGACATGCTGGTTGCAGGGGGCGGTTATGTGGGTCTCGCTGCCGCGGTCGCGGCCAAGCAAGCGGCGCCGCATCTGAAGATCGAAGTGATCGAAGCCGCTCCCGCCGGTGCCTGGGAAAAGGACGAGCGCGCCTCCGCCATCATCGCCGCGGCGACGCGCATGCTGGAGGTCTTCGGCGTGTGGGACGAGATCGCGCCCGAGGCCCAGCCGATCAACCGGATGATCGTCACGGACAGCCGCACGTCCGACCCGGTCAGACCGGTTTTCCTTACCTTCGACGGCGCGGTCGAAGAAGGCCGCCCCTTTGCCCATATGGTGCCGAACGTCGCCATGGTCAGGGCGTTGCGCGGCGCCGCCGAACGGCTCGGCATTGCGATCCGCGAAGGTGTCTCCGTGACCGCCTTCGAGACGGGCGGCACCCGCTGCGCCGTTTCGCTCTCCGATGGTTCCGCCATCGAGACGCGTCTGCTGGTCGCCTCCGACGGCGTGCGCTCCCGGCTTCGCGACATGGCCGGCATCAGGACCGTCACCTGGAACTACGGCCAGTCGGGCATCGTCGCGACCGTCGCCCACGAGCGGCCGCATGAGGGCGTGGCGGAAGAACATTTCCTGCCCTCCGGCCCCTTCGCCATCCTGCCGCTCACCGACAACCGCTCCTCGCTGGTCTGGACGGAACGGACGCCGGAAGCCGACCGGCTGGTCGCCTCCGACGATCTGGTCTTCGAAGAGGAACTGCAGCGCCGCTTCGGCCACAAGCTCGGCGAGCTGCGGGTGGTTGGCGGGCGGCGCGCCTTCCCGCTCGGCCTGACGCTCGCACGCGCCTTCGTGGCACCGCGCTTCGCGCTGGCCGGCGACGCGGCGCACGGCATCCATCCGATCTCCGGCCAAGGCCTCAATCTCGGCTTCAAGGACGTCGCCGCCCTGGCGGAAACGGTGGTGGAGGCCGACCGTCTGGGCCTCGATATCGGCGCGCTCAACGTGCTGGAGCGATATCAGTCCTGGCGGCGTTTCGACACGTTCCGCATGGGGGTGACGACGGACGTCCTGAACCGGCTGTTCTCCAACGACATCACGCCGATCCGCATCGCCCGTGATTTCGGGCTCGGCATTGTCGACCGCCTCCCGAAGCTCAAGGAGTTCTTCATCGATCAGGCCGCCGGCAAGACCGGCGAGGACGGACCGAAACTGCTCGCGGGGCGGGCGATCTGATCGGCCTTACTTCTCGATCTTGCGGGCCTCGGAAACCAGCATGATCGGGATGCCGTCGCGGATCGGATAGGCAAGCTGGGCGCTTTGCGAGATCAGCTCGTTGGTCTCCCGGTCGAAGGAAAGCCGCCCCTTGGTCAACGGGCAGACGAGCAATTCGAGAAGTTTCGGGTCTACCTTGCTGAGCCTCTCGTCCATGCGCTGGCCTACTGGAGAATGGTGTCGGAATCGCCGAAGTCCCGCGCCAGCAGGATCTCCGTGATGGCGATCAGCGTCTCCGCGCGTGTCTTGAGGTCCGGCGCCTCGAGCAGAGCCTGCTTTTCCGCCGGACCGAAAGGCGACATCATCGACAGCGAGTTCACGAGCGTCCGGTTGCCGGCGCGCTCGACGCTCTCCCAATCCGCCTCCAGCTTGTTGGCATCCAGATAGGCGCGGAAGACGCGCAGGAGCTCGACGCGATCCACCGTGCTTTCGTCATCTTCCGCGGAGAGATCCGCCATGAACGGTGCAATCTTGAAGGTGCGATAGGGATGGCCCTGCCCCACTTCGCTGAGCAGCCGAAAGCGGCAGACCCCGCTGATGGAGGTGATGTAACGGCCGTCGCCCGTCTCGGCAAACGAGGTGATGCGGCCGATGCAGCCGACGTTGGACAGCGGGAGGCGCGGACTTTCCGCCGGTTCGCCGGTTTCCAGAAGCGACGGTTGAACGATGCCGATCAGCCGGTCGCCTGCGAGTGCCGCATCGAACATGGCGAGATAACGCGGCTCGAAGATGTTGAGTGGCAATTGTCCGCCTGGCAGAAGCAGTGCGCCGGTGAGAGGAAAAACGGGAACCTTCTCCGGCAGGTCCTCCCGCTTCACATATCTCGCGTTTCCCACATGCATGGGTCCGACACCTCCCAGACCACCGGCCCAGACCACCGAATAAGATTGCTGCCCCGAATAATGTGGGGCACTCGTTCGAGAACGCAAGACCGCACCCGGATCGAGCGGCATGGAAAAGAGCCGGCTACGAAAAGAGGATGGAGGACAACCGGCGCCGCGCCGCGATCGTCGCAGGATCCTTGGGTCCCCAGACCTCGAAGAACTGCAGCAGCTGGCGGCGTGCGCCATCGTCGTCGAACGCGCGATCCTTGCGCATGATCGTCAGCAGGTGATCGGCTGCCTGTTCGCGCTCGCCCTGGACGTTCAGGATTTTGGCAAGCTTCAGCCGCGCCTCGTGATCGTCCGGATTGGCGGCAAGCTGATGTTCCAGCGCCACCGGATCGCCGAGCTTGCGGGCTTCCTCGATCTGCTCGATCTTCCTGGCGACCGCCTGGATCGCCGGATCCTTGGCAAGCTCCTCCGGAAGGGAGGCGAGCATCTGGCTGGCACGGGCCGGATCGCCCATGGCGATCAGGCATTGCATCATCCCCGCCGCGGCCTTGGCATTTTCCGGATCGGCCTGCAATACGGCGCCGTAAAGCTGCGCAGCCCCCTGGATATCGCCACCGGCAAGCAAGGTCTCGGCTTCGGCCAGCACCGATTCGATCTCGGCAGCCTGATCGGCACCCGGCGGTCCCGCCAGCCGGTCGATGAATTGGCGTACCTGGCTTTCCGGAACCGCACCCATGAAGCCGTCGACGGGGCGGCCGTCCACGAATGCGATCACGGCGGGGATCGACTGGATGCCGAGCTGGCCCGGGATCGACGGATGATCGTCGATGTTCATCTTCACGAGCTTCACCCGCCCCTGGCCCTCGTTGACGACCTTTTCGAGAACGGGCGTGAGCTGCTTGCAGGGGCCGCACCAGGGCGCCCAGAAATCCACGAGGACCGGCTGGCGGCGGGATTCCTCCAACACGTCCTTCGTGAAGCCGGCCGTGCTGGTGTCCTTGATGTGGGAGCCGTCTGCGGGCGGAGCGGCCGGTGCTGCGCCGTAATTGGCCGAGGCGGTCATTTGTCCGCCGTAAGAACCCCCATAGGGATTGTCGCTGCCGCTCATGAATGTTCTCCCAGGAACGCGTTCCATACTGTCTGACTTGCTCGCAAAGATCGTATGTCAGTCCGTCACTTTCAAGACAAGCGGCGGATGACCCGTCGCTTCCAGAAAACGGACGAGATCGTCACGGCCGATGGACGTCGTGGCGTCGTTCGAAAGCGGATGGCCGTTGACGATATCATGCTTCATCAGGTCTTCGTCGAGCACGAAGGTAACATTCCGGCCCGTGTCATTGAAAGCGCCGAATACCGTCACCGCTCCCGGAATGACGCCGAGATATTCCATCAGCTTTTCCGGCCTGCCGAAGGAGACGCGGCTCGCGGCGCCGATGACCTTGTGAACCGTTTTCAGATCGACGTTCGCGCGTTCCTCCACCGTCAGGACGAAGTGCCGGTCCTTCTTGTCCTTTACGAAGAGGTTTTTCGTATGACCGCCGGGAATTTCCTCGCGCAGGCTTTCCGATTCCGAAACGGTGAAAACCGGCGGATGGCTCTTGGTCGAATGGGGAATATTGAGGCTGTCGAGGAAGCGGAAAAGGTCCTCGGCGGTTTTCGGTAGAGTGTCGGTCATTCTCAAGGAAGTTCTATTGGCGGGCAGCGGGACTATAGCCCCAATGTTCTCCCGGGCCAAGCGCAACGCACACGATCTCGTGAGGCGCTTGAACCTTGCGGGGGGATCGACCAGATTATCATAACCGGAGGTCCATCCGATTGGAGCAGCCTCCGCAACCATAATAAAAATAAGAAGCTCCCATTTTTCATTTGATTTCGACGCACCGCTTTTCCGCGTCCCCGATATCGGCCTGGCCGATAGCAGCCGCTTTAATCCCATTGCCGGCGCATTGTCCGGCTTCTCACACGAAAGGTCTGGCCATGGTCACCTTCACGCTCAACGGACAGGAACGAACGTTCGACGGCGACCCCGATACCCCGCTTCTCTGGGTCGTGCGCGATTTCGAAAAGCTCACAGGCACCAAATATGGCTGCGGCGTCGCCCAGTGCGGCGCCTGCACGGTGCATCTCGACGGCATGCCGCGCCGCTCCTGCATCACCCCGATTTCGATGGTCGACGGCTCCGAGGTCGTCACCATCGAAGGCGTTTCCGGCAAGGAGGCCGATGCGGTGAAGACCGCCTGGGCCGGTCTCGACGTACCCCAATGCGGCTACTGTCAGTCCGGACAGGTGATGTCGGCGGTTGCCCTCCTCCAGATGGTGCCGAAACCGACCGACGCGGATATCGACGGCGCGATGGCCGGCAATATCTGTCGATGCGCCACCTACCATCGCATCCGCGCGGCGATCCACAACGCCGCCAGTTCGATGGAGGGCTGAGCCATGACGCTGCATGATATCACCGCCACCCGCCGCGGCTTTCTCGCCGGTTCGGGTCTCGTCATCGGCGTGGCGATCGCGCCGAAAATGCTCACCGCCGCACCGACGGGCGTACAGGCCGGCGGCGATGCCGCGCTGGCCCCGATGAACGCCTTCGTGAAGATCGGCACCGACGATACGGTGACCGTGCTCTCGAAGCACATCGAATTCGGCCAGGGCCCGTTTACCGGCCTTGCGACGTTGGTCGCCGAGGAACTCGACGCCGACTGGGGCCAAATGCGCGCCGTGCACTCGCCGACCGACAACAAGGTCTATGCCAACCTTTCCTTCGGCCTCCAGGGCACGGGCGGTTCGAGCTCGATCGCCAACGCCTACGAGCAGATGCGCAAGGCCGGCGCCACGGCCCGCGCCATGCTGGTCGCCGCGGCCGCGGAGGAATGGGGCGTGCCCGCTGCCGAAATCACCGTGGAAAAGGGCCGCATCAGACATGCCGCCTCCAACAGGGAGAGCGGTTTCGGCGCGCTTGCCGAAAGGGCCGCCCGCCAGACGCCACCTGCCGAGCCCAGGCTCAAGGACCCGGCCGATTTCGTGCTGATCGGCACGGAACTGCCGAAGCTCGACACCCACGGCAAGACCAACGGCACGGCGATCTTCACGCTCGACATCACCCCGGACGACCTGCTGATCGCGGTTGTCGCTCATCCGGAACATTTCGGCGCCACCGTGAAGAGCTTCGACGATACCGAAGCCCGCAAGGTGCAGGGCGTCGTTGACGTGAAGCAGGTGCCGCAGGGCATCGCCGTCTATGCGGACAACACCTTTGCCGCTCTGAAGGGACGCGATGCGCTGAGCATCGAATGGGACCTTTCCAAGGCCGAAACCCGTTCATCGGAGGAACTCGCCGCCGATTATTCGAGGCTCTTCCGCGAGCCGGGGCTGGAGGCTGCCAACAACGGCAATGTCGATGAAGCCTTCAAGGCGCCCGGCCTGCAGACGGTGGAAGCGGAAATCGTCTTTCCTTTCCTCGCCCATGCGCCGATGGAGCCGCTCGACGCCGTCTTCATCAAGGCGGCGGACGGATCGGTCGACATCTATAACGGTGCGCAGTTCCCGGGCATGGACCAGACGGTTGCGGCCCAGATTCTGGGCCTCGACGAAACGAAGGTGCGGGTAAATACCCAGCTCGCCGGCGGCAGCTTCGGCCGCAAGGCGCAGTTCGGTTCGCCCTACATGCAGGAAGCGGCAGCCGTCTATGCGGCAAGCGGCGGAAACCGTCCGCTGAAGCACATGTGGACCCGCGAGGACGACATTCGCGGCGGCTACTACCGTCCGATGTATGCCCACAGGATGCGTGGCGCCATCAACGCCGAAGGGCAGATCACGGCCTGGGAACAGGTGATCGTCGGCCAATCGATCATGGGCAAGGCCGATCTCGATGAGACTTCGGTCGAGGGTGCGTCGAACCTGCCCTACGCGATCCCGAATCTGAAGGTGACCTCGCACAACGTCCAGCTCGTCGTGCCGCCGCTCTGGTGGCGCTCGGTCGGCCATACCCATACGGGTTTTGCGGTCGAGACCTTCGTCGACGAGCTCTTCCAGAAGATCGGCCGCGATCCCGTGGAAGGCCGCCTCGCGCTCCTGACGGAAAAGCCGCGCCATGCGGGCGTTTTGCGGAAAGCCGCCGAAATGGCGAACTGGGGTTCCAAAATACCCGATGGCCGCGCCCGTGGCGTCGCCGTGGTGGAAAGCTTCAGCACCTATGTCGGCCAGGTCGTCGAGGTCTCGGTCGGCCCGGATGGGGCGCCACGCGTGCACAAAGTCTGGTGTGCGGTTGACTGCGGTGTTGCGGTCAACCCGAACGTCATCAAGGCGCAAATGGAAGGCGGCGTGGGCTACGGCCTGGGCGCAGTCCTCTTCGATGCGGTGACGCTCGGCAAGGGCGGCAGGATCATGCAGTCGAACTTCCACGACTACCGATCGATCCGCATCGACGAGATGCCGGACGTGGAGGTGGAGATCATCAAGTCGACCGAAAGGCCGACCGGTGTGGGCGAGCCCGGCGTGCCGCCCGTCGGTCCGGCGGTCGCCAATGCCTGGCGAAGCCTGACCGGAGCACCGGTGAGGCAGCTTCCGATCGTCAATATCGTTTCGGCCTAACGACTCAGGATGAGGACCAACGACCGATGAACCTGAAAATCGCTCTCACCGGCTCCGCTCTGACCAGCGTTGCCGCCGGCTGTCTCTTCGTGGCCGCCGGGACGGCGCTTACGCCCGTCTCGGTGGCGCAGGACGCCAGGACCGACGCGAGCCCGCTAAGACCCGCCTCCTCGTTCCAGTCGATCGCCAACGAGGGGGAACGCTCCGTGGCGCTCTTCACGGAAGCCGGCAAGGTCATCCAGCATCCGCGCTGCGTCAACTGCCACCCCGCGACGGACCGACCGCTGCAGGGAGCCTCTATGCATCCGCACCAGCCGCCGGTCTTCCGCGGCGACGGCGGCATGGGGCTTCCCGGCATGCAATGCACCACCTGCCACAGCGCCGAGAACACGCCGGTCGTCGGCCAAGCCGATACGATCAAGAGCATCCCCGGCAATCCCGCCTGGCACCTCGCGCCGATCGAGATGGCCTGGGAGGGCAAGACGCTCGGCCAGATCTGTCAGCAGATCAAGGATCCGGCCCGCAACGGCGACATGACCATGGACGAGCTGGTCGAGCACATGGCGCATGACGAGCTGGTCGGCTGGGGCTGGAACCCGGGCGCCGGCCGCGAGCCGGTGCCGGGCACACAGGCCGAGTTCGGCGAACTGATCCGCGCCTGGGTGGATTCCGGGGCGGTCTGTCCCGCCTCCTGAGGCAAGGCGGCCGCCGGTTCCTGCACGGAGCCGGCGGCCGGAAGAGTCTGGCGGAACCGAAATTTTTCTTGCCGCCAATCGTCATTTCCCTGTTGCATTTGAAAAAAGTCTGGGCCATATAGCGCCCGTCGCCGGCAACGAGCCGCGATCTTCGGTCCAGCGAACTACCCCGGACCGACGGATTGATGAGCGGGTGTAGCTCAGGGGTAGAGCACAACCTTGCCAAGGTTGGGGTCGAGGGTTCGAATCCCTTCGCCCGCTCCAGTTTCTTCAAGGTCTATACCGGCAGCCATTCCTGACATTCTTGCCGATTCTGCCTGAACATAGGAAGGTTCCGCCCTTACCGTTTCGCAGCTCCGCCATATCTTCAAGAGGATGTGCGCTCAGCGAAAGATAGTGCAATATCCAGGATTTTGGCGGCGAATGCTGTCAACCCTCGCGTTGATGCTGGCTCTGTGTTCGGCCTTGGCTTCGGCCGCCCCGCTGCCCTCCGAAACAGCACGCGCTGCCGTGGTGCTGAAGGTGACCGGCGCCATCGGTCCGGCAACTGCCGATTATGTGAGACGCGGTCTTCAACACGCAAACGATCAGAGAGCCAGCCTGGTCATCCTGCAGATGGACACGCCCGGCGGTCTCGATACGTCGATGCGCGACATCATCCGCGCGATCCTGGCTTCGCCCGTGCCGGTCGCGAGTTTCGTGGCGCCCAGCGGCGCGCGTGCGGCCAGCGCCGGTACGTATATCCTTTACGCGAGCCATATAGCGGCCATGGCGCCTGGCACCAATCTGGGCGCGGCGACACCGGTCGCAATCGGCGGGGGGCCTTTCGACGGCGGTACGGAGCCGGAGCGCGATGCTCCCAATGAGCCGGCCGGCACACAGCGACAGCCTCCCCGCGAAGCCCGCGAGGCAAAGGCGGTCAACGATGCCGCGGCCTTCATCCGCGGACTTGCCGAATTACGCAATCGCAACGCCGATTGGGCGGAACGGGCCGTGCGCGAAGCTGCGAGCCTTTCTTCGACCGCCGCGGCCCGGGAGCACGTCATCGATTTCACGGCCGCCACCATCGACGATCTTCTGACGCAGGCGCAGGGCCGTACGGTACGGGTGGGCCAAACGGATATCCGAATCGACGCAACCGGGCTTACGGTTCAGGAATTCGAACCCGACTGGCGGACCCGACTGCTCTCCGTGATCACCGATCCGAACATCGCGCTCATCCTCATGATGGTCGGCATCTACGGCCTGATCTTCGAATTCCTCACCCCCGGGACATTTGTCCCCGGCACGATTGGCGGTATTTGCCTTCTGCTGGGTCTCTATGCTTTGGCGTTGCTGCCGGTTAACTACGCCGGCATAGGGCTGATTGCCCTTGGCGTCGGATTGACGGTGGCCGAGGCGCATTCGCCTTCCTTTGGCGCCCTCGGCATTGGCGGCGGGATAGCGCTGATACTCGGTGCAACCATTCTGTTCGAACCGGATATTCCCGGCCTGGAGATCTCTTGGCCCGTGCTGGGTGGCATTGCGGTCGTCAGCCTTGCGCTCAGTGTCGTCATCGCCCGCCTCGCGTTCTCCTCACGCCGCCGCAACGTCGTTACCGGGGCCGAACAGATGATCGGCATTTCGGGTAAGGTGGACAGTTGGGAAGAGACATCAGGTTATGTCATCGCGCATGGCGAACGCTGGAAGGCCATTTCCGCCGAACCGCTCGCCGCCGGTGACAACGTGAACGTAATCGGCCGAAACGGACTGACGCTTGAAGTCGCTCACAGCCCGCGAGAAGAATAGCGGCCTTCCGAACGAGGAGGAAATGTCATGGGCATGCTTGCAGATATCGTCTTCTATCTCGTAGCCATCCTCCTCTTGCTGCTCATCGTCGTATCGGCGATCAAGATCCTGCGGGAATACGAACGCGGCGTCGTTTTCACGCTTGGGCGGTTCACCGGCGTCAAAGGCCCGGGCTTGATCCTGCTCATCCCTTACGTCCAGCAAATGATACGGGTCGATCTGCGTATGCGGGTGCTCGACGTGCCCAGCCAGGATGTCATCTCCCGCGACAACGTCTCGGTGAGGGTCAATGCCGTGATTTACTTCCGGGTCATCGACCCCGAGAAATCGACAATTCAGGTGGAGGACTTCATGACGGCCACAAGCCAGCTCGCCCAGACGACACTGCGCTCGGTGCTCGGCAAGCATGATCTCGACGAGATGCTGGCCGAACGCGACAAGCTCAACAACGACATCCAGGAAATCCTCGACGTCCAGACCGATGCGTGGGGCATCAAGGTTGCCAATGTCGAGATCAAGCATGTGGACATCAACGAATCCATGATTCGTGCCATCGCCCGTCAAGCAGAGGCCGAACGCGAGCGTCGGGCGAAGGTCATCAACGCCGAGGGCGAGCAGCAGGCAGCGGCGAAGCTGCTTGAGGCAGCCGAAATCCTCGCCAGGCAGCCGGAAGCGATGCAGCTTCGTTACCTGAACACGTTGAACGTCATCGCCGGCGAAAAGACTTCAACGATCCTGTTTCCCTTCCCTATGGAATTCGGCGATTTCATACTGGCCAAGCCGGACAAGCCGCCGAAATAACAAGAGCCGAAAGCTCTGTTGCGGCAGAGAACTGCCTGGTTACCGACGGCGCTGCCTTCAAGGACCCCGACGCGATCCGGGGCTTACATCGATGCCGATGTCAGCGTCATCCTGCGGCGCTGAAATCCTATCTGAAGACGCGCCTCCTGGCTTCGGAAACGGCCGTCGATCAGGCGGCGCGGGAACGATAGCCGCGAGCGGAATATCCGTGGGAGGCGGACCGGGCATTCGTCTTGAAGCGGGTCACCATCTCCGCAAGGTTATCGGTTTCCTGCGTCAGGCTCTGCGCCGCGGCAGTGGTTTCCTCGACCATCGCCGCGTTCTGCTGGGTCACCTTGTCCATCTGGTCGGCGGAGGCGGCGACTTCCCTCAGACTCGTCGCCTGCTCATTGGTGCTGGATGTGATCGTGTTGACGAAATTACCCATCTGCGCGACTTCGCCGACAATGTCCTCGAGCGATTTGCCCGAAGCGGTGACCAGTTCGACGCCCTGCTTGACCTGAGCCGACGAGGTGGAGATCAGCGTCTTGATCTCCTTCGCGGCGTCGGCGGACCGCTGGGCGAGCCCACGGACCTCCTGGGCGACAACCGCAAAGCCGCGGCCGGCCTCTCCCGCGCGGGCAGCCTCGACACCGGCGTTGAGAGCCAGGAGGTTCGTCTGGAAGGCGATATCGTCGATCACCCCGATGATGCGGTTGATCTGTTCGGCCGAGGTTTCGATCGCGGCCATGGCGGCGACCGCCTTGGCGACGATTTCACCGCCGCGCTGCGCCTTCTCCTGCGCCAGCGTGGCAACGCCCTGGGCATGACTTGCGCCATTGGCGCTTTCGTTGACGGCGGACGTGACCTGGCCGAGAGCGGCAACCGTTTCCTCGAGGCTCGCGGCCTGCTGCTCGGTGCGCTTGGCGAGATCGTTCGAAGCGATCGAGATTTCCTGCAGACCGGCGCGAATCGTGCCGACGGCACCCACGACCAAGCCGATCGCCTCTTCGAGATTGGCGACGGAGCTGTTGAACTTTGCCCGGATCGGCTCGAATTCCGCAGCGACGGGGCGGTCCATTCGCACGGTCAGGTCGCCGCCGGCAAGACCGTTGAAGCCGTCTTCGATCGCATGAACGAAGCTGCGCAGATCCTCCGCCTTGGCGTTGTCGATCGCCGACTGCCGCTGGCGCTGGCTTTCCTGCGCTTCGCGGGCTTCCGCCGTTTCCCGCTCCAGGCGGATGTTCTCCTCGGCGGCCTGCTTGAAAACCTGTACGGCACGCGCCATCGCGCCGACTTCATCCTGGCGCTCCTGGCCCGTCACTTCGGCGGAGAGATCGCCGGATGCGAGCTTCGCCATCGTGGTCGTCAGACGACGCACGGTATTGCCGAGCGAGCGGGCGAAAATCAGGAAACCGATAAGCGACAGGATCGAGACGATCACGCTGCCGGCAACCGTCATCCAGATCGCCGTTTGGCTGGCCTGCACGAGAGGCGTGATATCCGAAGCGATTTCGAGAACACCGACCTTGGCGCCGGAAAAGTCGAGCAGCGGCACAGCCTCGACGGCATAGTTCCTGCCGCCGATATCCGCATAGCGGCGGACCTTGCCCGTGTCGTAAGCCTCCTGCAGTTCCGCAGGTGTCAGGATCGGATCGCCGGAATAGGTGGACGCCTGCTTGTCGAACTTGTCTGTGCCTTTGGTGTAAAGCGCGACATCGGCGTTCACTTCCTTCGTCAGGCGGGCGAAATAGGAATCGACGAGCTTCAGGCCAACGTCGACGACGCCGACCACGTTGCCGTCCTGGACCACGGGAGCGGTCGCAAACAGGCTGACGGCGGTGCGGCCGGTCTCGATGCCGGCAACGAGCTTGTTCTCAGCGAGCGCGGTTGCCACCATCTTCCGGCGTGCCTTGATATTGTCGCCGAAGACATCCGGATCATGCACGCGGGCGACCACATTGGCGCCGGCGTCGCTGAAGGTGATCATCTCGATGCCGCTCGCATCCTTGACCGCCTTCATGTTCGAATAGCGGGCGAGCAGGTCCTGCCTGCCGTTGGCGAGGATCAACGGCGCCGTTTCAGGAGTGGCCGCGATGGTCAGGGCGAGAGCTGCGGCGGCGCGCCTTTGGGCCGCCATATCGTCCTGGACCACCGCAAGGTCGCTTTCAAGTTCAGTCTGCAGCGCCTGGTCGGTCATGCGCGACTGACGATCCCAGGCAAGGCCGCCGATCGCACCGCTCGCGAAAAGAACCGCCGCGAATCCAAAAAAAGTGAGCCGTGTGGAAAGCGGCTTCCTGATGACGATGTCGTTCATATGTTCTCTCAGAGGGCGGTCACTCGCCGGCGGCGGCAATCCTGAAGAAAATTAGTCCAGGATCGGTTGAAATTTAACTAACGGCAGAATTGAACCGCATTCCACAATGTAAACCGGCCAGCGAAAGCTTGTTTTCGCTGGCCAACGGCAGGGAACAATTTGATATGGACGCAAAGATTTACGGACTTTACGCGCATCCCGGATTTGTATGACCAACGTTTATTTTTCACACGGCCATCCAGCCGGGACGAGACCGATCATCATCACTGTTTCGAAAAGACATAATCCGTCTCCTGCCGCAGCACTTCGCCGGGGCGCAGCACGACGTTCGGAAAATTTGCGTGGTTGATGGCGTCCGGCCACACCTGGGTTTCCAGGCAGAAGCCGGCGAAGGGGCCATAGCGACGGCCTTCCAGGCCCGGCACGGGAAGCTCCTGAAGCTTGAAGGCGGCATAAAACTGCACGCCGGGCTCGGTGGTCCGCACTTCCATCGAAACGCCGGAATAGATGCTGCGCGCCAGGGCCACCGGGCGCTTTTCGGTGCGTTCCGTCGAAAGGCAGTAGTTATGGTCGAACAGGACCTGCTTGCCGCCATCGAACCGCTTCATCGGTCCCATGTCGCCGAGATCGAACGGCGTGCCGGCGACCGCCGTCAGCTCGCCGGTCGGCAACTGCTTCTCGTCGACGGCAACGAGATGGTCGGCGGCGATCATGATGTCGTGGCCGAGCGCATCCTCGCGGCCGTCGAGATTGAAATAGGAATGCTGGCAGATATTGGCGAGCGTCGGCCGGTCGGTGGTGGTCTCGTAGACCACCGACAGCACGCCGTCATCCTTGAGATGGTAGGTCGCCCTGATGGTGCAATTGCCTGGATAACCGGCGCGGCCATCCGGATCTGTGATCCGCAGCACGACCTTGTCCGACGCATGGTCGACGATCGTCCAGTTGCTGCGGCCGATCCCGTCCGTGCCGCCGTGAAGGTGGCCGATCCCCGGCTGGTTCATCTCGAGCTGATATTCTTTGCCATCGAGCGTGAAACGGCCGCCGGCGATGCGGTTGGCGCAGCGGCCCGGAGTCGCCCCGAAATAGGGCGAGTGGACCGGATAGAGATCGAAGGTCTCGAAGCCGAGCACGAGCGGCGGCTGATGGCCTTCGAGCCTGAGATCCTGGATGACGGCGCCCCAGGTCATAACATAAGCCGTCAATCCGCCGCCGGAAATTCTGACCCGATACACGGGCTCGCCTTTCTCCGTCGTGCCGAAAACCTCGAAATCCCGATGCGCCATGAATACTTCCTCCGCAATATCTTTGGCGGCAAACTGCGCGATTTGGCGGCAAGCTGCAACGCCGTCATCAAGAAAATCCTTGAGTCACCGGGTCAGTGCGCGCGTCGCCTGTTCCAGACCGCCGAGCGTCAGCGGAAACATGCGGCCGGTCATGAGCTGCCGCATCATGCCGATCGAGGTCGTATGGTTCCAATGATCCTGCAGCACCGGATTGAGCCAGATGCAGCGGCGGAAGTGCTCGGTGACGCGCTGGATCCAGACCTGTCCCGGCTCCTGGTTCCAATGCTCGACCGAGCCGCCCGCATGGCTGATCTCGTAAGGGCTCATCGAGGCGTCGCCGACGAAGATCACTTTGTAGTCTGCGCCATAACTGCGGATGAGATCGAGCGTCGCCACCCGGTCCGAACGGCGGCGGTTTTCCTTCCAGACGCCCTCATAAAGGCAGTTGTGGAAGTAGAAATGCTCCATGTGCTTGAACTCGGCCCGCGCCGCCGAGAACAGCTCCTCTACCACGCGGATATGGCCGTCCATCGACCCGCCGACGTCGAAGAACATCAGGAGCTTGACAGCGTTGTGCCGCTCGGGCCGCGTCTGCACGTCGAGATAGCCGTGTTCGGCCGTGGAGCGGACCGTGCCGGGAAGATCGAACTCTTCCGCCGCTCCTTCTCTCACCCAGCGCCGCAGCCGCTTCAGCGCCAGCTTGATGTTGCGCGTACCGAGTTCGACCCTGTCGTCGAAATCCCGGAATTCGCGCTTGTCCCAAACCTTCACCGCCCGGCGATGGCGCGACTCCTCCTGCCCGATGCGGACACCTTCCGGATTGTAGCCATAGGCTCCGAAAGGCGACGTGCCGCCGGTGCCTATCCATTTCGATCCGCCCTGATGCCGGCCCTTCTGCTCCTCCAGTCGCCGGCGCAGCGTCTCCATCAGCTTTTCAAAACCGCCGAGCGACTCGACGAGCTTCTTTTCCTCCTCCGTCAGGTGTTTCTCGATAAGCTTGCGCAGCCACTCCTCGGGAATATTCGCGATATCGAGGCCCGGTTTGCCCGACACTGTCTCCAGTCCGTGGAAATGGGAGGAGAATACCTGGTCGAACTTGTCGATATGCCGCTCGTCCTTCACCAGCGCGGCGCGGGCTAGGAAATAGAACGCCTCGACGTCGAAATCCGCCAGCCCCTCCTCCATGCCTTGGAGAAGCGCCAGGAACTCCCGCAGCGTGACCGGGATCTTTGCTTCTCTCAAACGCAGGAAGAAGGGGATGAACATCGCGCCGATCTATTCCGTGCCGATCTTCTCCAGCTCGCCAATTTTCTGCGGCTCATAGGGCGTCGTCTGGTAGATCTCGTTGATCCAGTTGCCGAAGAGAAGATGCGCATGGCTGCGCCAACGGTTCAAGGGCGTCAGCGTGTCATCATTATGCGGGAAATAGTCGTGCGGCAGCTTGATGGGAATGCCGGCATTGACGTCCCTGAAATACTCGTCCGCGAGAGAAGTGGAGTCGTATTCCACATGATTGAACATGTAGAGACGCTTGCCCTTCTTCTCGTGCACGAGACAAAGGCCCATCTCGTCCGACTCCATCAGGATTTCGAGGCTCGGCACCTTCTCGACATCGGCACGGCGCACCTCCGTCCAGCGCGACACCGGCACCTGGAAGTCGTCGGAGAAGCCGTTGAGATAGACGGAGGACGGCGCGAGATTACGGTGGCGATAGACGCCGAAAGCCTTTTCCTTCAGCTCGTATTTCGGCACGCCGTGGAAATGGTAGATCGCGGCCATGGCGCCCCAACAGACATTCATCGTCGAATGCACGTTGGTCGTGGTCCAGTCGAAGATCTTCTCCATCTCGTCCCAATAGGTGACTTCCTCGTAGGGCAGCGTCTCGATCGGAGCACCGGTGATGATGAAGCCGTCGAACTTGCGGTCTTTCACCTCTTCCCACGTCTCGTAGAAGGAGAGCAGATGCTCCTCCGATGTATTCTTGGCCTTGTGGTTGCCGACGCGCACCAGCGAGAATTCCACCTGCAGCGGCGTGGCGCCGACGAGGCGTGCCATCTGCAGCTCGGTCTTGATCTTGTTCGGCATGAGATTGAGGAGCCCGATCTGCAGCGGACGAATGTCCTGCCGCACCGCCGCGGTTTCGGTCATCACCCGCACACCCTCTGAAACAAGGGTGCTGAATGCGGGCAGCGTATCGGGAATCTTGATCGGCATGTCTAAACCCACAAAATAAAAAACCGGCGGCGACAAAAATCGCGACCGGTCCGTGGGAAGTCATCTTCTCGCGGCCCTTTAGCGACTTTTTTTACGTGGCTGCAAGCCGGCCGGCCAAATCACCACGAATGACGGCGTTTCAAATACGCCTTGCTCAGCCTCTCGTCAATGGGAGCAAAATCTTGCTCATCGCTCCCGCCGCGCCATGAAGGCCATCCGTTCGAAGAGATGCACGTCCTGCTCGTTCTTCAAGAGTGCGCCGTGCAGCTTCGGAAGCGCGTTCTTCACGTCGCCTCGCAGGTCGGCCGGATCGACGCCGTCGGAAACGAGAAGCCGGATCCAGTCGAGCGCCTCGGACGTCGACGGCTTCTTCCTGAGCCCTGGCATTTCGCGGATTTCATAGAACTGGGTCAGCGCATTGCGGACGAGCACCTGCTTGATGCCCGGATAATGCACCTCGACGATGCGGGCGAGCGTCTCGACATCCGGGAAGCGGATATAGTGGAAGAAACAGCGGCGCAGGAAGGCATCCGGCAGCTCCTTCTCGTTGTTGGAGGTGATGACGACGATCGGCCGGACCCTCGCCTTCACCGTCTCGCCGGTCTCGTAGACATGGAACTCCATACGGTCGAGTTCCTGCAGGAGGTCGTTCGGGAATTCGATATCCGCCTTGTCGATCTCGTCGATCAGCAGCACGACCTTCTTGTCGGACGCGAAAGCCTGCCAGAGCTTGCCGCGGCGGATGTAATTGGCGACATCGTGGACGCGCTCGTCGCCGAGCTGGCTGTCGCGCAGCCGCGAGACGGCATCGTATTCGTAAAGCCCCTGCTGCGCCTTGGTGGTGGACTTGACGTTCCATTCGATGAGATCGAGGTTAAGCGCCGCGGCCACCTGCCGGGCGAGTTCCGTCTTGCCGGTTCCGGGTTCGCCTTTGACCAGCAGCGGACGCTCGAGCCGGATCGCGGCATTGACCGCCACCATGAGATCCTTGTCGGCGATATAGTCCGCGGTACCCTCAAACTGCATCTTGGCATCCCGATCGAAAGAACGAGCCGCAAACTAAAAGCTTGGCTTCGGCGGCGCAACAGCTTTCCCTGACCTACCGCTTTGCGCTATGGGCAATGCCCATGAGCCATTCGACGTTCACCATTCTGCTCGGCGGCAATCTGACCGTCACCGACCGCCTGCGAGAAGCGGTCGGCGCCAGCCGCTTCATCGCGGCCGACAGCGGCATGCGGCATGCGGCGGCACTCGGCGCACAGCCGGAACTCTGGGTGGGCGATTTCGATTCCACCGATGCCGAGCTTGCCGGGCAATGGCCGGACGTGGAGCAGCGGACCTATCCGCCCGCCAAGACCGAGACCGATGGAGAAATCGCCACGGCGGAAGCGATCGACCGCGGCGCCACGAAGCTGATCTTTGCCGGTGCGCTCGGCGGCGAACGCAGCGACCATGCGCTTCAGCATCTCCTTCACGCCATGAGCCTTGCCGAGCGCGGCTTCGATATCCTGCTGACGTCCGGCGAAGAGGAGGCCGTGCCGCTGCTTCCGGGTGAAAAGGTGCTCGACCTGCCGAAGGGCTCGCTCTTTTCGATCATCGGTTTCTCGGCGCTCGAAGGGCTCGATATCATCGGCGCGCGTTATCCGCTGGAAAACTTTTCGCTGCCCTTCGGCTCCTCCCGCACCGTCTCGAATGTTGCGGAAGGTCCGCTGGAATTCCATCTAAAGAGCGGCAGGGCGATGATCCTCGCCCGCCCCTACGACTTTACAGGAGCCTGACGGTTGGCACCTCCCATTCTGAAATTGGATGACATCTTCCTGAGCTTCGGCGGCGCGCCGCTGCTGGTCGGCGCCGGTCTGCAGGTGGAACCGGGCGATCGCATCTGCCTCGTCGGCCGCAACGGTTCCGGCAAGTCGACGCTCATGAAGATCGCCGCCGGCATGGTGGAGCCGCAATCGGGCGAGGTTTTCCGCCACCCCTCTTCCACCATCCGCTATCTCGAACAGGCGCCGGATTTCGCCGGTTACCCGACCGTGCAGGCCTACGCGGAGGCGGGTCTCGGCCCCGGCGACGACCCCTACCGCGTCACCTATCTGCTGGAACATCTCGGCCTCACCGGACAGGAAGACCCGAGGACCCTCTCCGGCGGGGAATCCCGCCGCGCGGCGCTCGCCCGCGTCATGGCGCCCGAGCCGGATATCCTGCTTCTCGACGAGCCGACCAACCATCTCGACCTGCCGACCATCGAATGGCTGGAAGACGAGTTGCGCAAGACGAAGAGCGCGCTGGTGCTGATCTCCCACGACCGCCGTTTCCTCGAAAAAGTCTCGACCGCTACAGTCTGGCTCGACCGTGGCGCCTCCAGGCGACTGGACAGGGGCTTTGCCCATTTCGAGGCCTGGCGCGACGAGGTGCTGGAGGCGGAAGAGCTGGAGCAACATAAGCTCGGCAAGGCGATCGAGCGCGAGGAACATTGGCTGCGCTACGGCGTCACCGCGCGACGCAAGCGCAACATGCGCCGTCTCGGCGAATTGCAGACCATGCGCACCAATTATCGGGGCCACAAGGGGCCGCAGGGTACGGTGCGGGCCGAGATCACCGAAGGCCGCGAATCCGGCAAGCTGGTGATCGAAGCCGAAAACATCAGCAAGGCCTACGATCGCCCGATCGTCGCTCCCCTCTCGATCCGCGTCCACCGCGGCGACCGGATCGGCCTCGTCGGCCCGAACGGCGCCGGCAAGACGACGCTTCTGAAGATGCTGACGGGTCAGCTCGCGCCGGACAGCGGCACGGTGAAGCTCGGCACCAATCTGGAGATCGCGACACTCGATCAGAAGCGGGAGGACCTGAACCCGGAAGACACGCTCTCCCATTATCTCACGGACGGCCGAGGCGAGACGCTGCTTGTCAACGGCGAGCAGCGGCATGTGGCAGGCTACATGAAGGATTTCCTGTTCCAGCCGGAGCAGATCCGCACCCCGATCAGGAATCTGTCGGGCGGCGAGCGCGCCCGGCTGATGCTCGCCCGCATCATGGCCAGACCCTCGAACCTGCTGATCCTCGACGAACCGACGAACGACCTCGACATCGAGACGCTCGACCTCTTGCAGGAGATCGTCGCGGCCTACAACGGAACCGTCATCCTCGTCAGCCACGACCGCGATTTTCTCGACCGTACCGTGACCTCCACGATCGCGCCTGTCAATCCGGAGGCGCCCGACGGCCACTGGATCGAATATGCCGGCGGCTACACGGACATGCTCGCCCAGCGGAAAGGCGCGCAGGAGGAAAGACGCAGGGCAGAGAAAGCCGAAAAGCCGAAGACAGAGGCCGCAGCTCCTGCTGCAGAAGCGGCGAAGACCAAAGGAAAACTCTCCTACAAGCAGAAATTCGCGCTCGAAACCCTGCCGAAGGAAATGGCCAAGGCTGAAGCGGAAATCGCCGCGCGCGAGAAGAAGATGGCGGATCCCCACCTCTTCTCCAAGGACCCCGCCGCCTTCAACAAGCTCGCGGCGGAAATGGAGAAACTGCGGGAAAGCCTGACGAAGATGGAAGAGGAATGGCTCGAGCTTGAAATGCTGCGCGAAGAGCTGGAAGGCTGAGTTAACGGATTGTTATCTATAACAACCGTTTAGAGCACGAGATCTGTCGCAAAACGGAACATTCCCGCGCACTCCCCGTTCGACCCGCATTCGTGGGCCGAACGCCGGCTGGTGTCATCGGCCCGAATTGGGAACCGGAAACCGTATGGGGACATCCAATGCTGACAAAAGTACCGCGTCGTCGGCTGCCCAGGGAAGCAATGAATCAACAGGTCCTGATCGTCGAGGACGAGTTTCTGATCGCCCTCGATATCGCCGAAACCGTTGAGCACATGGGGTTGAAGGTGGCGGGTTTTGCCAATGCCCGCAAGCACGCTTTGGAATTGGCGTCACGCGCGGACATCGCCATCATCGACGTCAATCTTGCAGACGGCAGAACCGGACCGGCTATCGGCCGGCAACTCGCCGAGCAATATGGCGTAACCGTGATCTTCATGACCGGAAATCCCGAAGACATCGAAGACGGCGAGAAGGGCTTTCTCGGCGTTCTGACAAAGCCGGTTCCGCCCAAGGTGCTCGAACAATCGATAGACTATGCGATCGCGGACCGTTTGGGCGCCATGGCTATCGTCCCACGCGAGCTCAAGGTCTTCCGGCGGAACTCGGGTTGAGCGATGTCGCCCCCTGTGGGACATGAGCGCCGCCTGACCGCGACGCGCAACCCCTTGCCAGTCAATCGCGCCGCCGCTACATCTGATCTGCTCTAACGGGGTGCCGCGCCAAACGCGGCTGAGAGGCTTTGCCAACCCGCGGAACCTGATCCGGTTAACACCGGCGGAGGGATTAGACGGCTCATGATCAGCGCCTATTCCTCTTATCGTAAATAAAGGAGGCGCTGATGCGCAGGATCGTTCTTTCGATATTCGCGGCCGCAGCCGGCTTTTTTCCCTCCGTATCCGTTCACGCTCAGGAAAAGACGCTGACCGTCTATACCTATGAGAGCTTCGTTTCCGACTGGGGTCCGGGTCCCAGGGTCAAGGAAGCTTTCGAAAAGACCTGTGCCTGCAAGCTCAATTTCGTCGGCGTCGCCGACGGTGTGGCACTTCTCACGCGCCTCAAGCTGGAAGGCCAAAGCACGGATGCCGACATCGCGCTCGGCCTCGACACCAACCTGATCTCGGAAGCGAAAGCGACCGGTCTTTTCGAACCGCACGGGCTCGACACCTCCGCGGTCAAAGTTCCGGGCAACTATAGCGACGACACCTTCATCCCGTACGACTACGGGCATTTCGCCGTGGTTTACGATACCGAGGTCATGAAGAACCCGCCGAAGAGCCTGAAGGAGCTCGTGGAAGGCGATCCTGCGCAGAAGATCGCCATCGAAGATCCGCGCACCTCGACCCCGGGCCTCGGCCTGCTGCTCTGGATGAAGTCCGTCTATGGCGACCAGGCACCGGAAGCCTGGGCGAAACTCAGGAACCGCGTGCTGACGGTGACGCCCGGCTGGTCGGAAGCCTATGGCCTCTTCACCAAGGGCGAAGTGCCGATGGTCTTCTCCTATACGACCTCTCCCGCCTACCATATGGTCGAGGAAAAGACCGACCGTTATCAGGCAGCATCCTTCTCGGAAGGCCACTACATCCAGATCGAGGTGGGCGGCATGCTCAAGCAGTCCGCCGACAAGGATCTCGCAAGGCAGTTCCTGAAGTTCATGATCTCCCCCGAATTCCAGGATGTTATTCCGACCACCAACTGGATGATGCCTGCCGCCGAAACATCCGAACCGCTACCGGCGGCTTTCGGCAAACTGGTGCAGCCCAAGAAGACCTTCCTGATGGGTTCGGATGAAGTGGCCAGGAACCGGCAGGCCTGGATCGACGAATGGCTCACCGCCATGAGCATGAACTAAGGTCTCGATTTTGCTGACGCACGCCGAGCGGAAACGGGGAATTGCCTGGGGCCTGATGAGCCTCTTCGGCATCACCCTTTTCGTCGGCGCGCCGATCATAGCCCTGCTTTCCTGGGACATGGAGACTGCCCAGACGCGGCTCTTCACAGCCTATACCTGGCGCATCCTGCGCTTCACCCTGTGGCAGGCTGCGCTTTCGACAGCATTGTCGGTCGCTTTCGCAATTCCCGTGGCCCTGGCGCTTGCCCGCCGTCCGCGCTTTCCGGGACGGCTGTGGATCATCCGGCTGATGGCATTGCCGATGGGCCTGCCTGTGCTGATCGGCGCGCTGGGACTGATCGGCATCTGGGGCCGGCAAGGCATCGTCAACAGCCTGCTGTTGAAGCTCGGCCTCGACCAGCCGGTCAGCATCTACGGCCTCTCGGGCATCCTGCTCGCCCATGTCTTCTTCAATCTGCCCCTTGCAGCCCGGCTGCTGCTCGCGGCGCTGGAGCGGCTTCCCGCCGAATATTGGCTGCTCTCCGCCAGCCTCGGCATGAAACCCCTTTCCGTCTTCCGCTTCATCGAGTGGCCGGCCGCATGGCGCGTCATTCCCGGCGTCGCCGGGCTGATCTTCATGCTGTGCGCGACAAGCTTCACGCTCGTCCTGGTGCTCGGCGGCGGACCGGCCGCGACCACGTTGGAAGTGGCGATCTATCAATCCTTGCGCTTCGATTTCGACCCGCCCCGCGCCATTGCGCTGGCATTTCTGCAGATCGCCGTCACGGCGCTGATCCTGATCGTCATCGCATCGTTTCCCGCGCCGGACGATACCGGTTCAACGGCCGGGCGGATCACCCGCCGCTTCGACGGCCGGACATTTTCGGCGCTGTTCTGGGATGCGCTTGTCATCCTGCTCGCCACGACTTTCCTCATCCTGCCCTTGGCATCGATCGTGACGGCGGGCTTCAAAGCCAGCCTCTGGGGCCTCGTCACCAGCACAGCTTTCCTCCATGCCGCCCGCACGAGTTTCGCGATCGCGCTTGCCGCCGGGCTGCTGACGATCCTTACATCGCTGGCGATCGTTGCCGCGCGGGAGGCAATCGCCGACATGAAACGGCCCGGCAGAGCGGCCAGAGGATTTTCCGTCCTTTTAAGCGGCACGTCCTACCTGGTATTGCTTGTTCCGCCCGTCGTGCTCGGCACCGGCTGGTTCCTCATGCTGCGGCCTCTCGGCGACGTGACGCGCTTCGCACCGGCTCTGGTGGCTGTCATCAACACGCTGATGGCGCTTCCCTTCGTCATGCGCGTGCTGACGCCTGCCATCGAAACGCACCGCAAGCGGGCGGGCAGACTTTCCGCCAGCCTCGGAATTTCCGGTCTGTCCCGGCTTTGGCGGATCGATCTTCCGGTTCTTGCAAAGCCGCTCCTGACAGCTTTCTCCTTCGCGATGGCCCTGTCGCTCGGCGATCTCGGGGCCGTGGCGCTTTTCGGCTCCAACGAGCTGACCACCTTGCCGTGGCTTGTCTATAGCCGGCTATCCAGCTATCGCACCAACGATGCGGACGGGCTGGCGCTGATCCTCGGCGTCATCTGCCTGGGTCTGGCAATTCTCGGCACGGCCGGGCAAAGAGAGGCAAGTCGTGGCTGACGGCATCGCATTGGAGAAGGTGGAACTCAGGCTCGGCACGAAGGATTTCCGTTTCGACTGCGCCTTGCCCGCCGGAGCGGTCACGGCGGTCATCGGACCTTCCGGCTCCGGCAAATCGACCCTGCTGAACCTCGTCGCCGGGTTCGAGACGCCGGATCAGGGCCGCGTCCTGATCGCGGGCGAAGATGCGACGGACAGGCACCCCTCGGAACGGCCGATCTCGCTGATCTTCCAGGACAACAACCTCTTCACCCACCTCGATCTCTTCACCAATGTCGGCCTTGGGATCAGCCCGTCTCTGAAACTCTCCGCGGGAGACCGGAAGGCGATCTCGGAGGCGCTGGTGCGCGTGGGCCTTGGCGGCTTCGATAAACGCATGCCGGGCACGCTCTCCGGCGGCGAGCGGCAGAGGGCAGCCTTCGCGCGGGTTCTCGTGCGCAGAAAACCTGTCCTGCTGATGGACGAACCCTTCGCCGCACTCGATCCGGGCCTGCGGCTTTCGATGGCCAACCTGCTTCTCGACCTGCATCGGGAAACCCGCAACACGGTTCTGATCGTCACCCATGACCCGGACGAGGTCGGACGGCTCGCCGACCACGCGATCTTCATCGACCACGGCCGGGTTCTGCTTCAGGCACCGGCGAAGGAGTTTCTTGGCCGGCGCGACATTCCGGCAATCGCCGATTTCCTGTCCGGCTGAGGGCAAGCGGGATCCGATCACGTTTCAAAACTCCGCTGAACCGTCCGTTATCCGGCCCGCCACAATTTGGACGTGCCGCGATGGCAATCGCGAGGGGCTGCGGGGATTTTCTTTGCAAACGCGCCAGTAAGGCATATCTCAATAAGATGTCTGTGCATGCGACGCAAAAATCGCTAAGCGGAACATGGAAGAAGGAACCGGCTGCCCCGGGAGAATGAGTCTCCGGAGCCGGATGGCGGACCTTGGGAATGGTGGTGCGGAACACGAGGACGATGAGGCGCGGCAGAGTGATCCCGGCTGTCTGGCCAAGAACCCGTTTCATGCCCGGCTTCAAGGCGCTGAGCACCGTCTTGCTGAGCGGCGCATTGCTGGCCGGCTGCCAGTCGATCTTCGAGCAGGCCTACACGCCGAATGTCGCGCCCTCCAATTCGCCGCAGATCGTCGACGAAGTACAGAAAAACGATCCCCGAGCACAGATGGGCGCACGTGAGCATCCTCGAATCGTGGCGAGCTACGGCGGGGAATACCATGACGCCAAGACCGAGCGGCTGGTCGCGCGGATCGCCGGCGCGCTGACCGCCGTCTCGGAAAACCCCAGCCAGTCGTTCCGCATCACCATCCTGAACTCGCCGGCGATCAACGCCTTCGCCCTGCCGGGGGGGTATCTCTACGTCACGCGCGGCCTCCTGGCGCTCGCGAACGACGCCTCGGAGGTTGCAGCCGTGCTCTCGCACGAAATGGGCCATGTGACCGCCAACCACGGCATCGAACGCCAGCGGCGCGAGGAAGCGGAGGTGATCGCGAGCCGCGTGGTCGCCGAAGTGCTCTCCAGCGATCTTGCCGGCAAGCAGGCGCTTGCCCGGGGCAAGCTCCGCCTCGCGGCGTTCTCGCGTCAGCAAGAATTGCAGGCCGACGTGATAGGCGTGCGGATGCTGGGCGAAGCGGGTTACGACCCTTACGCCGCGGCGCGCTTCCTGGATTCCATGGCCGCCTATGCCCGCTATTCGGCTGTCGATCCGGACAGCGACCAGAGCCTCGACTTCCTGTCGAGCCATCCGAATTCGGCCCAACGCGTCGATCTGGCGCGTCGCCATGCCCGCAATTTCGGCCAGGAGGGCAGCGTCGGCGACCGGGGCCGCGACTATTATCTCGCCGGCATCGACGGCCTGCTCTATGGCGACAGCCCGCAGGAGGGCTATGTCCGCGGCCAGACCTTCATGCATGGAGGCCTGGGCATCCGCTTTGACGTGCCGCCAGACTTCCGCATCGACAACAAGGTGGAAGCCGTTCTGGCCACCGGCCCCGGCGAGGCGGCAATCCGCTTCGATGGCGTTGCCGCCGGCGACAACAACAGTCTGACCAATTACCTGACGAGCGGCTGGGTGGCCGGGCTGCAGCCGGATACGGTGCGCGCGGTCCAGGTCAACGGGCTTCCCGCCGCGACGGCGCGTGCCTCCGCGGAACGCTGGGATTTCGATGTCACCGTTGTCCGCGTCGACAATCAGATCTTCCGCTTCCTGACGGCGGTGCCGAAGGGCAGTCCGGTACTTCAAACCACCGCCGAGACGCTGCGGACAAGCTTCCGCCGCATGACGCCGCAGGAGATCGCCACCCTTAAGCCGCTGAGGGTGCGTATCGTCACCGTCGCGCAGGGCGATACTCTCGCCTCATTGGCGGCGCGCATGATGGGCACGGACCGTAAGCTCGACCTGTTCAAGCTCATCAACGCGTTACCCGCCGGTGCGACGGTCTCGCCCGGCCAAAGGGTCAAGATCATTTCGGAATAAGCAGGCGACGCCGTCTCAGCAGGCGGCCGCCATCTGCGGGTTGGCGGAAACCAGCGCCGACTTGAGCTTCTCGATCGCCCGGCTTTCGATCTGCCGCACACGCTCCTTGGAAATGCCGAGTTCGGCGCCGAGCGCTTCGAGCGTCGCGCCCTCGTCGGTCAGGCGACGGGCGCGGATAATCTTCTTTTCCCGCTCATTGAGCTTGGTCAGCGCGCCTTGCAGCCACTTCAGGCGCCGCTCGCCGTCGATCATGCCCGAAACCTGTTCGTCCGGCAGCGGTTCGGCGCTGGCGAGCATGTCGAGCCGCTCGCCGCTATCGGCATCCCCGGCGATCGATGGGGCCTGCAAGGAGGCGTCGCTGCCGGAAAGCCTGGCATCCATGGTCTGGACGTCGGCCACGCTCACGCCCAGCGCCACGGCGATCTCTTCGTGAATGGCACGTGCGGTGAGATTGGAGTCGCCGCGCGCAAGCTTGGCCCGCAGCCGGCGAAGATTGAAGAACAGGGCTTTTTGGGCGGAACTGGTGCCGCCCCGCACGATCGACCAGTTGCGGAGGATGTAATCCTGCATGGACGCACGGATCCACCAGCTGGCATAAGTGGAAAAACGCACGTCTCGCGCGGGCTCAAACCTTGCCGCCGCTTCGAGCAGCCCTACATACCCTTCCTGAACGAGGTCGCTCATCGGCAATCCGAAGCCACGGAACTTGGAGGCCATGGCGATCACGAGACGCATATGTGCAAGGGCGATCTGGTTGCGTGCATCCTGATCCTGATCGTCCTTCCAGCGAACCGCCAGATCACGCTCCTCGTCCCGGGCGAGATAGGGAGCCGACATTGCTATCTTGATCATGGTACGGTCTGCGGACATGGCTGTCATCGTGCTCTCCGTGAACGGTTTGATCCGACAAAACAGCGAGACCCCGGCACCATACCTGCGACACGAAAGGCGGTGGAGGTTCCTGCTGCCTTGCTCCCCTCGTTTGAGTTCCGCGAGGATTCACACCGGCCGAAGAGCCTGATATTCGCCCCGCACTGCGTCTTCAGGACGAGAACCGCTGCAAAGTCGGTTCGCCGTACCGGCGGGAAAACGCGGAGAACGGGAAAAAGTTCCAATAAAAAACCCGGCACAAGGCCGGGCTTTTAAAAAATGTTATAGGCTGCGGATCAGGCCGCTTCTTCCTGGGCTTCGTCTTCCTCGAGAGTCTTCCCGCGCTTCGGCCCCTTGGCAAGGTTGACCTCGACGAGGCGGACGGCTTCCGTTTCGGACATCTTGTTCACCGCCGCGATTTCGCGGGCCATGCGATCAAGCGCAGCTTCATAGAGCTGGCGCTCGGAATAGGACTGCTCCGGCTGGTTCTCGGCGCGATAGAGATCACGCACCACTTCGGCGATCGAGATCAGGTCGCCGGAATTGATCTTCGCATCATATTCCTGAGCGCGGCGCGACCACATGGTGCGCTTCACGCGAGCCTTGCCCTGAACAACTTTAAGAGCACGTTCGACAAAATCCGTTTCGGACAGCTTGCGCATGCCGATGCTCACGGCCTTTGCGACCGGCACCTTGAGGCGCATCTTGTCCTTCTCGAAATCGATTACGAAAAGCTCAAGCTTCATGCCCGCGACTTCCTGCTCTTCGATGGCGGTAATCGTACCTACGCCATGAGCGGGATAAACAATCGATTCACCGGTCTTGAAACCTTGGCGTGCGGGAGAATTCTTTTTCTGCTGGGTCGTCATTCGTTTCACAAACTCCCTGTTACTCACCCGTTTTTCGGGTCGGGGAAACCGGGTCTGTCAGGCCCGGATGAGACGGGGGAAACCGTCGGGTCACTCCATACTGGTCCGACCAACGCGCGCGAAAAACAGACCCCATTGCCAATTGCAACCGACAACAATCAAGCCTTGCAATGTCACGGATACCGCGTTTTTGGGTGATCTGTTGCTTTCGTGATGTTTTTTGGGCACGCGAGTGCCGCCTTGTGGAACAGTTCTTGTTGTCTACCACAAAAAAGTGCGGAAATCAATAATTTGCTTTTGCATGTGCACAGAGGGCAACGCCCGGCTTCTGCCCAACAAAAAGGCAAAGCGAATCGAAACCCTTGCCAAGCCATGCCGTTCCGGCAGGATTCAGTCCCCCTTCCCGGGTTCGGGAGAGAAGAACTGCTCGTATTTGTTTTCCATGCCGTCCATCTCCTTGGCCTCCGGCAGGGCATCGCGCTTGACCGTGATGTTCGGCCAGATCTGAGCAAACTCCGCATTCAGCTTCAGCCACTTGTCGAGGCCCGGCTCCGTATCCGGCTTGATCGCCTCGGCGGGACATTCCGGTTCGCAAACACCGCAGTCGATGCACTCGTCCGGATGGATGACGAGGAAGTTTTCGCCCTCATAGAAACAATCGACCGGGCAAACTTCGACGCAGTCGGTATATTTGCAGCGGATACAATTGTCGGTCACGACATACGTCATGCGGCACTCCAGGACTATCGCGGATCAGCGGCGGAGCCGACGGCATGGAGAGGCGCCGGCACACCGGAAAGCCGGGAGAGACGAAACCCTAACTGCGACGAGAACAGAAGGCAGGCGATCCGGCTTTTCGACTGTCAGGTAAAGCCTTTGGCCTTGTTTAGCAAGGATAAACAATCTTTCCGAAGCCCGTTTGGGGGAAGCTTTATTCTCCGGAGCCGCAATTTCCCGGGTTCAGGTCCTCAGCGATGGTCGTCATCAGCCCCGCCTGCCCCGAGACCCCGCTGCGCGCGCTCAAAAGGAGTGAGCCTCTTCCTTTCGTCGGGCGATGGTGTCAGGTCCTCGTAAAGGAGCCTCGCCTCTTCGAACGGACCACGGCGAGCACCGCCGGCGCGAACGATCAGTACGATATCCCGCCGCTCCAGAATGAGTTCGATCCGGTCACCTGGCTTGATCATCCGGCTCGGCTGGCTGCAGGTCTCTCCGTTCACCGTCACCGCACCGGCAGCGATCAGTGATTGAGCCAGCGAGCGGGACTTCACCATTCGGGCGAAGAAAAGCCACTTGTCGATACGCTGGCGCGAACCGTCCTGTGGCCCCTTCTCGGTCATGGCCTCACTTCTTCATCTGCTCCTTGAGAGCTGCAAGTTTTGCAAAGGGCGAATCCGGATCGATCGGCTTCTCCTTGCGCGGGGGCCTGGCTTCAAAACGGGCCGGCTGCGGCGCTTTGCCGCGGTCGTTCCGATCGGGCCGCTGTCCGCCCTCGGGACGTTCGCCGCGATTCGGCCGGTCGCCACGATTGTTATCTCGATTTGGCCTGCCGCCCTCGCGGCGATCGCGATCCCTGTCTCTGTCGGCGTTCTGACGCGCGTCGCGGCGCTCACCGTCCCGACGATCGTCGCGGCGGCCCTGACCTCCCTGGCCGGCTTCACCGGCGGCCGGACGCTTGCCACCATGCCCTCGACGATCCCCATGCTGGGGGCGCCCGCTCCTCTGACTGTCGCGGCCACCGCCCGGACGCCAGAGGAGAACCGGCTTCGGCTCTTCCGCCTCGGCAGGTTTTGCAGCTTCGGACTGAGTAGGCTCCGCCTGCTCGGCGGCCACCGGTTCCGCAGCGTCTGCAGCCACCTCTTCGGCCGGAACGGAGGCTGCAACTGCATCCGGCGAGGCTTCCGCGGCGTCGCTTGCATCCGCGTCGTCGGCCGCGGAGGCTTCCGATGCTTCTCCAGCCGGTTCCGGCGCGACAGCGACAGCACCCGCCGCACTCGCCTCCTGGTTCGCCAGGAAAGCTTGAGCCTCTTCCGCCTTCACGGAATCGGCGCGGTAGCCGAGACCCTTCAGGATCTCCTCCATATCGTCCGGCGTCGCACCGAGAATGGAGAGCATCGCGGTCGTGGTCATGAAGCGGCGGCCGTCATAGGCGCCTTCCGGACGCGGCGCCGAACCGGGCTTCCACTGAAGGAGCGGGCGGATGAGGTCCGCCAGACGCTCGAGGATATCGATGCGCACCGCGCGCTTGCCGAGGAACCGGAAGCCCGCGAGCTTGTAGAACATCCGCTCGAACCCCGGATCGGCGACGACCGAGGTGCGGCCTGCGGCAAGCGCCGGAATCAGGTCGCCGTAACCGGGCTTGTCCAGACCGTCGTTCTTGAGCGCCCAGAGGAGCGTGATGAGCTCGGCCGGCGCCGGCTTCAGCAGCATCGGCATGAAGACATGATAGGCGCCGAAGCGGATGCCGTAGCGGCGCATCGAGGCGCGCGCATCCTGGTCGAGCGACTTCACCTCGTCGGCAACGTCCCGGCGGAAGAGCACGCCGAGATTCTCGACGAGCTGGAAGGCAAGCCCCTTGGCAAGGCCCTGCAGGTCCTCGGCGCGCGACAGGTCGTCGAGCGGTTTCAGGACCGTCGCGATATGATGATTGACGAAGCGCTCGATACGGGCGAGTACGTGCTCGCGGGCGTTGCCGGTGAGCTGTTCGTCGGACAGCAGGATGACACGCGGACGCATGACATGATCGCTTGCGGCAAGGCGGGCAATGGGTTCGCCGAGCCAGCGCACGAAACCATCTGAGCCGACGGCAAAATCACTGTTGCCCGACGCGTAGAGCCTTGCTGCACGTGCCTCGAATTCCAGCGCCAACGCCTTCTGGGCGGCCGCCTGCACCGCCTTGGCATCGGGGCCTTCCGCTCCCGCGACGGGCGTGAACCGGAATCCGGCCAATTGCCCGACGTGATGTCCCTCCACGAAGACATCACCATTCACACTGATTTCAGCTTCCAGCATCGCATTCTCTCTCAGGCGCTTCATGAGCACAGATGTCCTGCGATCAACGAAGCGTTTCGTCAACCTTTCATGTAGCGCGTCCGACAACCTATCCTCTATTTCCCGTGTCTTTTCTTGCCAGTGTGTCGGATCGGCAAGCCAGCCGGGGCGGTTGGAGACGTAGGTCCAGGTCCGGATCTGCGCGATTCGGGCCGATAAAGTGTCGATCTCGCCGTCGGTCCGATCGGCACGGTGGACCTGTTCGGCCATGAAGTCTTCGTTCACTGTCCCGTAGCGCACAAGATCGGAAAAAAGAGTCGAAATGAGGTCCGCATGCTGCGCCGGCGTGATCCGGCGATAATCCGGCAGCGCACAGGCTTCCCACAGTTTCTCGACCCGTTCGGGCGTCGTCGCGGCATCCTTGACCTCCGGATAACGGGAAAGATAATCAAAGGCCTGGCTGTCCGTTGCGGGAAGCGCCCGAGCGAGTCCCGGCACGGTGGGAGGGGCGTCGAGGCTTTCGCGCAGCGCCCGCAGGGAAGAGAAATCGAGATTCTTCGAACGCCACTGCAGCACTTTCACCTGATCGAACTGGTGTCCTTCTATTCGTTCCACCAATTCCTCGTCGAACGGCGCGACCTGACCCGTCACACCGAATGTTCCGTCCCGAAGATACCGGCCGGCACGGCCGGCAATCTGCCCGAGTTCTGCCGGGTTGAGGTTTCGGAACTGGTAACCGTCGAATTTCCGATCCTGCGCGAAGGCGACATGATCGACATCGAGGTTGAGGCCCATGCCGATCGCGTCGGTCGCGACAAGATATTCCACATCGCCCGCCTGGTAGAGACCGACCTGGGCATTGCGGGTGCGCGGACTGAGAGCACCGAGCACCACGGCCGCGCCACCGCGCTGACGGCGGATGAGTTCCGCGATTGCGTAAACCTCGTCGGCCGAAAACGCGACAATGGCCGAGCGCTGCGGCAGGCGGGTGATCTTCTTCTGACCGGCATAAAAGAGCTGGGACAGACGCGGCCGCTCGACAACGGTGATCCCCGGCAGCAGTTTTTCGAGGATCGGCCGCATGGTGCCCGCACCCAGCAGCAGGGTTTCATCGCGGCCCCGCAGATGCAGGATACGGTCGGTGAAGATATGGCCCCGCTCGAGATCGCCGGCGAGCTGCACTTCGTCTATCGCAACGAAGGAGGCCTTGGTCTCGCGCGGCATCGCCTCGACGGTGCAGACCGAAAAGCGGGCGTTGGGCGGGGTGATCTTCTCCTCGCCGGTCACCAGCGCAACCTGCGATGTTCCGACCTTTTCCACCAGACGCGTATAGACCTCACGCGCCAGCAGCCGCAGCGGCAGACCGATGACGCCGGTGCCGTGCGCGACCATGCGCTCGATGGCGTAATGGGTCTTGCCGGTATTGGTAGGGCCGAGGACGGCGGTGACGCCGCGCCCGCTGAACATCATGGACTGGAAATTCAAAGCCAAGTTCCGCGCGATCAAGTATGGCCCGGGGCACCGCTTCCGCGAAAACCTCAAGCCACGCAACAGATGGCGATCCGTGCCGCTAAACGCAAGCCTGAAGAATGGTTTTGCGGCCGAAGAATTCCCTGATCCAGCGCGCTCCAGTCGGCATTCGGCGGCTCATGTTTTTTCCGCGAGGAACAGACGCGAACGAATCGGAGACGAATCGCAGACTCAAGAGGATTCAGTCTTTGTTCACGGCTATATATTGATGCGACTCACTTCTCCGCCACGACATCCTGAATCGGGGCGGCCTTCCGCTCTCGATCGGTGGAGCATCGTTCCCGCGGAGCGGTTTCATAGAGAATCGGAAGAGTCAATCCATTGATATGGTTAACCTTTTTTAAACAGATTCAGGGAGTTGGAGTATCCTCTGAGACGGGAATTAAGATTCGGACCAAAGCTGGAACGAATCGCCGACGAATCGCTCACATCTTCGTTTTCCGCTTTTGTTCTCACAAGATATGGTAGGTAAGCTTAAGGACGTGGCGCAAGAAAACTTCGAAAGGATCGCATCCATACGCGAATCGCCATGCACGTGTTAACGTCGACTAACGTCCTTTAACCACACGTGAGAGGACAAGGCCTTGGACCGCTGGAACAAAAATCGCTGAGCTACGTTTCCTCGCCAAATCCATACCGGATTGTCTAGCGGAGTGGAAAAATCATGCTCGGAACCATATTGCTCATCATCCTCATCCTGCTACTGATTGGCGCATTGCCGAATTGGGGTTATAGCCGAGGATGGGGCTATGGTCCGTCGGGCGGATTGGGCCTTGTCGTCTTGATCATCATCATCCTGCTGCTGATGGGCAGGATCTAAGAGCGGCGCAGCCGTATGTACCAAGGGAAGGGAAACTGACATGAAGAAGATTCTGATTGTGGGCTGCATGGTCGGCGCTCTGGCCTCCTGCACCTCCACTGAGCGCGGCACGGCGATCGGCGCCGGTACCGGCGCGGTGATCGGCGGTGTTGCCACCAATAGCTGGGGCGGTGCAGCGGTCGGCGCCGTTGCAGGCGGTCTCGTCGGCGCCGCAATCGGCGAATCCGAAAAGCGCCGCGGCTACTGCGTCTATCGCGACCGTTATGGCCGCACCTACGAGGCGCGTTGCCGCTGATCGCCGATCAGCAATCCAAGCCCTCAAGACCGGCGCCCGAGCAATCGGCGCCGGTTTTGTTTTATCTGCAAATCCTCGCCGTTAACCTCTTGGCCAAAGCCGAAACGAATCGCCGACGAATCGGCGACATCGCCCATTTCCCGGTTTGTTCACTACGATATGTCGTAGGAAAACAATATCTTAACCATAGAAATCGCAATCCCGAGCACGTTTCCTGGAACAACCCGGACGATAGGGTTAACGCCGGAAATCAGCCGGCCATGAACTGGCCGCCGTTTGCCGTGAGCGTCGATCCGGTGATAAAGCCTGCCTCGTCCGAGGCGAGGAACACGACGCACCGGGCGATCTCTTCCGGTTCGCCGAGCCGGCCGACCGGGATCTGCGGGATGATCCGCTCGTTCAGCACCTTTTCCGGCACCGCCCGCACCATTTCGGTGGCGATATAGCCGGGGCAGATCGCATTGACGGTGATGTTCTTCGCAGCGCCTTCCAGGGCCAACGCCCGGGTGAAGCCGAGATCGCCGGCTTTGGCGGCGGAATAGTTCACCTGCCCCATCTGCCCCTTCTGGCCGTTGATGGAAGAGATGTTGATGACGCGACCGAAGTTGCGGTCCCGCATGCCGGTCCAGACCGGATGCGTCATGTTGAAAAGGCCGGTGAGATTGGTGCCGACTACTTCGTTCCACTGGTCCGGGGTCATCTTGTGGAACATGCCGTCACGGGTGATGCCGGCATTGTTGACGAGGATCTCGACCGGGCCAAGTTCGGCTTCGACCCCGGCGATGCCTTCCACGCAGGCTTGATAGCTGGAGACGTCCCACTTGAAGACGGGGATGCCTGTCTCGTCGTGAAAGGCTCGCGCTTTTTCCTCGTTGCCGGCGAAATTGGCCGCAACACGATAACCCGCGGCCTTCAATGCGCTGGAAATCGCCGCGCCAATTCCCCGCGTTCCTCCCGACACTAATGCCACTCTGCTCATGCAGCCTTTCCCCTTCTCGTATCGCGCCGATCCTTCTACGTGATCGGATACTGACTTATTTTGACAGGCTTTCGTCAGAGCGATAGCCCGTCGCGAAGCCTGGCTACGCTGGCAGGCTAGCTATCCACAGACGCCACAGCCATCACATGGCTTCCAGGCACATGGCGACACCCATGCCGCCGCCTATGCAGAGCGTGGCAAGTCCCTTCCTGGCGGAACGGCGCTTCATCTCGAAGAGCAGCGTATTGAGGATGCGCGCACCGGAAGCGCCGATCGGATGACCGATCGCGATCGCGCCGCCATTGACGTTGACGATCGAAGGATCGAGGCCGAGATCCTTGGTGACGGCGCAGGATTGCGCTGCGAAGGCTTCGTTTGCTTCGACGAGATCTAGATCGCCAACCCGCCAGCCGGCCTTCTCCAGCGCCTTGCGCGAGGCAGGGATCGGCCCCGTTCCCATGATCTGAGGATCTACGCCGGCGGTTGCCCAGGAAACGATACGCACCATGGGCGTGATGCCCCGGCGGGCAGCTTCCTCTTCCGTCATCAGCACGGCTGCGGCCGCGCCGTCATTGATGCCGGACGCGTTGCCCGCCGTCACCGTACCTTCCTTGTCGAAGGCCGGGCGAAGTTTCGCCATGGCGTCGAGCGTCGCACCGGCGCGGATATATTCATCGTTCTCCACCGTCACGTCACCCTTCCTCGTCTGGATGACGTAGGGGATAATCTCGTCCCTGAAACGGCCGGCGACCTGGGCAGCCTCCGCCTTGTTCTGGGAAGAGACGGCGAACTGGTCCTGCTCCTCGCGGGAGAGCTGCCATTGGCGGGCGATGTTCTCCGCGGTGATGCCCATGTGATAGCCGTAAAAGGCGTCCGTCAGACCGTCCTTGATCATGGTGTCGACCATCTTGAAGTCGCCCATCTTCACGCCGCCGCGCAGATGTGCGCAGTGCGGCGCCATGGACATGGATTCTTGGCCGCCGGCGACGATGATCTTCGCATCCCCGAGCGCGATCTGCTGCATGCCGAGTGCCACGGCGCGCAGGCCCGAGCCGCAAAGCTGGTTGACGCCCCAGCCGGTCGCCTCCTTCGGCACGCCGGCCTTCATCGCCGCCTGACGGGCCGGGTTCTGGCCCTCGCCGGCCGGCAATACCTGGCCGAGGATGACCTCGTCCACTTCGGATGGATCGACGCCTGCGCGAAGAAGCGCGCCCTTGATCGCGGCAGCTCCCAGCTCATGCGCCGGGACATTGGCAAACGCGCCGTTGAAGGAGCCGACTGCGGTGCGCGCAGCGGCTGCGATCACGATGGATGGATTGGTCATGGACGTCTCCTCTTATTCGATCTTTGCCCGCGAGACTGACAAAGCTTGGTCCCAGAGTCAAACGCGCGCCAAACGAGCGTCAGACGAACGCCGAACGTTCAGCGGGCCCGCGAACGCTTTCGAAATGATCCTTAGATTCCGCGAATTTGCTGCGCAACAAAGCGATCGCCGCGCCGCACAAATCGATTGTCAGTCCGCGTCATTTAGGCTTACATTCCTGTCGGGAGAAGCATGCCATTCATAAAAACCAAACCATATCGACGGGAGCAGGAGGCAATCATGGCGAAGACCGAAGGCGAAATCATAATCAAGAAATATGCCAACCGGCGCCTCTACAACACGGGCACCAGCACCTACGTGACGCTGGAGGACTTGGCAAAGATGGTGAAAAAAGGCGAGGAATTCGTCGTCCAGGACGCCAAGACAGGCGAGGACATCACCCATTCCGTGCTAACGCAGATCATCTTTGAGCAGGAATCGAAGACGGGCAACACGCTGCTGCCGATCTCATTCCTGCGGCAGCTGATTTCCTATTACGGCGACCAGATGCAGATGGTCGTGCCGACCTTCCTCGAACACTCGATGAAGGCTTTCGCGGACCAGCAGACGCAGATGCGCGAGCAGATGACGCGCGCCTTCGGCGACACGCCGCTCGGAAAGAACCTGCAGGTCCCGATGCAGATGATGGAGGAGCAGGTACGCCGCAACACGGAAATGTTCCGCCAGGCTCTGCAGATGTTCTCGCCCTTCACCGCTCAGCCGCCGCAGCCCACTTCGAAAAAGGCGGATTCCAAGGATATCGACGAACTGAAGGAACAACTCCGCAACCTTCAGAGCCGGCTGGACAATCTCTAAGTCCGATCGAGACGTAGTGGCCGGCCGGGCGGATCGCGACGCCAAGGCACCACAGAAACAAAAAAGGCCGGCAAAGCCGGCCCTTCAAGCAAACTTCCGCAGCAAACGCTTACGCGTTTTCCTTCGGCGTCAGGACCTGGCGGCCACGATACATGCCGGTCTTCAGGTCGATGTGATGCGGACGGCGCAGTTCGCCCGAGTTCTTGTCTTCGATATAGGTCGGAGCCTTGAGTGCGTCAGCGGAGCGGCGCATACCGCGCTTCGACGGGCTCGTTTTTCTCTTCGGTACAGCCATTTCTGTTACTCCACTTCGTGCAAAACATGATCTCCGGCCGGAACTGAGGCCGAACTCATCACGTCTCGATCTCGGAAATTTGGCGGGCTTATACATGTCCGGCAGGGCTTTGACCAGTCCCTAGCCGGAATTTTTCGAGATTTCCGCCTATGCCTCGTCTTCCGGCACGATCCACGGTTCGGCCACGGCCGCTTCCTGCCATTTCAGCCAGGCCGGGTGCGACTTCACCGCCGCCATATAAGCGAGCGTTTCGTCGTCCGTCACCAGATCGTAGACATCGAAGCGGTTGACGACGGGTGCGAACATCGCATCCGCCCCGGTAAATGTACCGAACAGGAACGGACCGCCGGACTTCGTCCGAAGTTCACGCCAGATCGCCTCGATACGCGCCACATCCCCCATCACACCGTCCGGCAGATCGATCCTGCGCTTCGGCCGGCGGATGTTCATCGGGCAGGCACCGCGCAGCGCCCGGAAGCCGGAGAGCATTTCCATGGAAATCGAGCGGGCAACGGCGCGATCCGCCGCACTCTTCGGCCAGAGGCCCTTGTCGGGGAAAAGCTCGGCCACGTATTCGATGATCGCCAGCGACTCCCACACCCGGACATCGCCATGATGGAGCACCGGAACCCGGCCGGTGGGCGAGACCGGCTTGAATTTCGGATTGCCAGCCGGAAAATCGAAGGGGATCACCACGTCCTCGAAAGGAATCCCAGCCGCCGTCATCGCGATCCAGGGCCGGAAGGACCAGGAAGAATAATTCTTGTTGCCGATATAAAGGGTGAGCTTTTCCATGAGCCTCTCCGGTTGGTTCATTCAGGCTATAATCGCGTCAGCCGAATGCGACCAATGAAATCGCGAGAACTCAATCATAAATGCACTTGATGTAATCGCCGGAATTGCGCGCCCGCCGCTCGACCACGCCTGCCAGACGCTGAACGCCGCGGCTGGGTTTGCCGGCAACTCGAATGATCGGATTGGGAAGCGAGACGGCGAGCAGGGCCGCCTGGCGGGCGCTCAGTTTCGCGGCAGATGTCTTGAAATGATACTGGGCTGCCGCCTCCGCGCCGTAGATGCCCGGCCCCCATTCGGCGACGTTGAGATAGATTTCCATCATCCGCCGCTTCGACCAGACGAAATCGGCGCCGATCGCAAGCGGCAGTTCGAGCCCCTTCCTGATGAAGGAACGGCCATTCCAGAGGAACAGGTTCTTCACCGTCTGCATCGGAATGGTGCTGGCCCCTCGCGTCGCCTCGCCTTCGAGAGCGTCCGCCACCACGCCGCGCATCTGAGCCCAGTCGATCCCGCCGTGGAAACAGAATTGCCCATCCTCCGACATCATCACCGAACGAACGAGATTCGGAGAAATGTCCTCGAGGCTGACCCAGCGCCGGTCGTAGCCGCGCAACAGCGCCAGTTCCGACAGCATCAGCGTCGAGACGGGGCGGATGAACGGCAGGGCATAGATGAGGATCAGCAGATAGGGCAGCAGTACGAGGACGAGCGCCACCTGCACGATCCGCCGGATCACCCCGCTGGGAAATAGGCGCCGGCGCCGTCCGACCCTCACGGGCTCCTCCTCCTGCGCGTGCTGTTCGGGCGTAATGTCCAATATCCCGCTCGTCCCTTGTTTCGGGTTTCATAGCCGCTGAACGAAGCCAAGGCCAGTCTGCTGCCGAAAACTTCCCGTGACGCGATAGATCGCCGTTGCCAGCCGGCAGTCGGCATGTCAAACAGCGGGCCATGACGGACACGACGACCGCATTCGAGAGACGCCTGCGGCAGAGCGCCGCCGAGACGGAAGCCCTGCTTTCGTCGCTGCTGTCCGATACCCGTCTCTCCGGTGAGATCGCCCGCCCGCCACACCTCATGGCCGCCATGCGCCACGGATCGCTAAATGGCGGAAAACGGCTCCGGCCGTTCCTCGTCCGCGAGAGCGCTGCCCTGCTCGGCGGACCGTCCGACGCTGCACTCCGGATCGGCGCGGCGCTCGAATGCCTCCATTGCTATTCGCTGATCCATGACGACCTGCCTGCCATGGACGACGACGACCTGCGCCGCGGCCGCCCGACCGTGCACAAGGCCTTCGACGAGGCGACCGCGATCCTTGCCGGCGACAGCCTGCTCACCTATGCCTTCGACATCATCGCCGCGCCGGAAACCGAGCTCACCGACCGGCTGAAGGCGGAGCTCGTCCTTGCCCTTGCCCGAGCCGCCGGGCCCGGCGGCATGGCGGGTGGACAGGCGCTCGATCTCGCTGCTGAGAGGAACCCGCCGGATGAAGCCGGCATCGTGACGCTGCAGGCGATGAAGACCGGTGCGCTCCTGCGCTTCGCCTGTGAGGCAGGTGCCATCATCGCCGGATCGGACCCCGAGCATCGCGACCGATTGCGGGCTTTCGGCCGGAAGATCGGCCTCGCCTATCAGCTCGCCGACGACCTTCTCGACCTGACCTCCGACGCCGCGACCCTGGGCAAGGCGACGGGCAAGGACGCCGCCCGCGGCAAAGGCACGCTCGTCGCGCTGCATGGCAAGGCCTGGGCCGAGGAACGGCTCGACACTCTGACGAAGGAGGCCGTCGATCTGCTTGCGCCTTACGGCGAAAAGGCGCTTATTCTGCAGGAGACGGCACGCTTCATCGCCAGCCGGAACAACTAACACCTCCGGGGGAAAGCATGCCGGACGTCCTGAGTTACCTGCTATATATGTGGCCGGCCTATGTCGCCTATATCATCAACGTCGCAAGCCCTGGCCCGGCCAATTTCGCTATCATCGGCGCCTCGATCTCACAGGGCCGCCGTGCCGGACTGATCACGGCACTTGGCATCAGCTGCGGTTCCTTCACCTGGGCTTGTGCCGCAGCACTGGGCCTTGCGACCCTGCTGCGCAACTACGCCATCGCATTGGAAATCCTGAAGGTGCTGGGCGGCCTCTATCTGATTTATCTCGCCTGGAAGGCATATAAATCGGCTCGCCTGCCCGATTCCAAAGCGGTGATCGGCAATAGCAAGACAAGCTATACCGCCCGCCAGCTCTGGCTGCGCGGTTATGCAATCCACGTTACCAATCCGAAGGCGATCTTCGCCTGGCTGGCGATTATCTCCCTCGGCCTGCCGCAAAACGCACCGACCGCGGCAATCGTCCTGATTGTCGGCGTCTGCATCACCTCCAGCCTGATGATCTTCATCGGCTATGCAATGCTTTTTTCGACACCGCATGCACTGCGCGGCTACAAGGCCGCGCGGCGCTGGATCGAAGGCACGATGGCGATCTTTTATAGCGCCGCCGGCCTGAAGTTACTGACGAGCCGCATCTGAGCGGCTCGCCCTTTTTCAATCAGCCTTGCGTGATGGGCGCGATCTGCACTTCGACGCGGCGGTTCTGCGCACGCCCGTCGGGCGTCGCGTTGGAAGCGACCGGCTGCGACGGACCGAAGCCCATCGTCGACATGCGCCGCTGATCGACGCCGCGGCTTGCCAGATAGTTCGCGACGGAAGCGGCGCGGCGCTCGGACAGCCCCTGGTTATGCTGCAGGCTGCCGGTCGAATCCGTATGGCCGTTCACGTCGATATAGGTCTTGCCGAACTTGTTGAGCACGATAGCGACGGAATCCAGCGTGCGGTAGAAGGGCGGGATCACCTGGTCCTGGTCAGTCGCAAAGGTGATGTTCGACGGCATGTTGAGGATGATGCGGTCGCCGGCGCGGGTGACGGAAACACCGGTGCCCTGCAGCTGCGCGCGCAGTTCGGCCTCCTGGCTGTCCATATAGTTGCCGATCGCCCCGCCGGCCAGACCGCCGATGGCGGCGCCGATCAGCGCGTTGCGGCCCTTGTTGCCGCCGCCGATGACCAAGCCGCCAAGCGCACCGAGGCCGGCGCCGATGGCCGCACCGCCGGCGGTATTGGAAACCTTTTGTTCTCCCGTATAGGGATCGGTCGTGGTGCAGGCAGAAAGATAGGTCGCGCAAAGCGCGACGATTGCGATTTTCTTGAGCATGTAAATCGATGTCCCCGTCGTCTGTGGCGACATCTCATTTACCATGAATTGCGGCAATAGCGAGGAGGGACGGCATGTCCTTGCCGTTGACCACAGACGAAGAAGCGGACCTGCGTTTCCGGTGCATTATCCGCCGTCAACAGCAGGACTCGATTTCATGCTACATAGCCCTAGGCGACAATCGCCTGAGGGCGCAAGCGGCTATTCCGCTGCCGTCTTCTGGCCGAAACGGCTTTCGATATAGTCGATCACCAGCTTCTCGAAATCGGCCGCGATATTAGGTCCCCGCAGCGTCATCGCCTTCTTGCCGTCGATGAAGACCGGGGCTGCCGGCGTTTCGCCGGTGCCCGGCAGCGAGATGCCGATATCCGCATGCTTGCTTTCGCCCGGGCCGTTGACGATGCAGCCCATGACCGCGACGTTGAGCGCCTCGACGCCCGGATATTTCTCGCGCCAGACCGGCATGTTCTTGCGGATGTCGTTCTGGATGTTCTGCGCAAGTTCCTGGAAGACGGTCGACGTGGTGCGGCCGCAGCCGGGACAGGCGGCGACGACCGGGACGAACTGCCGGAAACCCATGACCTGCAGAAGCTCCTGCGCCACCTGCACCTCGCGGGTGCGGTCGCCGTTCGGCTCCGGCGTCAAGGAAACGCGGATGGTATCGCCGATGCCCTGCTGCAGCACATAACCCATGGCGGCCGAGGAGGCGACGATGCCCTTCGATCCCATGCCGGCCTCGGTGAGGCCCAGATGCAGCGCATGGTTGGAGCGCTCTGCAAGCATGGAATAGACGGCGATCAGGTCCTGCACCTGGCTGACCTTGGCCGACAGGATGATGCGGTTGCGCGGCAGGCCGATCTGTTCCGCCAGCTCGGCCGAAATCAAAGCCGACTGCACGATCGCCTCATGCATGACCTGGCGGGCCGAGAGCGGCGAACCCTGCTCCTGATTGCGGTCCATCAGCGTCGTCAGGAGATCCTGGTCGAGCGACCCCCAGTTGACGCCGATGCGCACCGGCTTGTCATAACGGATCGCCATCTCGATGATGTCGCCGAACTGCTTGTCCTTCTTGTCCTTGAAGCCGACATTGCCCGGGTTGATGCGGTATTTCGCGAGGGCCTCGGCGCAGGCGGGATGGTCGGCGAGCAGCTTGTGGCCGATATAGTGGAAATCGCCGACCAGCGGCACGTCCATGCCGAGACGCAGCAGCCGCTCGCGGATTTTCGGCACGGCAGCGGCGCTCTCGTCGCGGTCGACGGTGATGCGGACGATTTCGGAGCCTGCCCTATAGAGCGCAGCGACCTGAGCCACCGTCGCATCCACATCCGCTGTATCCGTGTTGGTCATCGACTGGACGACGACGGGCGCACCGCCACCGACGATAACGCCGCCGACATCGACGGCAACGGTAGCGCGGCGAGGCTTCGGATCGTAATCGACGGGTGAGGACATGCAGCTTCTCATCGCCTTGGAATTAGGAGCGCCTTTCAGGTGGCTTATGGCTTGCGGCTTGTCAACAGTCAGGATGCTCACTTTATCGCGCCGCCTGACGGCTTGCCGGCCCAGCAGGCCGACATGGTATCAATGATGGGCATTGTCCGCATGTCTGGCGAGGCGCGACAGCAGAAGCACGACAAGGATCAGTGCCGACAGGCCGGCGAAAATCGCCGCAAGCCCCGTATGCTCGGCGATGAAGCCGATCGCCGAAGGCGCCACCAGGATGCCGGAATAGCCCATGGTCGTGACGACGGAAAGACCGACACCGGCCGCCATGCCCGGCATGTTTCCCGCGGCCGAAAATGCGATCGGCACGATGTTGGAAATGCCGATGCCGGTGAGCGCGAAACCGGCGATCGCGATCGATGCGTTGGGTGCGAACCCGATCACCAGCAAGCCGAGAATGGATATGACCGCACACACGCGTAGCGTCAGGACGGCGCCGAAACGGTCGCGGATGAGATCACCGGCAAAACGCATCGTCGCCATGGTGAGCGAGAAGGCTGCGAAGGCAAAGCCGGACAGGGTCACGGACGCTCCGAGTTCATTGCGCATATAGAGCGCCCCCCAATCGAGGATCGAGCCTTCCGGGATCATGCAGAACAGCGCCATGATGCCGATCAGCCAGGGAAGCGGAGAGAGCGGCAGACGGCTACCGCCGCGCTTGTGTTCGTCCGGATGCGGCGCGTCGTGCAAGACGATCCGCCAGGCAGCGACGATCATCAGTGCGGCGAGGATTGTGACAAGGATCGCATGCGCCGAAACGCCGATATGCTCGATCAGAAAACCGCCCGTCGAAGAGCCCAGGAGGCCGCCAAGGCTCCAGAAGGCGTGACAGGAAGACATGATGGCCCGGCGCATGTGTTTCTCGACCGCAACCGCGTTCGCGTTCATCGCGACGTCCATCGCACCGATCAGTCCGCCGAACAGGAAAATCGCCACGGCTCCGGCCCATATGTTCCCGACCCAGGTGAGAAGCAGCAGCGTCGGCGTGAGCAGGACGGATGAGTACTTGGAAACGCGGCTGGAACCGAACCGGGCGATCTGGCTGCCGGCAAGCGGCATCATCACCAGCGACCCCAGGCCGAAGATCAGGATCATCAAGCCAAGCGTGCTTTCGCTCAATCCGAGACGGCTGGCGAATTCCGGGATCTTCGGAGCCCAGGCGCCGACCATGAAGCCGTTCATCAGGAAAAGCAGCGCCACGCCCACGCGTTCGCGGGTGATGAAGGCGCGAGCTTCGGAGGGACGGGTGGCGGCACGGGTATCCATGAATCAATCCTCAGGTTGCGGCGATCATCATTTAAATCGATTGAATTTGCAACGGGTCTAGGCGCTCCCCGTCTCACAAATTGTATCTGAAGGAAACCTGAACAACCCCCCGGAGCCGAGATTGACAGTCGCGGCAAACTCCGGTTTCTGAGATCAAACCTGCATTCATTTCAGCCCCAACCATAGTCCGGTACGCGGGCCCGGTGTCCTTTGAAAACTCCCTACGGCCTCGGCATCCTGCTGATCACGCTCTCCTATTTCATCTTCAGCAGCCATGATGCCGTCATCAAACTGCTCGTCGAGTCCGTCACCGTCTGGCAGATTCTGTTCTTTCGCAGCGTCACGGTCGTCCTCTGCTGTCTCTTCATCGGCGGGAGGCGTCTTGCCAAGCGGGCAGCCACCTCCAACATCGTCAAGCCGATGGCGGTGCGCAGCCTGTTCCTCATCACCGCCTGGCTTTCCTATTACACCGCTGCGAAATCCCTCCAGCTCGGCGAACTCACCACGCTCTATTTCGCGGCACCGGTCGTTGCCACGCTGCTGGCCGGTCCCATGCTGAAGGAACATGTCACGCTCGCCCGCTGGGTGGCCGTCATCGTCGGTTTCGCAGGCGTCGTCGTCGCCAGCAATCCGGTGGGACTCACGATTTCGCTTCCCGTCTACCTGGCGCTGCAGGCCGCCTGCCTCTGGGCGTTCTCGACCGTGCTGCTCCGGCGCACCGCCTTGCACGAAACGAGCCTCGTACAGATGACGATCACCAATTTCTTCTTCATCGTGCTGACCGCCGGCATGCTGATCGTCGAGTGGAAGGACGTCGATTTTGCCACGACCGCCATGCTGTTCGGCGTCGGACTGCTCGGAGGCTTGGCCCAATACACCTTTTTCGAAGGCATGCGGCGGGCGCCGGTTTCGGTGCTGGCGCCTTTCGAATATACGGCGCTCGTCTGGGCCTTCGTGCTCGGATACTTGATCTGGGGCGATGTGCCCGCCGCCAATGTGACGCTGGGTGCAATCCTTATCGGCGGCGCCGGCCTGCTGATCATTTTCGGCGAGCGGTTCGGCCGAAAAATCCGGACGAGCGACGGCGGCTAAAAATCAGCCGCTGTAAACGATCAGCAGATCCTTGGCATCGATCTGGTCGCCGGCCTTGACGAGCACTTCGGCGATGGTGCCGTCCTTTTCGGCGTGGAGGGCCGTTTCCATCTTCATGGCCTCGATGGAGAGCAGCACGTCGCCGGCCTTCACCGACTGGCCGGCGGAAACGGCGACCGTCGAGATCACGCCCGGCATCGGCGCGCCGAGATGGGCGGCATTGCCGGTCTCCGCCTTGCGGCGCACGGCCCCGCCGGAGGCACCATGCGCCCGGTCCGGCACCTTGATGCGGCGCGGCTGGCCGTTCAGCTCGAAGAAGACCGTCACCATCCCTTGAGCATCGGTGGCGCTCATCGCCTGGTTGACGACGACCAGCGTCTTGCCCTTCTCGATATCGGCGAACAGCTCCTCGCCGTCGGCAAGACCGTAGAAATAGGCATGCGTCGGCAGGACCGAGACCGGCCCATAGGTGTCGGCGGCCAGGGCGAAATCCGTGAACACCTTCGGATACATGAGGTAGGAGGCGAATTCGAAGTCGTCGACCTTGCGCTCGAGCTTGCCCTCGATGACTTTCCGCTCCGCATCGAGATCGGCCGGCGGCAGAAGCGAACCCGGCACGGCCGTATAGGGCTGTTCGCCTTTCAGCGCCTTTTTCTGCAGCGCCTCCGGCCAACCGCCCGGCGGCTGGCCGAGATCGCCCTTCAGCATCGAGACCACCGATTCAGGGAAGGCTATGTCCTTGGCGGGGTTCTCGACATCGGCGACGGTCAAGTCCTGCGAGACCATCATCAGCGCCATGTCGCCGACCACCTTCGAGGACGGCGTCACCTTGACGATATCGCCGAACATCCGGTTGGCGTCCGCGTAAGCCTGCGCCACCTTGTGCCACTTGGTCTCGAGCCCGAGCGAGCGGGCCTGTTCCTTGAGGTTGGTGAACTGGCCGCCCGGCATTTCGTGCAGGTAGACTTCCGAAGCGGGTCCCTTGAGGTCGCTCTCGAAGGCGGCGTACTGGCCCCGCACCGCTTCCCAATAGAAGGAGATGCGGCGGATCCATTCCGGATCGAGGCCGGGATCGCGCTCGCTGCCCGAAAGCGCTTCGACGATCGAGCCGAGGCAGGGCTGCGACGTATTGCCGGAGAGCGCGTCCATCGCGGCATCCACGGCATCGACGCCCGCTTCGACGGCCGCAAGCGCGGTGGCCGCCGAGATGCCGGACGTGTCGTGCGTGTGGAAATGGATCGGCAGCGAGGTCGCCTCGCGCAGCGCCTTGAACAAGACCTTGGCAGCAGCGGGCTTCAAGAGGCCGGCCATGTCCTTGACGGCAATGATATGCGCGCCGGCCTTTTCCAGCTCCTCGGCGAGAGCCACGTAATATTTGAGGTCGTATTTCGGTCGCGCGCTGCTGAGCAGATCGCCCGTATAGCAGATCGCCGCCTCGCAGAGCCTGTTCTCCTCCTGGACCGCATCCATCGAGACGCGCATGTTCTCGACCCAGTTCAGGCAATCGAAGACGCGGAAGAGGTCGATGCCCCCCTTCGCCGCCTGACGGACGAAGTACTTCACCACGTTATCCGGATAGTTCTTGTAGCCGACGCCGTTGGCGCCACGCAGCAGCATCTGCAGAAGCAGGTTCGGCGCTCCCTCGCGGATCAGCGCCAGCCGCTCCCACGGGTCTTCGGTAAGAAATCGCATGGAAACGTCGAAGGTCGCCCCGCCCCAGCATTCCAGCGAGAAGAGGTCGGGAAGCGCCCGCGCATAGACGCCGGCAACCCGCGCGATGTCATAGGTGCGCATGCGGGTCGCGAGCAAGGACTGGTGCCCGTCGCGCATGGTCGTGTCGGTCAAAAGCACGCGCTGTTCGTTGCGCATCCATTCCGCGAACTTCCTTGGACCGAGCGCATCGAGCTTCTGTTTCGTGCCGTCCGGGATGGGTCCGTTGATATAGGGCAGAACCGGCCTTGCCGCCTGCTCCGAAGGCATCGGCCGGCCCTTTACCTCCGGGTGGCCGTTGACGGTGACGTCGGCCAGATAGGTGAGCAGCTTGGTCGCCCGGTCGGCCCGCTTCACCTGTTCGAAGAGCTCCGGTGTCGTGTCGATGAACCGTGTCGTATAGGAATTGTCGCGGAACTTCGGGTGGCCGATGATCGCTTCCAGGAAGGTGAGGTTGGTCGCCACGCCGCGGATGCGGAACTCGCGCAATGCTCGGTCCATGCGGCTGATCGCTTCCTGCGGCGTTCCGCCGGAGGCGGTCACCTTGACGAGCAGCGGATCGTAATAGCGGGTGATCACCGCGCCGGAATAGGCAGTGCCGCCATCGAGGCGGATGCCGAAACCGGCCGCCGAGCGATAGGCGGTGATGCGGCCATAGTCCGGGATGAAGTTGTGCTCCGGATCTTCCGTGGTGATCCGGCACTGCAGGGCATGGCCGTTGAGGCGGATGTCCGCCTGTTTCGGCACGCCCGATTCCGGCGTGCCGATCGCCGCTCCTTCGAGGATGTGGATCTGCGCCTTGACGATGTCGATGCCGGTGACGACTTCGGTCACCGTATGCTCGACCTGGATGCGCGGGTTCACCTCGATGAAGTAGAATTTGCCGGTATCGGCATCCATCAGGTATTCGACGGTGCCGGCGCCGATATAGTTCGTCGCCTTGGCGATCTTCAACGAATAGCTCGCCAGCTCCTGGCGCTGGGCTTCGGTGAGATAAGGCGCCGGAGCGCGCTCCACCACCTTCTGGTTGCGGCGCTGGATCGAACAGTCACGTTCAAAGAGGTGCACCGCATTGCCATGCGTGTCGCCGAGAATCTGGCTTTCCACGTGGCGGGCGCGCTCGACGAGCTTTTCCAGATAGACTTCGTCCTTGCCGAAGGCGGCCATCGCCTCGCGCTTGGCTTCCGTCACCTCCCGCCCCAGATCTGCCTCGGAGCGGATGACGCGCATGCCGCGACCGCCGCCGCCCCAGGACGCCTTCAGCATCACCGGATAGCCGATCGCCGCGGCCATCTTCGCCACCTCTGCCATATCGTCCGGCAGCGGTTCGGTCGCCGGCACGACCGGCACTCCCACGGAGACCGCCAGGTTGCGGGCGGCGACCTTGTTGCCGAGCTGGCGCATCGTTTCCGGCGTCGGGCCGATGAACGTGATACCTGCATCGTTGCAGGCCTCGACGAATTCCGGGCTTTCGGACAGGAGGCCGTAGCCGGGATGGATGGCATCGGCGCCGGAAAGCTTCGCGACCCGGATCACTTCCGGAATGGAAAGATAGCTCTCGATCGGACCCATGTCCTTCGACAGATGCGGGCCACGCCCCACCTGATAGCTCTCGTCCGCCTTGAAGCGATGCAGCGAGAGCTTGTCCTCCTCCGCCCAGATCGCGACCGTTTTGATGCCCAGCTCATTGGCCGCGCGAAACACGCGGATGGCGATTTCAGAGCGGTTGGCAACGAGAATCTTCGAAATCGGCAAAACGGACCTCCCCAGGCGCCATCGAGAAAATGCTGCACTGCAAAGAAATCAGTATCGCCTTAATCAAGCAAGTGCAATTTACCAAAGAGCGGGATGTCAAATTTATGTCGCATGCATCAAATGGGCTTGCGCTCAGATGACGAGCCCCAGACGAAAGGCGGAGGCGACCACGTGCTGCCTGTTCTTGGCCTTCAGCTTTTCCTGGAGTCCATTGATGTACCAGTCCACCGTATGGCTGGAAATGTCCAGCGACTTGGCGATCTCGTTGGAGGTCAGGCCATCGGCCAGCAGCACGATGACTTCCATTTCCCGGCGGGTGAGCTGGGTGTCCACCTTTGCGACGGCCTCCAGTTCTTCCGCCCGGCCGCGCAGTTCCATGAAACGCCAAAAGATTTTCTTGGCTGCCGCATCGAAGAGCGCCAATTCGGCTGGAGAGAGATCCACGGGCCGGCCGCAGACCGTCATATTGCCGAGCAGCCCGTTGCGGCCATGCACCGGGAAAATATAGCCGTCCAGAAGGCCATAGCGCACGCCCTCTTGCATCATCCGCTGCATACGCTGCCGATGGGGATCGTTTTTCAGTTTCGTGACCGCGTCGCGCCAGCGGAAGGGCCTCTGGGCAATGCTGAGCATGCGAATGGTCGGATCGACGAGAACGTATTTGCGCCCTACATAGATTTCCGACCAGCCTTCCGGCCAGCGGCTGGCGAGAGACAGATTTACAGGATCTTGATTGAAGCGCGGCTGGATGAGGAGACCATAATATTCAAAGCCATAAGCTTTCAGCAGGGATTCCAGTTGGCCCGTCAGTTCCGCTTCCGTCTTGGCTTCTTCTGCAAGTACCAGAAGTTGTACGAGTAATTGAATGTTCAAGACTTGGCCCCCGAATGCTAATTCAAACGCTTTTCGCTTTACGTTAATTTTCAGTTACTTCCCGCTTTCATAGTCAATTAGCATAGTTAGCATTCATTGAAGGTATACCGCTAAATCTAGCCCCCTTGGCGGCTTTGCAGGAATTATTTGCGCCTCGGCTAAAACACGGAATTCGCGAAGCCTTGCTCTCGGTGAAACATTTCTGGCAGAAGGATATTATCTCCTGCGTCGGTCGCGGAATTGCCGTTTCCGACCTTTACGTTCCGGGCGCCGCCGCCATGGCGGCTCTATATCGATGAGGTTGCGCCAGTTGACGCTGTTCCAGGTTTATGCACGAGCTCTCAAATATCTGGCCAAAAACCGTTGGCGGGTAACTGCGGTCGTTATTGCCAATATCGTGCTTGCCGTCATTACCATTGCCGAACCGATTCTGTTCGGCCGGATCATCGATGCGATTTCGTCCGGCAGCGCCGTAACTCCCGTATTGATGCTGTGGGCCGGGTTCGGCGTCTTCAACACCGTCGCCTATGTGCTCGTCGCCCGCGAAGCAGACCGGCTCGCCCACGGCCGGCGGGCATCGCTGCTGACCGAGGCTTTCGGACGCATCATTTCCATGCCCCTCGCCTGGCATCATCAGCGGGGCACGTCCAACGCGCTGCATACGCTGCTGCGTGCGGCCGAAAGCCTGTTCGGCCTCTGGCTGGAATTCATGCGCACCCACCTTGCAACGGCGGTAGCCCTCGTTCTCCTGGTCCCGACCGCGATTTCCATGGATTGGCGGCTCAGCATCGTACTTTTGGTGCTGAGCGTCCTTTACTGGGTCATCGGCGTTACGGTGATGAACCGGACGAAGGAAGGACAGGCTTCGGTCGAGAACCACTACCATAACGTCTTTTCCCATGTAAGCGACTCGATCAGCAACGTTTCCGTGCTGCACAGCTACAATCGTATCGAGGCGGAAACCAAAGCATTGAAGGACTACACCAAAGACCTGCTTGCCGCCCAATATCCCGTGCTTGACTGGTGGGCGCTTGCGAGCGGCCTCAACCGCACCGCCTCGACGGTGTCCATGGGTGTCATCCTGGTCATCGGGACCGTTCTGGTGCAGCAGGGGGAAATCCGTGTCGGCGACGTCGTCGCCTTCATCGGCTTCGCGAATTTGCTGATCGGCCGCCTCGATCTGTTGCGTCAGTTCGCCACCCAGATATTCGAAGCGCGCGCCAAGCTCGAGGATTTCTTCGCACTCGAGGATTCCGTCGAAGAGCGCGCCGAACCGGCGAGCGCCCGCGAACTCGGCGACGTCCGGGGTGAGGTGGAGTTCCGCAACGTCTCGTTCGGCTTTGCCAATACGAGCCAGGGCGTGCATGACATTTCCTTCACCGCCAGGGCGGGAGAAACGGTAGCGATCGTCGGCCCGACCGGAGCCGGCAAGACGACCCTCATCAATCTCCTGCAACGGGTTTATGATCCTCAAGAGGGAAAAATTCTGATCGATGGCACCGATACCGGAACGGTGACGCGCAAATCGTTGCGCCAATCCATCGCCACCGTCTTCCAGGATGCCGGCCTCCTGAACCGTTCGATCAGCGAGAACATCCGCCTCGGCCGCGAAGGAGCGACCGAGGAGGAGATCGTCGCGGCGGCAGAGGCTGCCGCCGCGACCGAATTCATCGAGAGCCGGCTCACCGGCTACGACACCTCGGTCGGCGAACGCGGCAACCGCCTTTCCGGGGGCGAACGCCAGCGCATCGCAATCGCCCGCGCCATCCTCAAGAACGCACCGATCCTGGTACTCGACGAGGCAACCAGCGCGCTTGACGTGGAGACGGAAGCCCGCGTCAAGGCGGCGATCGACAGACTGCGCAAGAACCGCACGACCTTCATCATCGCCCACCGGCTATCGACGATCCGCGACGCCGACAAGGTGATCTTCCTCGACAACGGCCGGATCGCCGAAATGGGCAGCTACGACGAGCTCAGCCATCTCGGCGGGCGCTTCGCTTCGCTTCTGAGAACCAGCGGCCTCCTGGGCGATGAGGATGAACATGATGAGGCCGGGTCGGTCGCGCAGCCCGCCTGACCGCATCCGGAATACAGACGAAAAACCCGCCGCCATGTGAATGTGAATGGCGGCGGGTTTTGTTTTGATTGATCCTGATGGCAGGGCTGTCAGCTTTGAGCCGGCTCGGGCAGCCGTTTCGCGGCAGACCCGCTCAACAGGAAGCCCTCCGTTTCGCTCACAATCGTATCGTTGATGCTGACCTTACCGTTCTCGACATTGATCTTGTAGACAGCGTCATCGATCGTGAGCTCCGCGACAAAGCCGTTCCAGCCGGCAGGCAGGACCGGGTTGACGAACAGCCGGTCGCCCTGACGCCGGATGCCCAATATGCCTTCGACCGCCGCACGGTAGAGCCAGCCGGCCGAACCCGTATACCAGCTCCAGCCGCCCCGGCCGATATAGGACCCGTGGCCATAGACGTCAGCCGCAACCACATAGGGTTCCACGCGATAGGTTTCGGCGGCGTCACGATCGAGCGCATGGTTGATCGGGTTGAGCATCTGGAAGCATTTCCACGCATCGTCGCCGCGCTTCAGAGCCGCCAGCGCCAGCACGACCCAGATCGCCGCATGCGTATACTGACCGCCGTTCTCCCGCACGCCCGGGGGATAGGCGCGGATGTAGCCGGGATCTTTGCGGGTGTCCTGGAAGGGCGGCGTGAAGAGGCGGATGATGCCGGCTTCTTCGTCCACGAGCTTGTCGAGCACCGCATCCATGGCCTGACGGGAGCGATCCGGATCGCCTTCGCCGGAGAGCACGCTCCAGGACTGGGCGAGCGAGTCTATCCGGCATTCGTCGCTGGTGCTGGAGCCGAGCGGCGAGCCGTCGTCGAAGTAACCGCGGCGATAGTAGCTGCCGTCCCAGCCGGCCTTCTCCAGCGCCTGCTTGAGGCTTTCGAGATGCCCCGTCCAGCGCTCGACGCGCTGACGCTCGTTCCGTTCGGTAGCATAGGGCAGGAAGTTCCGAAGTGCGGCCGCCAGGAACCAGCCAAGCCAGACGCTCATGCCACGGCCGCCGACGCCGACGCGGTTCATGCCGTCGTTCCAGTCGCCGCCTAGGATCAGCGGCAGGCCATTGTCGCCGGTGCGGGTGATCGCAAGGTCGAGCGCCCTTGCCGCATGCTCGTAGAGGCTTGCCGTTTCCGTCGAAATTTCCGGCGTGAAGAAGGCGTCGTGCTTGTGCTTTTCGAGAACCGGTCCTTCGAGGAAGGCAAGCTCTTCATCCAGCAGCGACTTGTCGCCGGTCGCCGCAATATACTGATGCGCCGCATAGGCGAGCCAGACCACGTCGTCCGAGATCATCGTACGCACGCCCGCGCCGGAATTCGGCAGCCACCAATGCTGCACGTCACCTTCCCTGAACTGCCGCGACGCCGCGTTGACGATCTGGCGGCGGGCGAGCGACGGCTCGTGCACGAGGAAGGCCAGCGTATCCTGGAGCTGGTCGCGGAAACCGAACGCGCCGGATGCCTGATAGAAGGCGGTGCGGGCCATGATGCGGCAGCCGAGCGCCTGGTAAGGCAGCCAGTGGTTGACCATATGGTCGAGCGACTTCTCCGGCGTCGAGATCTTGAGGCGGCCGGTGAACCCTTTCCAGAAACCGCGGTTCTTCTCGAGGATCGCACCGAATTCCTCGCCGCGCAGCTCCGAGATCAACGCCTGGGCATCTTCCTTCGTATCCGCATCGCCGAGATAGAAGGTGACTTGTTTTTGCTCGCCCGGCGCCAGTTCGATGTCGTAAGCAAGCGCTGCGCAGGGATCGCCGTCGAGATCGAGCGAGCCGTTGAGCGGCGAAGCGGACGTCACCGCGGCCGGCATCTGAATCGAGCCGAACCGGCCTATGAATTCGCGGCGACTGCTCGTGAAGCCCGATGGCATTTCCTTCATTGCCATGAAGGCGAAGCGACGGTAGTCGATGCTGTATGGGTTGGTGGCGAAGAGCGCACCCGTTTCCTCGTCACGGCTCGACAGGATGAACGGGATCGACCGCGCGGGATTGCTGCCGAGCAGCCATTCCGCGTAACCGTAGACGCGCAGCTTGCGGGCTTCGGAACCGCCGTTATGCAGCAGGATCGAGGTCAGCTTAGCCGCACGGGTCCGATCGACGGTCTGGGTGAGCTCGATCTTCAGGCCGTCTTCCTCGCTGGAGAAGACCGAATAGCCCAATCCGTGCCGGGTTTCGAACTTCGCCTCCGGCTTGCGCGACAGCGCCGCGAAAGGCGTCAAAACGGCACCACTATCCCGGTCGGCGACATAGAAGGCCTCGCCCGGCCGGTTGATGACCGGATCGTTGGTCCACGGCGTCAGCTGATAATCGCGGGAATTCCGTGCCCAGGTGAAACCTGCGCCTTCCGCCGAGATGTGGAACCCGAATTTCTCGTTCGAGATGACGTTGATCCACGGCTGCGGTGTCGCTTGGCCGCCACGCAGCCGAATGACATATTCGCTGCCGTCCTTCGAGAAGCCGCCAAAGCCGTTCCAGAACTCGAGGTCGGCAGGCGCCTCGGTCTCCGCCGCAGCCTGGAAGATATCGCCGTTCAGCAGCGGGCGGCGATCGATCTCGATCTCCTGATCCTTCGGCGGCGCAAAGATGGAGGCCGCGCGGTTGAGCTGATCGATGATCTTGCCGTTGCGGGCATGCAGCACCACCCGTGATGCGGCGATCAGGCCGTCGGAGCCTGCTTCGTCCAGGATGTCGCGGCGGAGCGAGAAGACGTGCTGGCGCTGCCCCTCCTGCTGGCCGAGACGACGGGCGTTTTCGGAGAGATATTCGATCGCGTGCTGCATTTCCTGCGCATAGGAGGCCGCACGCTCGTTGAAGATGACGAGATCCGAGATCACGCCGCGCGACCGCAGGTATTCCTGCGCGCTCATCGCCTCCTTCGCCACCGCCATGTCCGCATCGTCGTTGATGCGCAGCGTGAAGATCGGGAAATCGCCCGAGACCGAAGACGGCCAGAGCGACGATTGCGGCTGCATGTGAGCGTGGACCGTCGCCTGGTCGGCGCGCAGATGCATGTCCGGATAGATAAGGTAGCGCGCCAGATGCTGGAAGGCGGCGGCGTCCTGTGACGAGACGCCGAGATGGCGCATCTGCACCTGCGTGCGCGTCCAGGCCTGGGTGAGCTCGGTCTGGAAGGCATCCGGATGACGATAGCGTTCGATCGCCTGATCGAGCTCGTCGCGCTTCGGGGCGGCAATTGTCCAGAAGATGACGCTGACCTTCTTGCCGGCCGGCACGCGGACGACGCGCCTGAGCGACAGGATCGGGTCGAGCGTGAAACCATCCATGCCCGAAAGCGTCGCACCGGGATCGAAGGCGGCAGCCTCGCCGAGGGTCCGGCCGCGTCCGAGGAACTTTCGGCGGTCTGTTTCGAATTCGGTCGGGCGCGCCGAGCCGGCATTGTCCGCCGCCAGATGCGCGACGATCATGTCCGGATCGTTCGGATTGCGCTTGTTGCGCCACGCGCGGATCACGTCGCCGCGCTTGCCGATCTCCGTCTGGACGAACATGCGCGAGAACGTCGGATGCGCGTTGTCGTCGTCCTCGGCGGAAAGAACGGGTTCCATATAGGACGTCACTTCGATGAAGCGGTCCTCAGGCCCCATGTTGAGCAGCGTCAGCCGGCGGCCTTCGGCATCGTGTTCGCTGGCGACGATGCACTCCACGGTGCTCGTCAGATCGCCGATCGTCTTGTGGAATTCGGCACGTTCATCGCTGAAGATCGCTCTGGTCTTCTCGCCTTCCGCGCGGCGCGGCTCGGCGGTCGCGGACCACCAATCGCCGGTCGCGGTATCGCGCAGGAACAGGAACTGACCCCAGCGGTCCTCGGTCGGATCGGGCTTCCAGCGGGCGACCGACATGCCGTTCCAGCGGGAATAGCCGGAGCCGGTGGCCGTGAGCATGACCGAGTAATGGCCGTTCGACAGCAGCACCAGTTCGCGGTCCTTGGTGGCCGGATTGTTGATGGTGCGGATCTCCGGACGCAACAGTTCGCCCTGGCCCTTGCCGGGCGTTTCCTCGTGCTTGGCGCTCATGACCGGAATGTCGCGCGGCGCCTTTTCCTGCAGCATCAGTTCCGCCGCCTCGACGACGGGATCGGAATGGAAAAGCTCGCGGAGCAGGCCGTTCATGACGACGTTGGCGATCGCTGCGATCGACATGCCGTGATGGTGGGCGTAGTAATTATAGACCACCGCGCAACGCTTGCCTTCCGGCACGCGGGTCGGCGTGAAATCGACCGCATCGTGGAAACCGAACATGCCGAGCGCGCCGAGCGAGCGCAATTCCGCGAGATTCTCCGCCGCGGCGATCGGATCGTACTGGCTGGCGAGAATCGACGCGTAGGGCGCAATGACCGCATTCTGGCCGAGGCCGCGCTTGAGGCCCAGCGTCGGCACGCCGAAGTTCGTATACTGATAGTTGAACTGATGGTCGCGGGCATTGAACGCCGCTTCGGAAATGCCCCAGGGCGTACCGAGCCGTCTGCCGTGGTTCATCTGCTCCTTCACCACCAGATTGTTGGTCTGGTTGAGGATGCCGCCCTGACGCTCCTGCATAACGAGCGGCGGCATCAGATATTCGAACATGGAGCCCGACCAGGAGACGAGCGCGCCCTGCGCGCCGATCGGCACGACCTGACGGCCGAGGCGATACCAATGCTCCGTCGGAAGATCGCCCTTGGCGATCGCGAAGAGGCTTGTCAGACGGCACTCGGAAGCCAGGAGGTCATAGCAGGCCTCGTCCAGCTCGTTGCTCTCGACGCGGTAGCCGATCGAAAGCAGGCGGCGCTCTTTCCGGAACAGGAAGCCGAAATCCATCGAGAAGGCGATGTTGCGGGTGCGATCGCGCAGCGCGATCAGCCGCTCGCGCAGCGGTTCGATATTGGAATTGTCGAAGACGCTGTCGGCGATATGCGCCTCGCAGACATTGACGAGCGAGGCCGACCAGCGGGTCACCTCATCGCTTTGCGTGGAACGAACCTCGTGGTCCAGATTGGTCGCGAGCTTCTGGATGTCGCGCGCCAGAACGGCGAGATTGATGATGCGGATCGAAGCGAACTCGTGCTCGCGCTTGACCGCTGCCAGCGCGTTGCCGAAGCCGGCGATGCGTTCTTCGAGGCGGCGGCGCAACGGACGAACCGTCTTGCGGTCGTCCGGCAGGGCCTTCAGCGTTTCCGCAAGAATGCCGGCGACATCGCCGATTCCGTCGAGATTGCCCTGCAGATGCGCCGATGGCGCTTCCGCCCAGATGCGGCAGGCGGACGAGATTGCGATCAGATGGCCGGCGAGGTTGCCACTGTCCACCGCAGAAATATAACGCTGGCCGAGCGGCTTCAGCGTATCCGTATGATACCAGTTGAAGAGATGGCCGCGGAACTTCTCCATCTTCTCGATGGTGGAGATCGTCTGCTCGATCCGCTCGATCGTGTCGGTGAAGCTGATCCAGCCGAAATTGCGCGCGGAGATCGTCGAAAGCAGGTAGACGCCGATATTGGTCGGCGACGTACGCTTGGCGATGATCGGATCCGGCCTTTCCTGGAAATTGTCCGGCGGCAGGTAGTTCTGCTCGAGCGTGACGAAGGTCTCGAAATAGCGCCAGGTGCGGCGGGCGATCTTGCGCAGTTCGACCGAGACCTGTTCCGGCACAAAGAGGCGGTCCTCCGTCTCCGCCGACTGGCTGACATACCAGGCGACGAGCGGCGAGAATATCCACAGCACGGCGAAGGGTATGCCGACGAGGAAAGCGTTGTCGCCGGGAATGGCCGACAGAATGATGCTGAGGACGGCGATCGTCGGCGCATGCCACATGGCCCGGTAGTAATCCTGCGGGCTGCCCTGGGCGCTCGACTGGATCGAGGCGGCCGTTCGCCATTCCAGCATGAGCTTGCGGCTGAAGAAAAGTCGATAGAGCGAGCGAGCGATCGCATCCGTCATGATGCAGGCGGCATCGGCGATGAAGACGATGCGGAGCGCGACCTGCGCATTGGCGGAGCGCATGTCCGACCAGACGGAGTAGAAATGCGCGCCGGGCACGATGTCGGTGGAGCGCGGCAGAAGGCCGGTCACGAGCGACAGCGTCGGAGCGACGAACAGCGAGAAGATCAGCAGGATTTGCCAGATCAGAGCGCCGAGCGGGTCCATGAAGTACCAGCCAAGCACGGAGGCGAAGAACCAGGCGATCGGGGTCAGCGACCGGCGCAGGTTGTCGATCATCTTCCAGCGGCCGAGCGCGGTGACGCCACGCTTCGGATCGAGGATATAAGGGAGGAGCTGCCAGTCGCCGCGGGCCCAGCGATGCTGGCGCGAGACTTCCACCTCATAGCGGACCGGGAAATCCTCGACGAGTTCCACGTCGGTGACGAGCGCACACCGTGCGAAAGAGCCCTCGAGAAGGTCGTGCGAGAGAATGGAATTCTCGTCGATCCGGCCCTTGAGCGACGCCTCGAAGGCATCGACGTGATAGAGTCCCTTGCCGGTGAAGCTGCCCTCGCCCGTCAGGTCCTGGTAGACGTCGGAGACGGTGAAGACGTAAGGATCGAGACCCCGGCCGACCGAAAAGACGCGCTGGAAGACGGACGCTTCCTTGCCGGTCGTCAGCGAAGGGGTGACGCGCGGCTGCATCAGGGCATAGCCGTGAACAACGCGGTTCGACTTCGGATCGAGCACCGGCTGGTTGATCGGATGGTGCATCTTGCCGACGAGCTTGGTCACGGCATCACGCATGAGGCGCGTGTCGGCATCGAGCGTCATAACGTATTTGACGTCTTCCGGCACGGTATTGGCACCGGGCAGATAGCTCGTATCACGGTCGCCGCGCAGCAGCAGGTTCAGCTCGTGCAGCTTGCCGCGCTTGCGCTCCCAACCCATCCAGACGCCCTCGTTCGGGTTGAACAGGCGCCGGCGGTGAAGAAGGTAGAAACGCGTCTTGCCGTCATGGGCATACTTGGCGCTGAGCGCGGCGATCTCGCGCTTGGCGTAGTCGAGAATTTCGAGGTCGGCATCCGTTTCCTCGAGCTTGCTGTCGCGCCAGTCGCTCAGAAGCGCGAAATAGATTTCGCCGCGCGGATTGGCGAGATAATGGACCTCGAGATTGCGGACGAGTTCGTCCACCGTATCCCTATCCGTGATCAGGCAAGGTACGGCGACCAGCGTCCGAGCTTCTTCGGGAATACCTTCCTTGAACTCATAGCCGACCAGCCGCGCTGGCCGTACCACATAGGTCACGAGCGTGTTGAAGAGGCCGGTTGCACCTTCCGAGGCCGGCAGCGCGAACATCAGCAGGAAGAAGAAGACCACCGGCAGGGGAATATCCGCCTGAACGAGGAACCAGCCGGCGATCGCCATCGCCAGCACGGTGAGGAATATCACCGGGCCGGCAATCGCAAACCAGTTGAGACGGCGGACGAGGCGGACGGTCTGCTGGACGAAAAGCGGCCTGTAGCCGACCGCCGCCTCCAGTTCCTTACGACGGCGACCCACGACGAAGGCGCCGATATTGGTTTCGCGCGGATCGGAACTTTCTTCTGCCGCCGCCTGTTCGGCCAGCCGGATGGCCGCTTCCGCAACCTCGGCCTCGCTTCGGTGGGAACGGCGGGCGATCTGCTCGATGCGGTTGCGATAGGCGTTGCGCGAACCGAAATCGAGCGCCTCATAGTCGGTGCGCTCGCGGAAGATCTTGTCGATCTGCGAGACGTCCTCGAACCAGACACTCCATTCGGTGTCGTCTATCTCGCGCAGGCTCTTGATGATGTTGCCCATCGTCACGTTGCCGGACGAGAGGCGGTTCTGCTCGGCGAGCATCACCTCTTCGACATCGGTGCCGGCCTGATCGAGCCGCTGCTCCAGCCAGGCGATGGCGAAACCGGAGGTCTGGGACGCATTGCGCAAACGGTAGAGAAATTGGGTGATGAACGTATGGTCGCTCGTCAGTTCCTCGATGCCCTTGAGCAGGCCGGCGCTGGCCGCCTCGTCGTTGAGGCGGATGATCTCGTCGGCGACCTCGTTGGCGCGACGGCGCATGTTGCGCGAGCGATCGACGCGGGTCGCGATGCGACGCAGGTTTTCGATCAGCACGAAACGGATGAACGACGGAAGCGCCCAGAGTTCGCCGATCTCGAGCGGTTCCCTGACCTGGAACCCCTCGACCATGGCCGCGAGCCCGTCGCGCGACAGACTGCTATGCGTATGGGCGACATAAAGCCAGGCAAGCACGAGAACGCGGGGCATCTCCTGCCCATCCACTCTCATCGTCGGGAGCTGGCGGTAGAATTTCTTCGGAAAGTCGCGGCGAACCTCCTGGATCGCCTCTTCGACGATATAATAGTTGTCGAGCAGCCATTCCGCCGCAGGCGTGATCGACGCGCCGGCATCCACGTCGGCCGCAGTCGCCCGGTAGACCCGGAAGATCTCCTTCTCGTTCTCGTGATGCCGTTTGAAGAAGTCGAATTCCATGATGCCGGGCAGGCCGGGCGCACCATCCCTGCCAAGCTTCTCGCCGCATTCCCTCAGGGCATCGATGTTGAAATAGGTCGAGCGGATCGAATCGTTGTGATCGATCTGCTTGGCTTCGGTTTCGCGCGGGGAAGCTGGCGGATTGTGAAAGGACATGGATGCGGCTTCTGGTGAAAATTTCTCAAGGGTTTGTCGGCCTCGACTTACTCGGCCTGCTTCGGGAGCGCCAGTCATCATTGTGATTATGGTGACCAAGCCCAAGGCAAATCCGCGAACAGGGAAATAGAGGGCGGCACTGATATTGCAAATGATTGACCGAAATCTATTGCCCGCTATCTGCGGATGAACACATCTTCCGCCTCTAACCGGGCCAGCCTGAATGAAAGCTGAACGAGACAGGTCCTTGATTACGTGGGAGATTTGCAGCCTGACGCAACATCTCGAATTCACAACGCTCCAGACAGCCCAAAGCGGCCGAATTCGACGAGAAACGGGTTACCTCCGCCGATCCGCGCTGCTATGCATTGTCCGGCGCCAAGCGATCTTGTTTCGCCCTGCAGATGTCCAACCGAACTTTCGGGGTTTCGAGCGATGACGATCCAGTTTTCCAACTATATGGCCGAGGTCGTGGCCACCCGCCGCTACCTTCATCAACATCCCGAGCTCGGTCTTTCGGAGTTCAACACCTCCGATTTCATCGCTGGCCAGCTCACCGAACTCGGCTACCGGGTCACCCGCGGGCTCGGCCAGACCGGACTTGTCGCGGCGCTGAAGAACGGGACCAGCAACCGGTCCGTCGGCATCCGGGCCGATATCGACGCGCTGCCGATCGAGGAAGAAACCGGTTTGGAATATGCCAGCAAGAACAAGGGTCTCATGCATGCCTGCGGTCACGACGGCCATACGGCCATGCTGCTTGGCGCCGCGAAAATCCTCGCCGAGCGAAAGAATTTCGACGGTACGATCCATCTGATCTTTCAGCCGGCGGAGGAGAATTTCGGCGGCGCCAAGCTGATGATCGACGACGGCCTCTTCGAGCGCTTTCCGTGCGACGCCGTCTTCGGCCTGCACAACGACCCGAGCCTGCCCTTCGGCCAGATCGGCGTGAAGGAGGGCGCGATGATGGCCGCGGTCGATGAATGCCGCATCACGGTCAACGGCCGCGGCGGCCATGGCGCCGAACCGCAGGACACCTCGGATCCCATTGTCTGCGGCGCGAGCATCATCATGGCGTTGCAGACTGTCACTTCCCGCAACATCCACCCGCTCGACCCGACGGTCGTGACCGTCGGCGCCTTCCATGCCGGCATGGCGAGCAACGTGATTCCGGAACGGGCGGAGATGAAGCTGACTATCCGCTCCTTCGACCCGAACGTCCGCGACGAGCTGGAAAGGCGCATCCGCATGATCGCCGAGGGCCAGGCCGCAAGCTACGGAATGAGCGTCACGATCGATTACAAGCGCGGCTACGAGGCGACCATCAATCACAAGGTGGAGACGGACTTCGTCCGTGATCTCGCCAGCCGTGTCCTCGGAAAGGACAGGGTCGTCGATCTGCCGCGCCCCTCCATGGGAAGCGAGGATTTCGCCTATATGCTCGCGGAGCGCCCGGGCAGCTATTTCCTGCTCGGTACGAAGCGCACCGACAACGATCCGCCGCTGCACCACCCGGGCTTCGACTTCAACGACGATGCCTTGCCGATCGGCACCAGTTTCTGGGTGGAGCTCGCCGAAGCGTATCTGCCGGTAAAATAACCGGAAAACGAAACACCTCCCATGGCTCCAAGCCGGGGAGGTGTCTTATTGGTCTGGGAGGACCGGAAACTTACGGGAAAAGGCCGAGCGTCACGGCGCCGACGAAAACGAAGGCTGCCGCCACCAGGGCCGCATTGGCGGCCCATTGCCATTTGCCGACGAAGGTGGTGCTGCGGGCAGGGAAAGACCGTGTCGAATGCTGAAATTGACGCATGGATGTCTCCCAGGTTCTCACTCCGCCTCTTCGAGCGTTTCTTTATGCTACCTTATCTCGATTAAGCCGATAGAGATAATGTTCCACGGAGCAATGTGTTCCGTAGAAAATCCTTTTTCCTTAATGGCAGATTTCGGAGATTAACGGTTTATTATGCCCGGAGGCGCCGGGCATGCATTCAACCGCCATGCCGGTCGAGCGCCATCCGGAAGATATCGCCGTCGATGTTACCGCCGGAGCAGACTGCGATGACCGTCTCGCCCAGCGTCTCGCCATGGAAAAGGGCTGCCGCCAGGGCTACGGCACCGCCCGGCTCGACTACGATCTTCAGGCGGCTGAACGCGAGCGCCACGGCATGCAACGCCTCGTCCTCGGTGACGACAAGACCCGGCCCGCAAAGCCTCGACATGATGGGAAAGGTGATGTTGCCCGGCTGCGGCGTCACGATTGCATCGCAGAGCGATCCGGATTGCGTCGCATTCCGCTCGATCCTGCCGGAAGCGAGCGAACGCGTGGCGTCATCGAAACCTTCCGGCTCGCAAGGATGCACCAGAAAATCCGGGGCTTTTGCCGCGAGCGCCAGGGCGATGCCGGAAATAAAGCCGCCGCCGCCGGTGGGCACCAGCACGTCGGCTTTCCCGACACCTTCTTCCCTTGCCTGCTCGGCGATTTCCAAACCGGTCGTGCCCTGGCCCGCAATGACCAATGGTTCGTCGAACGGCTTGATCAGCGTTAGCTCGCGCTCCTTCGCCAGACGTGCGCCGATTTCGTCGCGATCCTCGTTGGCACGATCGTAGAGCACGATTTCGGCGCCATAGGCGCGGGTGTTCTCTATCTTGATGCGCGGCGCATCCGACGGCATGACGATGATGCTCGGAATGCCGTGCATCTTCGCCGCCAGGGCCACCCCCTGCGCATGATTGCCGGACGAAAAGGCGATCACGCCCTTGGCCCGCACCTCCGCCGAAAGCGCGGAAATGGCCGACCAGGCGCCGCGGAACTTGAACGAACCCGTATGCTGCAGGCATTCCGGCTTTACGAAGACGCGGCGTCCGGCGATCTCGTCGAGGAATGGAGACGAGAGCAGGGGCGTGCGGCGCACGTGACCATCGAGGCGGGCACGGGCGGCTTCGATCATTGCGATATCGGTCATGCGGAAGGTCCAGTTCAGAAAATGGCAGGCGGGTCGCCGGCAAACCTATCGACGGTTCCCGCTTCGGTAAAGACTGAATGGACGTACTCTCAGCCGGCCGCACTTTGCTGCGCCGCCGGCAGCATGCGGTGCTTCAGCAAGGCCTTGATCGGCAGATGATCGGAGGCGAGCCGGGCCAGCGGGGTATCATGGGCTTCCACGGTATCGATCAATCCCGGCCGGTTCACCATGATCCGGTCGAGTGCCAGCACCGGCAGCCGCGAAGGAAAACTGGGGACCGCCGCCGGCAGGCCGAAAACGGTCGCGAGCGTATTCAGCGAGGAACGGTCCCCGAGCCGCCATTCGTTGAGATCGCCCATCAGCACGGTCGGCTGCTCGTCGCGGGAACTCAGGATGTCGAGGATCATGCGTGTCTGCTGATGTCGCGATCGGTTGAGGAGACCAAGATGCGCGGCAATGATCCGGAACGTGCTGCCGCCTTCGAGCTCCAGTTCAGTGATCAGCGCCCCCCGCGGCTCAAGCCCCGGCAGCTTCACCTGGTGGACGTCGCGCACCAGGCCTTCCCGAAAGAGGATCACGTTGCCATGCCAGCCATGCGCTTTTGCCACGCCGCTGACTGGAACGGGTTGAAGCCCTGTCTCCCGCTCCATCCAGGCAAGGTCCAGCAAGCCGCGCCGCTCGCCGAAGCGGGTGTCGGCCTCCTGCAGCGCGATCACATCGGCGCCGATTTCGCGGATCACATGACTGGTACGGGCCGGATCGAACCTGCCGTCGATGCCCACGCATTTATGCACGTTGTATGAAGCGATGAGCATGCCCTTGCTGCGATCATGCGGCTCGGAAGCGCCGGCGCCCCGGTTCTTGCGTGCCCGGATTGACGCCAGAATGCTTGTCGGAAGATTTGGGCGTTTTTCCCGCATGGTCCTGAGAGATTGTTCGCAGATGCACAAACTTATACGGCAATCCGCCCATTGATCCAGCACCGGCGCTAGAGATAGGGCGAACCCAGCCAAAGCACGCGCTCGATGAGACGCACCAGGAAGGGTCTTGCTCTTAACCCCTCGAGCGTCACTTCGGTTGCGGAAGAAATCGCCAGATCGATTCTGCGTTCCAGGGCTTCCGCAAACGGACGGTCGAGAACTTCGAGATCCACCTCGAAATTGAGCCGGAGCGACCGCGGATCGAGATTGGAAGAGCCGACATAGGCCCAGCAGCCGTCAACCGCCATCAGCTTGGAATGATTGAAGGGACCCGAGGCGCGCCAGATGCGGCAATAATTCTTCAGCATCTGGTCGAACTGAGCCGTCATCGCACGATCGACCAGTACCAGATTGTTGGAGGTGGGCACGACGATATCGACGGTCACGCCACGTCGTGCCGCGGTCACCAGCGCGGTGATCAATTCCCGGTCCGGCAGGAAATAGGGAGAGACGATGCGGATGGAGGAGCGCGCCACCGAAAAGGCGCCCATCAGCATCTTGTGGTTCGTCTCGACGCTACGGTCCGGACCGGACGAAACGGCACGGATGATGACCGGAGCACCAGGTTCGGCATCCGGCGGTTCGAGTGCCCAGGCTTCTCCTTCGAGAGCTTCACCGGCAGCGAACATCCAGTCAGCGGCAGCAATTGCGAAAAGATCCGCAACCACAGGCCCGGTGACCTTGAAATGGGTATCGAAGGAGCATTTGTCGCCGCTGAACTCGCCGGAAAAGCCCTCGCGGATATTCATGCCGCCGGTGAAGGCGACCCTGCCATCCACCACCAGAATCTTGCGGTGGGTTCTGAGGTTCGCATAAGGCAGGCGCAGGCCCATGATGACATTGCCGTTGAACACGTCCACCATCACGCCGCCGTCCCTGAGCAAGCCGAGAATGCTCGGCACCGAATAGCGCGCGCCGACCGCATCGATCAGGACGCGCACTTCGACGCCCCGCTTCACGGCGGCAATCAGCGCATCCGCAAAGCGGACTCCGATGCGATCGCGGTCGAAGATATAGGTTTCGAGGATGACGCTTCGCTTCGCCTGGCCGACCGCCTTCAGCATCGCGCCATAGGCCTCGTCGCCGGTATCGAGCGCCACAATCGTGTTGCCGGTTGTCAGGTGATGATGGGTCACCCGGTCACCGAGGGTTTTCATCGCACGAAATCGCTGGCCGAATTTGTCGATAACAAGCGCATTCAGCGCATCATAGGAGGCGAAATCAGCACGAATCTGGCCCTGCACCAACAATGCCCGGCGGTCGCTGATGACGGTGCGGCGAATGCGGTTGACGCCGGCGATCAGATAAAGAGCCGCTCCAACGATGGGGGAAAGAACAATGATGCCGACCCAGCCGATCGCGGAGCGAACCTCCTCCTTGGTCATGGCGGCATGGATAGCCGCCGCCGTTCCCGCCACGACCGAAATGGTAAAGAGGATATGCGGCCAATAGGTCTCGGCGAGATCAAGCATAACGCGAAATATAGACGCGCTCGCGTTTTGCGCAATCGGAGCCGAACCAATACCTTAAGTCCGGCTCCGACAAGACCGTTAGGCGGCGAGTTGCTTCTGGAAAGCTTCAAGCGAAGCTTCAAACAGATCGAAGACCGCATCTACCTGGGCTTCAGTGATGATCATCGGCGGGCAGAGCGCCAGCGAGTCTCCGATGGCGCGCGAGATGAGCCCCTTCTCCACCATGACCGCGAGCAGCTTCGGGCCAAGCTCACCGGCAGCGAATCCGTCGCGCGGCTTCAATTCCAGGGCTCCGATCAGGCCGATGCCGCGGGCTTCGATCGCCAGCGGATGGCTTTCCAGTGCCTTCAACCGGCTCTGGAATTTCGGCGCCAGCGCCCGCACGTTGCCGACGAGATCGCGCTCTTCGATGATCGCGATGTTTTCCAGCGCCACGGCCGCCGCAACCGGATGGCCGGCCGCGGTCACCCCATGGCCGAACGTGCCGATATTCGCAGATTCATCGGCGAGCGGCTGATAGACGTTCTCGTTGATGAGAAGTGCCGAGATCGGCTGGTAGGACGAAGATATCTGCTTGGAAAGGGTGATGATGTCCGGCTGCAGCGAGAAGGTCTCGGTGGCGAACATCTTGCCGGTACGGCCGAAACCGCAGATGACCTCGTCGGCGATGAAGAGAATGTCGTATTTCTTCAGCACCTTCTGGATCGCTTCCCAGTAACCGGCCGGCGGCACGATGACGCCGCCCGCCCCCATGACCGGCTCGCCGATGAAGGCCGCGACCGTCTCCGGGCCTTCCTTCAGGATCAGGTCTTCGAGATCCCTGGCGCAGCGCTCAACGAAGGCCGCCTCGGCTTCGCCTTCCTGCTTGAAGACGCGATAATGCGGGCAGGTCGTATGGAAGATGCCTGGCAGCGGCAGATCGAAGGAACGGTGGTTGTTCGGCAGGCCTGTCAGGCTTGCGCTGGCGATCGTCACGCCATGATAACCCTTGATGCGGGAGATGATCTTCTTCTTTTCCGGCTTGCCGAGCGCGTTCGAGCGGTACCAGACCATCTTCATCGCCGTGTCGTTGGCCTCGGAGCCGGAATTGGTGAAATAAGCCTTCGACATCGGCACCGGCGCCATCTGGATCAGCTTTTCGGCCAGTTCGATCGAAGGACCGTGACTGCGGGCCGTGAAGGTATGGTAATAGGGCAGCTTCGCCATCTGCCTGGCTGCCGCCTCGACAAGGCGGTTCTCGCCGAAGCCGACGGCGACACTCCAGAGGCCAGCCATCGCCTCGATATATTTCTTGCCGTTGTTGTCGTAGACGTAGACGCCCTCGCCGCGGTCGATCACCAGCGAACCGTCGCGCTCCAGCGCGCGGGCATTGGTATAGGAATGAAGCTGGTAAGCCTTGTCGCGGGCTTCAATGGAATTGGGCTGAACAGTCACGACGGACCTCCTGTGAGACATGCAAGCGCATAAAAATCTCATAGGCGGAAACGGCGATATTGGACAGCCCAAATCGCCGCTTTCGGCGCCCCTGGAGTTCAAAACAATTGACGTTTCAATCAATGTTTTTGGTTACTTGAGCGTCATCGCCGCGACGGGCGGCTCGGCACCGGACGGAATGGGGCTGGTATAGTCCTGTCCCCTGCGCCGCTTCTTGAGGTCTACCCAGGCCGCCTCGCGAAGCTGCTCGCTTTCGATCGCCGCAAGCCCGGTCGCAGCCATGGCCTTGGCGGCGGAAACCATGCCCTTGTGGGCAAGCGGGCTCTTACCTTGCGCCACGACCTGCCAGGTATGGAGCTGCGTCCCGATGGCGAGCGTCGCGCCATAAGCCTGAACGGTCGGCACGACCCAGCTCACGTCGCCCACATCCGTCGAGCCGCCCATCTGCCGCACCTCGTTGTGAGCCGGCAGGATGAAATCCGCAAGCGGAATGTCCCTTTGCTCCAGGCGCTCCTGGTTCCAGCTCGCGGCAATGTCCTCCGGCGTCAAAGTCGCGCGGATCTTCTCGGCGAAGGCGATATCGGCATCGTTGAAAGCGGGCGGCCCCATACTGTCCCAGACATCCTGCATCACATCCATCAGCGGCGTGTTGACGATGAGGTTGGAGACACCCGCAAGGATCGTGCTCTCCACTTTCGTCTCGGTCATCAGCGCCGCTCCTTCGGCAACTTTCTTCACTCGGTCGATGAGCGCAAGAAGGCCCGGTAATTCCGGTGACCGCACCACGTAGCGCACCTTGGCATGCGCCTGCACGACGTTCGGCGAAATGCCGCCCGTGTCGAGCACCGCATAATGGATACGGCAATCGGACGGCATGTGTTCGCGCATATAATTGACGCCGACATTCATCAGTTCGACGGCGTCGAGCGCACTGCGGCCAAGCTCCGGCACGGCGGATGCGTGGGAGGCGCGGCCCGTGAAGGTGAAATCGATACGGCAATTGGCGAGCGAGGTTTCCCGCTGCACGCCGGCGAAATTGCTCGGGTGCCAGCTGATCGCGATATCGACATCGTCGAACGCACCGGCGCGAACCATGAAGGCTTTAGCAGCACCTCCCTCTTCCGCCGGACAGCCGTAATAACGCACGCGGCCGGGGGTGCCGGTCTTTTCCAGCCAGTCCTTCAACGCCGTTGCCGCAAGAAGCGATGCCGATCCGAGAAGATTGTGGCCGCAGCCGTGACCGTTCGCGCCAGCGACGAGCGGCTCGTGGTGGGCAACACCTGCCTGCTGGCTGAGACCCGCCAAAGCGTCGTATTCGCCGAGGAACGCGATCACCGGGCCGCCTTCCCCCGCCTCGCCGATCAGCGCGGTCGGGATGCCGGCCACGTTCTCAGCGATCCTGAAGCCCTGAGCTTCCAGCATTTCCCGATGCGCGGCGGCCGAAAGCTTCTCCATGTAGCAGGTTTCCGGGGTCTCCCAAACGCGGCCCGCAAGCTCGGTGAAAACCTCTTTCTTGCGGTCGATGAAATCCCAAACGAGGGGGAGATTGGAATTGCCTGTCGTCATGAAACCATTGCCTCGATGCATCAATGCTGTCCGGAAGGCCCGAACCGTACTCCATTCTCGTTCGATGGCAATGCGGCAACGCAGCAAAAATCGGCAATGCGGATATGTTGCGCAATGGGAATGCGGATGTGATCAAGACGCGAATGTTAGCATCTCGACAACCGGACCATAATCGCTATGCTCCCGCGCCACGGCCCGCCGGCAAATCTCAGGAACGAGCCGAAAACAATAAGAAGTGACTAGGATTTGGCCGAATTTGTGGAAATTTTTCCAATAAATGAAGCGGGCGTGGTTCTTGATCCGCATCAAGGACAGGGGACATGCGCGACTTGAAGACCGCGACGGACCCGCCAGGAGAAATGAAAATATGAAGGGCCGGCATTATTCGGATTCGCCGGCCAGGAGGTGAATAACAAGAATATCAGGCTTGGAGCGCAGAGAACGCCCCATACTAACTGAAACAACCGGGCTAGGCGCGTTGCCGGCCAAAGGTCATTGGGAGACCGATATGAAATACAAGCTCACTCTCGCCGCAGCGCTGTTGTCGGCAACGTTCTTCGCCGGCGCGGCTAGCGCCAAAACCTTCGTTTATTGCTCCGAAGGTTCCCCGGAAGGCTTCGACCCGGGCCTCTACACCGCCGGAACGACGTTCGATGCCTCGGCACACCCGGTCTATAACCGACTGCTCGAGTTCAAGCCGGGCACGACCCAACCCGAGCCAGGCCTGGCCGAAAGCTGGGAGATTTCCGCCGACGGCACGGTCTACACCTTCAAGCTTCGCTCGAACGTGAAGTTCCAGACCACCGACTTCTTCACCCCGTCCCGCGCCCTCAATGCCGATGACGTCGTCTTCTCGATCGGTCGCCAGATCGATGCGAAGAACGCATGGAACCAGTACATCCCCGGCGCGGCCTGGGAATACGCCGCCGGCATGGGCTTTCCGGAACTGATCAAGTCGGTCGAAAAGGTCGATGACCTGACGGTGAAATTCACCCTCAACCGTCCGGAAGCACCGTTCCTCGCGAACCTCGCCATGCCCTTCGCTTCGATCGCCTCGAAGGAATATGCCGACAGCCTCGAAGCCGCCGGCAAGAAGGAACAGCTAAACCAGATGCCGGTCGGAACTGGCCCGTTCACCTTTGTCGGTTACCAGCAGGACGCCGTCATCCGCTACAAGAAGAACGCCGATTACTGGGGTCCCGCGCCGAAGATCGACGATCTCGTCTTCGCCATCACCACGGATGCCGCCGTCCGTTACCAGAAGCTGAAGGCCGGCGAATGCCACCTGATGCCGTATCCGAACGCCGCCGACGTCAAGTCCATGAAGGCCGACCCGAACCTGACCGTGCTCGAGCAGGAAGGCCTGAACGTCGCCTATCTCGCCTACAACACGACCCAAGCTCCGTTCGACAAGGTCGAAGTCCGCAAGGCGCTGAACAAGGCGATCAACAAGCCGGCGATCGTCGATGCCGTCTTCCAGGGCATGGCGACCCCGGCCAAGAACCCGATCCCGCCGACCATGTGGTCCTACAGCGAAGCCACGCAGGACGACGCCTACGACCTCGACGCCGCCAAGAAGATGCTGGCCGATGCCGGCGTCAAGGACCTCTCCATGAAGGTCTGGGCTATGCCGGTTTCGCGTCCGTACATGCTGAATGCCCGTCGTGCTGCCGAAATCATCCAGGACGATTTCGCCAAGATCGGCGTCAAGGTCGAAATCGTTTCCTACGAATGGGCCGAATACCTCGACCGCTCCAAGGCCAAGGATCGCGACGGTGCCGTCATCCTCGGCTGGACGGGCGACAACGGCGACCCAGACAACTTCCTCGATACCCTGCTCGGCTGCAACGCGGTCGGCGGCAACAATCGCGCTCAGTGGTGCGACAAGGAGTTCGACGACCTGGTGAAGAAGGCCAAGGTCACATCGGACCAGGCCGAGCGCACCAAGCTCTATGAGCAGGCGCAGACGGTGTTCAAGCGCGAAGCTCCGTGGGCAACGCTCGATCACTCCCTCTCCGTCGTTCCGATGCGCAAGGGCGTGACCGGCTTCACCCAGAGCCCGCTCGGCGACTTCACCTTCGAAGCGGTCGATATCGCCGAGTAATTGTCGGTTCACGATGTTTTTGCCGCGGGACGCGTTGCGTTTCCCGCGGCATTTTCTTATGAGACGCCGAAAAATGTGGCGGAGACGCCCTGATTGCCGTTTTCATGGCTTGACAAGGCTCTGAATCGGTCAAGAACCAAAAACCACTGAAGGTTTTAGAATGTTTGGCTTCCTTTTGCGGCGCCTCGCCGTGTTGATCCCGACTTTCATCGGGGTCTCGATCATCGCCTTTTCCTTTATCCGATTGTTGCCCGGCGACCCTGTCGCGCTGCTCTCCGGCGAGCGCGTCATGTCCCCAGAACGCCACGCGCTGATCAGCCAGCAGCTGGGCCTCGACCGGCCGCTGGTGATCCAATATCTCGATTATCTCGGCGGCGTGCTGACCGGTGACTTCGGCTCGTCCATCGTTTCCAAACAGCCGATCCTCGACCAGTTCTGGGCGCTTTTTCCGGCGACCGTCGAGCTCTCCTTCTGCGCCATCGTCATCGCGATCGTCCTCGGCATTCCGGCGGGCGTCATCGCGGCGATCAAGCGCGGCTCGATCTTCGACCAGGGGCTGATGGGCATTGCGCTCGTCGGTTATTCCATGCCGATCTTCTGGTGGGGTCTGCTGCTGATCATCCTGTTCTCCGGCATTCTGCAATGGGCGCCGGTGTCGGGCCGCATCTCGCTGATGTTCTTCTTTCCGCCGGTCACGGGCTTCATGCTGATCGACTCGCTGCTTTCCGGCCAGAAGGGCGCCTTCGCCTCCGCGCTCAGCCATCTGGCGCTGCCCTCGATCGTGCTCGCGACCATTCCGCTTGCGGTCATCGCCCGCCAGACGCGCTCCGCCATGCTCGAAGTGCTGTCGGAAGATTACGTCCGCACCGCCCGCGCCAAGGGCCTTTCTCCCTTCCGCGTCGTCGGCATCCATGCGCTGCGCAATGCGATGATCCCGGTCATCACGACGATCGGCCTGCAGATCGGCGTCATGCTCGCAGGCGCGATCCTCACCGAGACGATCTTCTCCTGGCCGGGCATCGGCAAGTGGATGGTCGATAGCGTCTTCCGCCGCGACTATCCGGTCATCCAGGGCGGTCTTCTGCTGATTGCGGGCATCATCATGCTCGTCAACCTCATCGTTGATCTGCTCTACGGCCTGATCAACCCCCGTATCCGGCACTAAGAAGGAGAAAATCCCATGGCCGATGCCATCATCGACAAAACCAGCAGCGGGACGCAGGAGCCGGTTTCCAGCTCCGCCATGCGCCGCCAGATGCTGAAAGAATTCTGGTTCTATTTCTCCGAAAACCGTGGCGCCGTCATCGGCCTCTTCGTTTTCCTTTTGCTTGTCGTCGTTGCCGTGCTGGCACCCGTCATCGCGCCGCATTCGCCCTTCGAACAGTATCGCGACGCCGTCCTGGTTCCGCCGATCTGGACCGAAGGCGGCCGCGCGGGCTACCTGCTCGGCACCGATCCGGTCGGTCGCGACATCCTCTCGCGGCTCATCTACGGCGCGCAATATTCGCTCTTCATCGGCGTATTCGTGACGACGCTGTCGCTTGTCGGCGGCATCCTCGTCGGCCTGATTGCCGGTTATTACCGCGGCTGGGTCGATACCGTCATCATGCGGCTGATGGACATCATCCTCGCCTTCCCGTCGCTGCTGCTCGCTCTCGTGCTCGTCGCGATACTCGGCCCCAGCCTGACCAACGGCATGATCGCCATCGCGCTCACCCTGCAGCCGCATTTCGTGCGCCTCACCCGCGCCGCTGTCATGGCTGAAAAGACCCGCGACTACGTGACTGCCGCGCGCCTCGCCGGCGCCGGCCCGCTGCGCCTGATGTTCCGCACCATCCTGCCGAACTGCACCGCGCCGCTGATAGTGCAGGCGACACTCTCCTTCTCGAACGCGATCCTCGATGCGGCAGCGCTCGGCTTCCTCGGCATGGGTGCCCAGCCGCCGGCGCCGGAATGGGGCACCATGCTTGCCGAAGCGCGCGAATTCATCCTGCGCGCCTGGTGGGTCGTCACCTTCCCCGGCCTTGCCATCCTCATCACCGTCCTCGCCATCAACCTGATGGGCGACGGCCTGCGCGATGCGCTCGACCCGAAACTGAAGAGGTCCTGATATCATGGCGCTTCTGCAAATAGACAACCTCACCGTCGAATTCGAAACCGCGACCGGCTGGTTCAAGGCGGTCGACGGCGTCTCGCTGTCCGTCGAAAAGGGTGAAGTGCTCGCGATCGTCGGCGAATCCGGCTCCGGAAAATCCGTCGCCATGCTCGCCGTCATGGGGCTTCTGCCCTGGACCGCGAAGATCACCGCCGACCGCATGCTCTTCGAGGGCCGCGATATCCAAGGGATTAGCCCGGCCGACCGCCGCAAGCTGATCGGCAAGGATATCGCCATGATCTTCCAGGAGCCGATCGCCAGCCTGAACCCCTGCTTCACCGTCGGCTTCCAGATCGAGGAAGTGCTGCGCATCCATCTCGGCCTCGACAGGAGAGCCCGCCGCGCTCGCGCCATCGAGCTCTTCAAGCAGGTAGGCCTGCCGAATCCGGAGGAGCGGCTGAACCATTTCCCGCATCAGATGTCGGGCGGGCAATGCCAGCGCGTGATGATCGCGATCGCGATCGCCTGCAATCCCAAGCTCCTGATCGCCGACGAGCCCACCACCGCGCTTGACGTGACGATCCAGAAACAGATCCTCGACCTCATCATGTCGCTACAGGCGAAGAACGGCATGGGCCTCATCATGATCACCCACGACATGGGCGTCGTGGCGGAGACCGCCGACCGCGTGGTCGTGCAATACAAGGGCCGCAAGATGGAGGAAGCCGATGTTCTCTCCCTCTTCGAAAGCCCGAAGAGCAATTACACGAAGGCGCTGCTGGCGGCTCTGCCGGAAAACGCCACCGGCGACCGCCTGACCACCGTTTCCGCCTTCTTCGACGGCAATCCGGAACCCGCACCGGAGGCACGCGCATGAGCGATACCCTGACCGATAAAACCATGCTCGAAGTACGTGACATCAAGCGCGATTACGAACTGCCGGCCGGTTTTTTCAAGCCGAAGAAGATCATCCATGCGGTGAAGGGCGTCTCCTTCAAGCTTGAGCGCGGCAAGACGCTGGCGATCGTCGGCGAATCCGGCTGCGGCAAGTCTACGCTCGCCCGCATGCTGACCTTCATCGACGAGCCCACGTCGGGCGATCTCTTGATCGACGGCCAAAAAGTGGATACGCGCCCCGGCCATCTGACCCAGGAAATGCGCCAGAAGGTGCAGATCGTCTTCCAGAATCCTTACGGCTCGCTCAATCCGCGCCAGAAGATCGGCGACGTGCTCGGCGAACCTCTGGCGATCAATACGAGCATGTCGGCCGGCGAGCGGCGCGACCGCGCTACCGAAATGCTGAAGAAGGTCGGCCTCGGCCCGGAGCATTACAACCGCTATCCGCACATGTTCTCCGGCGGCCAGCGCCAGCGTATCGCCATTGCCCGCGCGTTGATGCTGAACCCGAAGCTGCTGGTGCTGGACGAGCCGGTTTCGGCGCTCGACCTTTCGGTCCAAGCCCAGGTTCTGAACCTGCTCGCCGACCTGCAGGACGAATTCGGCCTCACCTACGTCTTCATCAGCCACGACTTGTCCGTGGTGCGCTATATCGCCGACGAGGTGATGGTGATGTATTTCGGCGAGGCGGTGGAATACGGCACGCGTGACGAGGTTTTCTCGGACCCCAAGCACGAATATACCCGTACGCTGTTTGCGGCGACACCACGCGCTGACATCGAATCCATCCGGGCCCGTGTCGCGAGGAAGAAGGCGGCGACCGCCGCCTGATCACTCGACGAAAATTTTGACGCTGGCGGCCCGGCCGGCGGCGTCGATCACCGTCAGTGTCGAGTAGCCGGCTCCATCAGGCGTCCACTCATTGGTGCGGCGGTGGGAAAGCTCGGCAAGCGGCCTGCCGTTGGCGAGCCAGCGGAAGGGCGCGCGCCCGCCCTGCAACTTCAGCACCAAAGGCGAAATCTCTCCCGAACGCGCGCCGAGATCGACCCGGGCTCCTTCCGGAGGATAGACGATCTGCGGTGCCGGCTCACGTGCCGAGGCAGAAATCAGCCCGCTTGCCGTCATCGAGAAACGCCGCTGGCTGATAGGCAGGTCGGATTGCGCAAGGCGCACAGCACCGGCCGGAGCCGGCGGCAGCGGCGTGATCGGCACGCCGGATTTCGAGAAGGCTTCGAAGAGGATCGGCGCCGCCGTCTGGTAGCCGGCAATGCCCGGCACCGCGCCGTTATCCGGCCGCCCGACCCAGACGCCCAGCACATACCGCCCGTCGAAACCCACTGACCAGGCGTCGCGATAGCCGTAGCTCGTGCCGGTCTTGTAGGCGATGCCGAGTCTCCGGCTGCCCTGCGGCGGCAGGACGTCCGAGAGGACATCCGCGACATTCCAGACCGCCTGTGGCTCCAGCAACGGCTCGCCTTCGATCAAACCCGGCTGATCCTCGATGCCATTGCCGAGCCTCACCGGTTCACCACGGTTGGCGAGTGCCGCATAGGCCTGCACCAGATCCTTGAGCGTGATGCCGACACCGCCGAGACCGATCGCCAAGCCCGGAGCTTCGTTGGGGGGCAAGACCGGCCGCACCTCGGCCCGCCGGAAGCGGATCATCAGCCGCGACGGCCCGACCGCATCAAGCAGCCGTACGGCCGGCACGTTGAGCGACAATTGCAATGCCTGCCTCACGCTGACATCGCCCTGATAGCTCATGTCGAAATTCTTCGGGCGATAGCCGAAGAAATCCGCCGGCCGGTCTTCGATGATCGTTTCCTGTGACACCAGGCCTTGTTCGAAGGCAAGCCCATAGATGAAGGGCTTCAAGGTCGAACCCGGCGAACGATAGACGCGCGTCATGTCGATCCAGCCGGAGCGGCCGGCATCGAAATAATCGGCCGATCCCACTTCGCCGACGATCGCGCCGGTCGTGACATCCGCCATCACCATGGCGAGTGACACTTTGGGCGCGAGTTTTGTCACCGCCTCCCGGGCGACCTGTTCCAATCCCTGCTGAATGCTGCGCTTGAGCGTCGTCCTGTATTCTTCGGCCTTCGGCTGCTTGCGGATCGCGGCTTCCGCCAGATGCGCCGCATAGGCGGGCAATTGCAGACGACGGGTGGGAACGGAATCACCTGCCGCGCGTTCCGCCTCGCCGCCTCCCAACACGTCCGCCACGGCGGAGCGCACGAGCACACGTTCGCGCGCCATCTTGGCCGCTTCGATATGCCGATCCGGCCGCCGGCTTTCCGGCGACTGCGGCAGGGCGACGAGAAGCGCAGCCTCCGCCACCGTCAGCCGACGCGGTTCCTTGCCGAAATAGGCAAGGCTTGCCGCGCGCACCCCTTCCAGATTGCCGCCATAGGGAGCGTGGGTCAGGTAAAGCTGGAGGATTTCCTGTTTGCCGAGCCGTTGTTCGATCTGGATGGCGCGGGCAAGCTGCAGCAGCTTGGCGGAAATTGAACGGGTCTCGCGCGGTTCGATCAGCCGCGCCACCTGCATGGAGAGCGTAGAGGCGCCGGAGACGATGCGGCCATTGGTGACGAGTTGCAACACCGCACGGCCGAGCGCCAGTGGATCGACACCACCATGGTCCCAGAAGCGCCGGTCCTCATAAGCGACCAACATCTTCAGGAAGCGCGGATCGACATCCTCCACCGCGGTCTTCAGCCGCCAGCGGCCTTCAGGCGTTGCAAAGGCGCGCAACAGCTCGCCATCCGCATCCAGCACTTCCGGCGAAACGACCTGCGCCCTTTCGAGCGGCGGCGGAAAGGCCTTGTCGGCCGCATCGAGACCGATGACCAACGCCGCCGTAAGGACGAGGCCGCCGCCGAGACCGATCGAGAGTTTCCACCTGCGCTTCATCGAAGTCCGCGACCGCCGCTTATTGTGCGGCGACCACCTCCATCTTGCCCGTCGCCGTACGCGCCGAGAATTGCGGACGGTACATGTCCTCCACCTGTGCGGCCGGATGATCGTAGACGCCCGGCGTCACGGCGCGAACGACATAGGCCAGCGTGATCTGGCGATTGTCGCCGGCGCTGCGGTCGAAAGCCGCGACGAAACGGTCGTTGCGGAACTCCGTATGCGCCGCCTGCACTTCCTCTATCCAGTCGAAATTGGAAAGATTGGCGCTGTTGACGATGCTGGGATTGTCGATCTCGAAACCGGCCGGCAGCAGGTCGGTGACGACGATACGCGACGGCCATTCATTGGTCTCGGTGATGTTCAGCACCACGACATAGCGTTCGTTCTGTTGTGCCTCGCTGACATTCACCTCTTCGCCGGCCATATTGTAGTAGGTGCGGGTGATCTCGAAACCGTCGCCCCCGGCCGGCAAAGGCTGGGCAGGCGCAGCGACCGTGGTGATCGCCGCGGACAAAGGATCCCCGCTATCGTTGCGGATGGTCACCGGATGGTCGATCAGCGCGTCACCCGTCATCTGCGCCATCAGCGTGCCGCGATGTTCGGCGCCGTTGACTTCGAGCCGCAGGTTATTGTCGCCGTTCTGCAGCGCGCGGGCGGCAAGCAGCATCCAGGTCTGCTCCTGGGTGCTGGTATATTTCTTGGCGCCCCATTCCTTGGCGACGATATCCGCCAAGGCCGGAACGATCGGCGGCACCGGCCGGCTTTCGGCCGCGAGCGCCAGAACCGCAGCACCGTCGCGCAAGGAGGAGCCGTAGTCCGAACGAACCAGACTGACCTTATGGATCTGCGCATCCTCCGACATCCGCAAGGAATCTGCGAAGATGCTCCGCGACCGCTGGGCGTCGCCATAGAGCGAGAGCGCCGCGGCGATATGAGCCTTGGCGAGCGGGGTCGGAAAGTCGTTCAGCGCCGTGTCCGCATAGTAACGCAGATCGCTGATCGCGGCCTTGCGGTTGCGGGCGAGCACGTAGAGCGCATAGGCAATCTCGTTGCCCTGATCCTTGACGTTGTTGGTGTAGCTCAAGGAATTCTGCAGGCTTTCGAGCGCCTGCACCAGCGCCTGTTCCGGCACATCGTATCCCTGCTCGCGGGCACGGGAAAGGAAGTCCGTCACATAGGAATCAAGCCACAGGTCGCCGCCGCCCGGTGCCCAGAGGCCGAAACTGCCGGCAGAAGACTGGTAAGAAAGCACGCGATGGATCGCATCCTGCACCCGCTTCTTGACCTCGGCATCGTCCGCCAATCCGTTCTGAACCGCCATCTCACTGAGATAGAGAAGGGGCAAAGCGCGGCTCGTCGTCTGTTCGGCACAGCCATAGGGGTAGCGGCTGAGGCTCATCAGCAGCGCCGGAATGTCAAAGGCGTTGGACCGGCTGACATTCACGCTGACGGACGCGCCCGGCAGGATGCTGTCGGCGAGCAGGTTGGAATCGACCGTCAAGCTCGCGCCCGGACGAAGCTCGACAAGCCGGCGCTCGGTGACCGGCATCGCCGGCGGCCGCACCGGAATGTTGAGCACCTGCTCCAACGAGAGGCCGGATGCATTCGAAAGGCGGACCGACACAGTCCCGTCGCCGGGTTCGACACCGGATATCGGCAGGGTGATATTCGCCTTGCCGCCAGCCGCGAGATTGACCGTCTCTGAACCGCTCTGCTCCACGGAAACTGCGTCGCTGGTGGTGACGGCAAGCTGATAGTCACCTGCCGGCGCATCCGTGTTAGCGATATCGAGGCGCAGATTGCTCCGGTCGCCAGGCGCCAGGAAACGCGGCAGACTTGCGGTGACGACAATCGGATCGCGGATCACCACGTCCTTGACGCCATGCCCGACGCCCGTCCTGGACCAGGCGACCGCCATGACACGCGCCGTGCCGTTGAATTGCGGGATATCGAACGAGACATTCGCCTTGCCCTCCGCATCGAGCTTCACCACACCTGAGAAAAAGGCGACGAGCTTTTCCTTCGGCGGACTGCCCTGCAACGCCACGCTGCCGCCGTCACCGCCGGTGCGCAACCGGCCGGTCGCACCGAGCGAACCGTCGATCAGCCGGCCGTAGAGATCCCGGATTTCGAGACCCAGGCGGCGCTGGCCGAAATACCAGTCGTCCGGCGCCGGAGGTTCGTAACGGGTCAGATTGAGGATGCCGACATCCACCGCAGCAACCGTGACATAGGCGTCCTCGTTGGCACCCGCTCCCGCAACCTGCAAGGAAATATCGAGCGGCTGGCGGGGCAGGGTCTTTTCCGGCGCATCGATCGAGACCTGCAGATCGCGGCTTTCCGGATCGACCTTCAGCCAGGTAATGCCGATAGCGCGCATCGGCATGCGGCTTTCCTGGGCCTCGCCGGGACGGTAAAGCGTTGCGGTGACGTAAGAACCTGCGCCCCAATCGGCCGTGACGGGAATCTCCACCTCGCCGCCATTCGCGCCGATGCCGGCGTTCTGCACTGATATCAGGTCCTCGGAACCAGAGGTGACCATCAGTTCACCGGCGTAACGCGACGAAACCTTCAGCTTGGCGGTTTCGCCGACCTTGTAGCTCGATTTGTCGAGCGCGATCTCAAGCGCATCCGGTGTCTCGGTCGAGGTCGCCGTTACGAACCAGCCGGCATCGAATTCCACACTGGATGCTGGGCCACCGACGTCAGCGGTCTCGATTTCGAGACGGTAACGGCCCCAGTTGACCGGCACGGAAATCTTTCCACCGTCGGCCGTCACATTGACGGTACCGTCCGAGACCTGGCTGGTACGGGTTACCGGCTCGAAACGCCAGGAGGAACCATCGCGATACCACTGGTAATCGCGCTCGATCTTGATCAGCTTCCAAGGCAGGCCTTGCATCGTCTGTTTCCGGCCATCCGGATCGACGACGATGACGGTGAAGTTGCCGACCGAATTCTCGGCGAGATCACCTGTAAATTCCGGCTTGATGCCGATGCGGGCGCCGTCCGGTTTGACCGACAGGGTGAGCGAGCGCTCGACCGCGCGGCCGCCTGCCTCCTGCATGCGCACGACGATATCGGCATTGACGAGCTGGGTCGTCGACGGCACGTCGCTGACATCCGCATCGAAAGTCGCCTTGCCTTCATCATCAGTCGGCTCCAGCGCATCGAGCGGGATGCGTACGGCTTCCGTCTCCTCCTCGTCGGCCAGGCCGAACTGGTAACCGGGGAAAGCGGCATTCTCGCGTGTCGGCTTCAGCGCGATCTCGCCTTCGAGATTGAGACCGGCGGCGGGTGCGCCGTAGAGGAAGCGGCCGTCTATGTTGACCGGGACAGGCTGGCCGGCCTCGATCTGCTTCGCCTCGCTCGTCATGTCGAATTCGATGCGATCCGGCACGAAATCATCAACGAGGAAGGTTTTCTCGCCGATCGCCGACCCTTTAGGATCGGTGAAGATCTGCATGGTCCAGGTGCCGCGCATGGAGGTATCGAGCAGCGGCAGATCGAGCGCATAACCACCGAGAGAACCATTCTCGACCATGCGCCGGTCCTCGATACCATCCGGCCGCAGGAAGACGAAGGTGAGCGGCAGGTTTTCGATCGCCGTCGCATCGACATTACGGGCGAGCGCGCTCGCATGCACCGTTTCACCCGGGCGATAGATGCCGCGCTCCGTCCAGGGCAGGATGTCGATCGCACCCGGCGCCGGACGGCCGGTCACTCCGCGATCAGACAAATCAAAGCCGGCGCGGGTCATGTCGAGAAAGACATAATCCTGCCCGCTGTTCTGAGCCGTCAATACGGCCGGCACCATGGCCGCCGTGCCGCGCATCAGCCCGGCGGTGAAGACGACGCGGCCATCCGCATCGGTCTTTGCCGTGCCGAGAATTTCGTTGTTCTTGGCGAGAAGCTGCAGATCGACGCCGGCGATCGGTTTGGCGGAGCCGAGCGAACGGGCAAAGACATGTAGCCCGTTCGTGCCGGCATAGGTGGTAAGCCCGATGTCCGAAACGACGAACCACTGCGTCGCCTTGCTGTCCCATTCCTGGGTGACGGCATTCGAAGCCACGGCAGTGAGCATATAGACGCCCGGCTTGCGGGTCGGCAGCGCCTCATCGACCGGGAAGCTCGTCACCACGTCCTTGTTGAGCTCCTGGCCGATATCGATCGTCCCCTGCCAGACGAGTTCGCCGCTCTGCTGCTCGATCTGGCTGGCATTGTAGCCGTCCATCTGGGTGAGGAACTGCGAATTGGCGAGCAGCGAAGCGATGTTGCGGTCACCGACACGGTAGAGCTTCAGGTCGGCCTTTTCCGTGTTGACGGAAACGATCGGAATGCCGCGGCGGGCGGTCGAGGGCAGCACAAAACTGTCGCCGGTAAACCGCACCGTCGGCGAACGGTCCTTGACGTAGATGTCGATATCGACCTGGGCGACCAGCGGCTCGTCGACGGAGGAGGGTAGACCACGGCGAAGCGAAAGCTTGTAGCGCTGGCCATGGGTGAGGCCTTCGACGCAAATCTGGTTATCTTTGGCTTCCATCGCCTTCGGAGCCTGGCCATCGAGCACGACGAAGGGCGCATAATCGACGCCCGCTTTCACCAGCGGTTCGGAGAATTGCACACAGGTGCGCGGATTGGCGCTGTCGGCATCGACCGTGTTGCCCGTCACGCGAAAGCCCTGACGTTCGCGCAAATCGTTATAAGCGGCCTGAACCGTTCGGGCACTCGCCAGTGCGAGGCTTGCCTTGTAGGCATTCAACGCGGCGCGGTAATTCTCCTGCTTGGCAAGCGCCGCAGCCATAACCGCAAGCGCATCGGCGCGGCTCTGGGTCGTGCGGGAAAGCTGGTAGCCGTTGATTGCGGCAAGCGTCCCCTCGGAGGCGGCACTGCTGTTATCGTTCGCCGTACCGGCAGCGCGCGAAAGCTCGATCCAGAGTGCGCCATCGTCCGGCGTGATCGAAAGCGCGCCTTTGAAATTGTAGATCGCCGTATCGACATTGCCGGCGAGCAGCTCTCTCTGGGCAATGGTCTTCAGGTTTTCGACGCCATAACCCTGCTGATTGTCTCCGAGCGTCAGCCCGTCCTTCTGCTCGCGCGCCTGCTGCAACAGGTCCTCGGAGAGGAAAGTCAGTTTCGGCGGAGCGCCGATGTCCGGCTCGACTGCCACCTCGACGATCTTGCCGGCAACCGCGCCCTGGAACGTGTTGAGCTGGCCGTAATCCGATTTCAGGAAGCACCATTTGGCTTTGGTATTGTAGGTGAAGGCCCTGCAGGCGTTGTCTCCGATGCAGGCCGCCTCGCACTGTTCCTGGCTGACATTTTTCACAGTCCGGAGATCGAAGCCTAGATAATCGCCATCCTGCGTGGTCTCGACACGACGTTCAGCCGCCGCCAAGGGCGAGGCCAGAGCGAATGCGGAAATGAGAAGAGCGGAAAGGCCGAAAAACGCGCGCCTAGACATGGACGTCCCCCCGTGGCTGCCATCGGATAAAAGCAGTTTTTAATGTACGCAAAGGCTTGTCAACGAAAACCCGGCATGCGGCACTGGCGATTTTCATGAAGATAGTGTCACAAAGCCCGCTCTGTGCCGGATTGGTTCAAGCCATGAGCCCTGCTGCCGTGAAGCCTCCGTCGACGGCAAGGATCTGCCCGGTCACATAGGACGACTGACGGCCGTCGATCAGGAATGCGATGGCCGACGCGATCTCCTCCGGCTGGCCATAGCGCCGCATCGGCACGGTACGATGCCATTCCTCCCGCGTCACGGCGGTGTGGGCTTCCCGCACCATCGGCGTCTCGATCGGCCCCGGCGCAATGGCGTTGACGCGGATCAGGTCATCGGCAAGCTCTACCGCCATGATCTTGGTGAGCGTGATCAGCGCGCCTTTCGAGGCACCATAGGCGGAGCGGCCGAGATTGCCTTTGATGCCGGAAACGGAGACAATATTGACGATCGAACCGCCGCCGTTTTCGCGAAGGATCGGCGCAAGCGCCTGAGACAGCGAGAAGGCGCCGACGACATTCACTTCATAGATCCGTCGCAGCATATCGGCCGTCGTATCCGCAAACCGGACGTTGGCCGCGATACCGGCACTGTTGACCAGCGCCGCCAGCGGAGCCGCCAGCATCCGGCACTGATCGGCAACGCGCCACTGCTGCCTCATCCGTCACGTCGAGCATCACGGGCGTAAGCAGCGCGCTGCGGTTTCCGAGCTTCCCGTCGAGGCGCGCCAGCGCATCGGTGTCGCGATCGGCAGCAACCACGTGCCAGCCTCCCTCGATCAGAAGCTCCGTCGTCGAAAGGCCGATCCCCGATCCCGCACCTGTGACGACGACGCTCCGCATGTTCAGCTCTCCCTGTTTTCGACGATGACCAGTTCGAAGGTGACGCCGACGGGGTTGTCACCCCGGGCAAGCCTGCCGTGATAGAGGACACCGTCGGTATCGACGACCGCCGCATCCAGTGAAACGCACAGGCCCTCGGGCGTCTTCTCCAGAACGCCGTTTTCGATGGCGATTTCGGTTGCCAGGCAAACGACGCGGCGTCCGTCTTCGAACACGGGCTCATTGATGCTGCCGATGCCGTAGACCCTGGCGCTGTCGATACCGTGCGTTCGGCAGACCTCCTCGACAGCTGTTGCGACGTCTTCGTTCGGCCGCACCCGCAGCAGGACGCCATTGCCCTTTCCGTCCCCACCCCTGACGGAAAAGAGGGTGAAATTCGTTTCGGGATCGGGAATGGAGTCGAAAGTGGCCATTACGCTGCCATAGCCTTTGACCGCAACCGGTTGGCTCACCACGCTGTCGAAGGGCAGAACATGGCCCATCCGGAGGGCACTTTCGCCCGTGTCCCAGATGCCGTGGCAATGCAGGAACGGCGTGCCGTCGCGTTCGCCGAAGATGGCGGTGGCCGTCTGAAACCTGCCGCCCGCTGCCGGCGCGAAGGTCGCGCTGTACCAGGCGGCATGCGCGGCATCCGGCGAAAAGGCCGGGAGCACATAGCGGAACGGATCGCAGGCACCGCCCTCGATGGTGACGAAACCGCCCTTGCAGCGGGCTTCCGCGAAGACGCGGGCAATGCCGTCCAGAAAAACCTCTCCCGGCCGAAGCACGCCTTCAACCGGTTTCAGTTCGGTCCCCACCGCTTCGCGCCGCACCGGCGCCGGAGGACCCGGGTGCTCCAGCCGGCGAAGTGCCTGCCTGTCATTAGCCGGCTTCCGATCCATCTCGCCCCGCGCCAATAGCTCTTCGCGGATCATCTTCTTGGTGATCTTGCCATAAGCGGATTTCGGCAGCGCATCCCAGAAGATGAAACGCTTCGGCATCTTGTAGCGGGACATCTTGCCGTCGACGAAGGCAAACATCTCCTTCTCGGTGACGTGGGCGCCCGGTTTGGCAACGCAGACTGCATAACCCACCTCGCCCCAAAGCGGATCCGGCACGCCGAGAACCGCCGCTTCGCTGATATCGGGATGGGTGAGCAGCTTCTCCTCGATCTCACGCGGATAGACGTTCGAGCCGCCGGAAATATACATGTCGGAAGCGCGGCCGGTGATGTAGAGGAAGCCTTGGTCGTCCATGTGGCCAAGGTCGCCGGTGCGGAACCAGCCGTTGCGGAACGCTTTCGCATTGGCCTCGGGATTGTCGTAATAGCCCGCAAAAACCGCCGGACCGATGCAGCAGATCTCGCCGGTCTCGTACGGCTCCAACTCCCCGCCCGCATCATTCTGGATGGAAACCTGCATGCCGGTGCGCTCGATCCCGCAGGTGCCGATCTTCACATCCTCACCGTCCTCGGCCGAATGCAGCGCCGGCGGCAGCACGGTGATCGCGCCCGTCACCTCGCCGAGCCCGAAATACTGGACGATGACCGGACCGAGCGTTTTCATGGCCCGCTTCTGGTCCTCCCGATACATGGGCGCGCCGGCATAGATGACATAGCGCAGCGAAGAATGATCGTATTTTTCCGCCGCCGGATGCTCGACCAGCAGCTTCAGGATGGTCGGCACCGTGAACATGGTCGAGACGCGCCACGTCTCGACCAGCGCCCAGGCGGTCTCGATGTCGAATTTCTCCGTCGGCAACAGGATTGTCTTCACCCCATGCGCGACTTGCGTGAGCTGGTGGACGCCGGCTCCATGCGACAGCGGCGCCACGACCAGCGCCGCATCCGCCGACGTCACGCCCGGCATCAGGTCGCAGAGATGATTGTTGACGACGAAGGCCATCTGGCCGTGGGTCAACACCGCCGCCTTCGGCCGCCCGGTCGTGCCGGAGGTGAAGAAGAACCAGCATGGATCGTCACGTTCGACACGCGCCTCGGTGGGCTTCGTGCCGTGGAACTTCTCCACGATAGCATCGTAGGAAGGTCCGAAGTCGGCATCGCCGATGGCGATGGCAAAACCGATTTCCGCGTTGCTCTCGCGCACGACGCGGGCATGATCCGGGAAGGCCGCATTGCAGATCATGCCGGTCGCGCCGCTCGCCTTCGCGAGATAGGCGACTTCCTCCGGCGTCTGCCGGAAATTGGTCGGCACCCAGACCGCACCGATCCGGAAGCAGGCGAACATGGATTCGAACATCTGGTTGCAGTTCTGCGACTGGACGAGGATGCGGTCGCCTTTCACTACCCCGAAACGCCGTTGCAGCGCCGCCGCCATAGCATCGATGCGCACTTCGAACGCCTCCCAGGTCCAGATCTTGTCCGCCCACACGAGCGCGATACCCTGAGGTTCGCGGCGCATCGCCTGCGTCACGAAACGAGCGAGGTTCATCACCCGCGTCGAGCAAGGCGAAAGCCCGCCTTTCGGATCGGCCTGGCCTCCAACAGCAACCGAGTTGGCCACATTCATTTCGTCCGCTCCAGAATGGAGACGTAGTTGGCGACGGCAGCGCCACCCATGTTGAAGACACCGGCAAGCTTCGCATTCGGCACTTGCATCTCGCCCGCTTCGCCGCAGAGCTGCATCGCCGTCATGACATGCATGGAAACGCCGGTCGCGCCGATCGGATGACCTTTGGACTTGAGGCCTCCGGACGGGTTCACGGGCATGCGCCCGTCCTTTCGTGTGATGCCTTCACGAATGACGCGGTAGCCTTCGCCGGGCCTCGCAAGTCCCATGGCCTCGTATTCGATGAGTTCGGCTATAGTGAAGCAGTCATGCGTTTCGACGAAACTCAGATCGTCCAACGAGACACCGGCTTCGCCGAGCGATTTCTGCCAGGCGAGCCGCGCCCCTTCGAAAGCGATCGGATCGCGCCGCGACATGGCGAGGACGTCGTTGACGTGGTTGCGCGCCTTGAAGGCCACGGCGCGCTTCATGCCCGCGGCCACTTCTGGAGAAGCGATCACCAAGGCGGCAGCGCCATCCGAGACAAGCGAGCAGTCGGTGCGCCGGAGCGGCGCGGCGACATAAGGATTCTTGTCGGAAACCGTGTTGCAGAAGTCGAAGCCGAAATCCTTCTGCATATGGGCATAGGGGTTTTTCATGCCATTGGAATGGTTCTTGGCGGCGATCATCGCCAGTTCTTCCGAACGATCGCCGTAACGCTGGAAGTAGTGGCTGGCGATACGGCCGAAGAGCCCTGCGAAACCACCTTCTACATCCGCTTCTTCTTCGCGGTAGGAAGCGGAAAGCAGGATATCGCCGGTCTCCTTCGTCGGCAGCGCCGTCATTTTTTCGGCCCCGACGACCAGCGCGATCTTGCCGCGGCCCGACGCGATGAAATCGAGCGCCGAATAGAGCGCAGCCGAGCCCGTCGCGCAGGCATTTTCCAAGCGCACCGCCGGCACGTGATCGAACCCGTCGGCCGCCATCGCCACAAGCGCGCCCTGGAAATCCTGCTTGGAAAAGCCGTTATTGAAGACGCCGACGAAAATGCCGTCGACATCCTTCGCCGTGATCCCTGCATGCTCGAGGGCCGGATTGATCACCTCGGCCATCAGTTCCTGGGTCGAACCCGCTTCGGACTTGCCGAATTTCGAATGGGCCCAACCGACGATCTCTGCTCCTGCCATGATCTTCTCCTTCGTTTCAAACCGGTTCCGGTGTTCGTGGCCGCACTGCCTGCGATACCTTCCGAAGCACCGGCTTTTCAGAGCTGAAGAGCGTCACCAGCTTGGCCTGCACCCGCTCCACCTCCTGCCGCAACAGACCCGCGAGTTCCTTCTGGCGGGTTTCGCCCATGCGGCTGTCGATCGCCGCAATCGACAGCGCTCCGGCAAGCCGCCCGTCGGGCAGCAGGATCGCCAGGCCGATGCCCCAGGAATTGGCGATCACCCGTCCCGGATTGAGCGCATAGCCCCTCTCCCGCGTATGGGCGACGTCCTCGCGGATGATCTCCGGCGAATAGCCCGGATACTGTACGGCGATGACGCTTTCGATCCGGCCGATGATCGCCTCGATCTCCTGATCCGGCAGCGCGGCCAGCATGGCGAGCGAACCGGCGCCGACGCCGAGCGGGTTCTGATCGCCGGTCAGCAGCGCATGCGTGCGCACGGGATGCGTGCCTTCTTCGCGATGCAGGCAGACGGCGTAGTCGTCGCGGCGCATCGAGACGAAGCTCGTATCGGCGGAGACGCCGGAAAGTCGCCTCAGGCTTTCGCCTGCCATTTCCAGCAGGCCATGCCTTCGCGACGCCAGCATGCCCAGAACGTAAAGCTCCCCGCCGAGATAATACCGGCGGGTAAGCTCATCCTGTTCGACGAGGCGTGACCGCATCAGTGCCATGAGCAGCCGCCGGGCGGTGGGTTTGTTCAGCCCGCTCTCGGCAACAACATCGCCGAGAGCAATCCCTTTTTCCGCAGCGCGCCCGACGATGGAAAGGAGCTGCAAGGCCCTTTCCACCGCCTGCGCGCCGGAACCGGAAGCGGCACCATTCGGAAGACCCGACAGGTTTTCGATTATCTGCTCCATAGGCCGCTTCCCACCTGCATTGATCGGCTCGTCAGCCCAGCGACTTGCCGACGGCCTTTTCGAGGATCGCCCAGGCCTCGTCGCCGTATTTCGCCTTCCAGTCCTTGTAGAAGTTCGCCGTCCGCAGCTTCTCCTGGAAGAGCGCGCCGTCCGGTTTGTTGAACTTCATGCCCTTGCCTTCCAGCTCGGCCTGGACGCTTGCGTTGAGACCCATGACGTCCTTGCGCTGCAGTTCGGCGGCGGCATTGAAATGTTTCGAGACGATCTGCTGCAGGTCCTCCGGCAGCGCCTGCCAGGAGCGGCGGTTGAGCAGGATCCAGAAACCGTCCCACATATGGTTCGTCATCGAGACGTATTTCTGCACTTCGTAGAGCTTGGCCGTCGTCAGGATGGCGAGCGGATTTTCCTGGCCGTCGACGATGCCGGTCTGCAGTGCGGTATAAGTCTCCGCGAAATTGATGGAGGCGGGCGCCGAGCCGAAGGCAGTAAACATCGAGGTCCAGAGCGGGCTCACCGGCACGCGGATCTTGAAGCCCTCGAGATCCTTCGGCGTCTCGATCGGTCCTTTGGAAGAGGTGATCTGGCGGAAACCGTTGTCCCAGATCTTCTCGAGCGTCAGCAGACCCTTCTTCTCGATCTCGCCGCGCATATATTTGCCGAGATCGCCGTCCATGGCCGGCCAGACCTGGTCGTAGCTCGGAAAAGCGAAGCCGACGCCGTTGAGCGACGCATTCGGCACGAGGGTAGAGAGAATGATCGGCGAAAGGCTGAACATCTCCACGCCGCCCGAACGCACCTGGTTCAGCATGTCCGTATCCGCGCCGAGCTGGCTCGACGGGAAGATGTTGATCGCCATTCTGCCGCCGCTCTCCTCCTGGATTTTCGCGACGGCCTCCTTGGCGCGGACGTTCATCGGGTGGGTGAGCGCCTGGTTGTTGGCGAACTTGTAGGTGAACTCGGCGGCATTGGCCGGCCGCGTACGGATCGAAAAGGTCGTGGCGATGCCTGTCGCGGCCGCGCCCAAGAGCAGCGTTCTGCGGTTGACGTTCATGAAATCCTCCTCCGATTTCAGTTCCCGGTTATGTGTCTCAAGGCCGTTACAAAAAGACCGTCGAGAAGGTAGGCACGGCTGCGATCACCAGAAGGCCGACCATCAGTGCGCCGATATAGGGCCAGATGGCCTTCATGGCCTCGTCCGGCGAAACGTTGCCGATCTTGCAGGCGATGTAGAAACCGATGCCGATCGGCGGGGTCATGAGGCCGATATTCATCGCCGTCACCACCACCATGGAATAGTGGATGTCGTTGATGCCGAGCGTGCGAGCGACCGGAAACATGATCGGCGCCATCAGCACGATCGCCGGCAGGCCCTCGAGCACGCAGCCGAGCACCATGAAGATCAGGATGGAGACACCCATGAACGTCATCCAGCCGCCCGGCAGGCCCTGCACCGCTGTCACGAGCTGCGCGGCAAACCCTGTCTGGGTGAGAGCCCAGGCCATGGCCGAAGCAGCCCCGAGGATCATCAGGATCGCACCCGACAATGCCGCCGTTTCGACAAGCATCGAATAGATCCGGCCGAGGCTGATACCGCCATAGAGGACGGCGCCGATGATCATCGCGTAGAGCACCGCAATGGTCGATACCTCGGTCGCGGTTGCAATGCCTTCGCCGACGGCAGTACGGATCAAAAAGGGCAGGACGAGCGCAGGCCCTGCGATCAGCAGGGTTTTCTTGATGGCGGCGAATGGCGCACGCCGGACGCCTTCCATGGCCTCATGCCGGGATTTCCATCGCGCCAGTATCGCAAGCACCAGCAACAAGACCATGGCGATCGCGAAACCGGAGGTGAAGAGGCCGGCGATCGACACGCCCGCCGCAGACCCCAGTACGATCAGCACGATCGAAGGCGGCACGGTCTCTGCCATGGCCGCGCCTGTCGCCAGCAATGCGATCATTTCCGGCGGTTTATGGCCGCGCCGCTTCATTTCCGGAAACAGCGCCGGCGCGACGGTCGCCATATCCGAAACCTTGGAGCCTGAAATACCGGATACAAGAAAGAGCGATCCGAGCAATACATAGGACATGCCGGCCCGCACATGGCCGAGCAGCGAGGCGAGAAACTCGACGATCGCCTTGCCCATGCCCGTCGCGTCGAGGATGCAGCCGAGCAACACGAAGATCGGCACGGAAAGCAGGATGATGCTCGACATGCCTTCGTCCATGCGGCCGATCATCACGAAGACCGGTACCGACGTCGTGAAGGAAAGAAAGGCGAGTGTTCCGAGGCCGAAGCAGAAGGCGATCGGCACGCCGAGCACCAGGAACAGCGCGACGAAGCCGACCAGGAAGATCGGGATATTCCAGTTGCCGATCTCTTTGAGGCTCGGACCCACCAGCCAGAGCAGACCGGTCACGACACCGATCGCCATTAAGGAAATGGCTATTTGCCGAATGCCGGAGCCCTTCAGCGCCTTGACGAGCGCCAGAACGAGCATCAGCGCGACGCCTGCGGGCAGTGCCGCAGCGCGATAGCTCATCGGAATATTGAGGGCTGCCGAGGTGATGTAGGATTCCTCGATCGCGTATTCATAGGCAGGCCGCAGCATGACGCCGAGGAAAGCCGCCATCAGCAGCATGGCAAGCGTACCGGCAAGTACCTGAGCCTTTTCGGGCAGCATCCCGACGAAAAGCGTAAGCCGCAGATGTTCGCTACGGTCGACGGCCATGGCCGCGCCGAGCATGGCAAGCCAGAGGAAAGAAATCGACGCGACCTCGTCGATCCAGATGATCGGCAGTGAAAAGACGTAGCGGGAAACCACGCCTGTCAGCAGGAGCGCGATGATGGCGATAAGCAGCATCGCCGCAACCGCCTCTATGGGCCGCATCCAGACGGAACCGGTTTGCTGGGGCGCCACACCTTCGAGGCCGGCCAGCAGCGAAGCCTCGTCCATCGGCTCGATCGTATTGTTGGCTGCCGTCACGCGTCACCCTCCTCTATGCTGCGCCGGGCGCAGGCCGGAAGATTTCACCTCGGAACGACCGCAGGCTTGATAACCGCGAATGAACGATCCGCCCTCCCTGACGATCCGTTCCTTCCTCCCGACGAAAGGCTCCTCCAGCCATCCGCATCGATCCATGATGTGGATCACTTTTCTTCGGATTGCGCGAGTGTGCGCAACCCAGGAGGTTTAAGCAAGCCTAAAAACATCGGAATGAGGAAAAATTTGCAAAATCGATCCATATTACGGAACAGAATTGCACCTCAGGAAGTCACGCTTCCCGAAACCGTGACATGCAGTCCGCCATCCACCGGAAGCTCGATACCGGTGATATATTTTGCCTCGTCGGAGGCCAGGAAAACCGACGCCCAGGCAATGTCCCAGCCGTCTCCCTGGCGTTTCATAGGCGAAAGCGCATCGCGTTTGGCTTTCATCTCCTCTGCCGAACCGTAGTAGCCGCTGATCTGCTTCTGGATATGCGGCGTGTCCATCACGCCCGGCAGGATCGCGTTGGCGCGGATACCCTTTGCGGCATATTCGATCGCGATCGCCCGGGTGAAGTGATTGAGAGCGGCTTTGGATGCATAATATGAAACGTAGGGATAGCCGGTCCATCGGATGGAGGCGAGCGACGAGATATTGATGATTGCGCCGCTCCCCTGACGTTCCATGATGGGCAGGACCGCCTTGCAGGTGAGGAATGCGCTGGTGAGATTGACGTCCATTACCCGCCGCCAGCTCTCTTCGGTGGCCTCCGCCGCGCCGCCCGGCACATTGATGCCGACATTGTTGTGCAGTACGTCGATGCGGCCGAAGCGCTCCATGGTCTTTTCGACGACGGCGGCAATATCCGAGGATTTCGTGACGTCGGCGGCCAGCGCCAAACCCACCCCGCCCTCGGTCTCGATGACCTCAAGCGTATTCCTTGCTGCATCGAGATCGACATCGACGCAGACGACGCTGCCGCCTTCGCGGGCATAGGCGACGGCGGCGGCCTTGCCGTTCCCGAAACCCGGCCCGGCCGAACCGGCGCCAAACACGAGAACGACCTTGTTCTTCATGCGATCCATTCGCTGCTCCTCCTCGCCACCCTCCCCGGCGGCCTCAAACAACTTAGGATGCGGTTTCCATTCGGTCCATGTTCAATGACGAACAGGATATGTCCGGAAATATGGTAAGATCAGGCCGCGGCGGCCGTCGACAGCTTCAGCCCGAGGATGCGGATTGCGTTGTCGTAAAAAATCTTCTGCTTCACCGCAGGCGTCATCTCGATCTCATCGAGCAGCTTCAAGCAGACGGCCGGATCCCAGCACGGATAGTCCGTGCCGTACATGACGTTGTCCGTGCCGAAATATTCGATCGCGAACTTCATGCCGGCCGAATGCGGCGAGACCGTATCGGTGAACATGCGGTGAAGATAATGACTGACCGGCTTCGGCAGGCCGGCGGTCTTGGAGTTCTTGTCCATGCGGCCGGATTGGTAGGGTAGTGCGCCGCCCGTATGCGACATGACCACCTTAAGCCCCGGATGCCTCTCCAGCATGCCGGAGAGGATGAGGCGCGAGGCCGCGGCGCTGACTTCCATCACACGGCCAAGGCTGAGATGCAGCGCGTCGTTATACCCCTGAAGCAGGTCGGCGAAGACCGCATCGGTCGGGTGCAGGAAGACCGGCAGGCCGAGTTCTTCCACCCGGCTGTAGAAGGGTTCCAACCGCTCATCGTCGATCATGCCTTCCTTGCCGACGCTGCCTGGCAGGTTGACGCCCATCAGACCGAGCCGGCTGACGGCATCGTCCAGCACTTCGATGGCGACCTTCGTATCGACGAGCGGAATGGCCGCCGAAGCCCAGACACGGCCGGGATAACGCCGCTGCGCCCAGGCCATTTCCTCGTTCCAGGCGAGCGCCGCATCGCGGCCCTCTTCCCCCGGAAGCTCGGAGAAATAGACCGAGAGAGGTCCGATCGAGCAGACGACCGAGATGTCGCGGCCGAGGCTGTCCATATAGCCGAGCTGTTCGTCGAGATCGAACCACTCCTTCCAGCTCGCCACCGTGCCGCGGCGGCCGTTGGCACCGTGATAGGTGTAACCGCCGCGCGCGTTCACCACTGCCTTCGGAAAGCCTTCGCGCTTCAAGAGCGGCTCGAAAATCGACCGCGGCCACCAGTGGAAATGGGAATCGATGATCTTCATGGCTCTATCCTCGATGGTTTCAGCTGCCGGTATCCATGCGCCAGGAGTCGGTCCTGGATTCCAGGAATGACAGGATCTGGGTCAGGATGACGCCGAGCAGGATGACGATGACGATCGACACCATCATCTTGGTCGTCTGCATGAGTTGGCCGTAATAGGTGATTGCGTAGCCGAGCCCGGCATTGGCGCCGAAGAGTTCGGCCACCACGACGCCGGTCAGCGCGCGGCCGACGCCGAGGCGAAGACCGGCCACCATGACAGGGACAGAACCCGGCAGCGCGACGCGGAAGAAGATGTCGTAGGGTTTCGCCCCGAAGGAACGGGCGGCGCGGGCAAGGTCCCGATCGGTATTCTTGATGCCCGAGAGCGTGTTGGCATAGATCGGTGTCAGCGCGAACAGAAAGGCGATCGCGATGATTGTCGGCGTGCCGTAACCGAGCCAGGCGACGAAGAGCGGATAGAAGGCGACTGTCGGCGCGGAATATTTGAACCAGATGAAGGGTTCGAGCGCCGCTTCCACATCCGAGAACCAGCCGGCCAGCATGCCGAGCAGGATGCCGACCACGGTAGCAAGCCCCATCGACCAGGCGAAACAGTAAAGCGTCGCGCCGACATTGGCCGCAACCTGGCCGTCCTGGAACTGGGCGACGAATTCGGCCCAGACCTGGCTTGGCGTGGAGATGAAGAACGGGTTGATGAAATCGCCGTCGACGGCGATTTGCCAAAGAACGACGAGGCCGATCATCGACAGCGTGCCGAGAACCAGTGCCTGGCGGCGGTAGAAGAGTTCGGCAATCATTTCGACCTCCAATCGCGGACCTTGTTTTCCACCGAACGGACCAGGATCGTCAGCGTATAGCCGAAGGCGCTGACAACCAGCGCGTAGACGAGCAGCCGGTCGATGCGCATGGCTTGGCCATAGAGATTGAGCTGGTAGCCGATGCCCGCCTGCGACACGAAGAGCTCGCCCACCACGACGCCGAGCACGGCGCGGCCGACAGCAAGTCTGATGCCCGTGAGCAATGCGGGCAGCGAGCCAGGCACCAGCACACGCGAAAAGATGTCGAATTTGGATGCTCCGAACGAACGCGCCATGCGCAGAAGTTTCGAATCGGCCTCGCTCATCCCGGCCATCGTGTTCAGTACGATCGGGAAGACGGCGCCGAGGAAGACGACCGCGATCTTCGGCGCCATGTCGATGCCGAGCCAGATGACCAGGATCGGCAGGAGCACCAGCGTTGGCGCGATATAGAGAGCCATCAGCGGCGGATCGATCAGATAGCGTGCGATCTTCGACGTGCCGAGCAGCACGCCAAGCGGAATGGACACGACGATCGCCAGCGCAAAGCCGGCGACGAATTCCGTCAGGCTGATACGCGCATGATAGAGAAAATTGTCATTCCTGAATATATCGATCGCGGCGAGGAAAACTTCGGTCGGCCGGCTGGTGAACCGGCCGTTCACCCAGCCCATCGACGGCGCCACCTGCCACAGAATGAGAAATGACAGGACGGCCAGCATGCCGACCACCGCTGAACGGGACGGACGCAGGAAAGAAAAAGACACCTGTCTGGCTTCCGCCGGTGCGGCGGTGATTTCTGCCGATCTCATGCGACCTCCTGCACCAGCTGCATGCTGGACATATCTTCCGCCAAATGGGCACGCAGGCGCTTGCGGAGATTGTGGAAATCCTCGCTGTCGAGCACGGCCTCGTCACGTGGGCGCGGCAGATCGACCTTGATCACTTCCTTGATATGGCCGGGGTTACGGCCCATGACCACGATCTTGTCCGCAAGGAAGATCGCCTCGTCGATGTCGTGGGTAACGAACAGCGCGGTTTTCTTGTCACGCTCCCAGATGCGCAAAAGCTCGGTGCCCATGATCTCGCGGGTCTGAGCGTCGAGCGCGCCGAAAGGCTCGTCCATCAGCAGCACTTCGGGATCGACGGCAAGCGCGCGGGCGATGTTGACCCGCTGACGCATGCCGCCGGAGAGCTGGTGCGGCTGGTAATCGGAGAAACGGCCGAGACCGACGAGGCGGATCATCTGCATCGCCCTCTCATCGAGGCTACCCCCGCTCCAGCGCTGCATTTCGAGCCCGAACTTGACGTTGCCGCGAACCGACCGCCAGGGAAGAAGCGACGGCTCCTGAAACACGACGGCGCGGTCGGGACCCGGACCGGTCACCCCCCTGCCATCGATCCGGATCGAGCCGCGCGACAGATTCACGAGGCCCGCTACCGCCATCAGAAGCGTGCTCTTGCCGCAGCCGCTGGAGCCGACGATGGTGACGAATTCGCCCTTCTCGATCGAGAGCGCTACGCCGTCTACGGCGGAAAACACCTCATCACTCTTCGGTTTGCGGTAATCGATCCCGAGATCGCGGATTTCAATCTGCGCCACTTCTCTTTCCTCCTGAGCGGACCTCCGCCCGCTCGTTATACTATCATACAAACGGAGACTTACGGCTTCCATTCGTCGTAGGTGTCGTGGAACGTGCCGACCCAATATTTGTCGACCGGCATCGGCTCCTTGTAGGTGCCGTTCATGATGCCGATGTCCCAGAAGGTCTTCATGCCGGCTTCGCTCGGCATACGGCCGTCCTCGAAGATTTCGTCGATGAAATCGTCGTAACCGCGGCTCAGATATTTCTCTTCGAGGCCGAGCTTGGAAGCTAGAAGCTTGACTGATTCTTCCTTGTGCTCCTTGGCCCAGCGGACCGCTTTGGCGAAACCGCGCAGCACGGCCTTGATGGCGTTCGGATCGTTCTTGATGAAGTCCTCGCGCGCATAGAAGACGTGGAACGGAAAGTCGGGGGCGATCGACTTCTGCTGCAGGATCAGGTTGAAGCCGCGATCGGCCGCCATGAACTTTTCCGGCGTTGCAAAGATGTTGACTTCGAGCTGACCGGCTTCCATCGCGGCAAGACGCGGGACCGAACCGCCGCCCTGGACGATCTGCACATCCGTCTTCGGATTGATGCCCTTGGTCGAGAGGGCGTAACGGGTCAGGAAGTCGGTCGATGAGCCGAAAGTCGAGATGCCGAAGCGCTTGCCCTTGGCTTCGTCGAGCGTCTTGATCGACGGCACGGCATACCAGTCGAAGACCGCCATGTTGAAGCCGCCGTAGAAGATCTTCACGCCCTGGCCGGTCTCGACGCCGACCAACGCTTCGGAGAAGGCACCGACGCCGATATCGACGGCACCGGCGACCATGCCGCGCACCAGTTCGGTACCGCCCTTGAAGGCGACGACCTTCACGTTGACGCCCTCTTCCTTGAAGAAGCCTTGAGCGTCCGCCACGTAGATCGGCAGCAGGGTCGACGTGTTGAGAGGCAGGCCGACCGTGATATCGGTCTTTTCGATCGCCTGGGCGCTCGCAATCTGCCAGGACAGCGCGGTAAATGCCGCCGCAGTCGCCAATGTTGTCAGGAATTTCAGCATTCTCTCTCCTCCTTATGAGATGCCGGCACTCCTCTGCGGCATCCGTCATGACTTAATTTCAGAGTCTCTTCAGGCTGCCTCGCTCTCCGAGGGCCGGGAATCGGTCAGGTTTCGTATCAGGCCACGCGCCTCCGCGACCACCGAGAGATCGGCTCCCGCGAAGGCCGCCTCGATCCGCTGCAATGGCCGCATCACGGCCGTCGGCAAACTTTCGAGTTTGCGATCGAGAGCACTCTGCGGGCTCTCGCCATAATTCTGCGGCCAGACAGTCTCGCGTGTCTGCCCCTTCTCCGAGACGACAACCCGCGCCGGCCAGCCTTCGGCGGCAAGACGATCATCTGCCGTAATCGTGACACGCCTAGCGAAATCCAGGACATCCTTATCGAACGGCCGGCTGCGATCCACGTCCATCAGTCGCAGCGGCTCATAGGCGGCAATGCCCAACTGCAGGCCGAGGTGGGCGATGGTCGAAAGCCGGTCTTCGGTATTCAGTGGCCGGCTGACGACCGGAACTGCGACCGGCGGTAGGAAGACCTGCACGGTTTCGATCGCATCCGGATCAAGGCCCTTCTCCAGCAGACTGGAAAAAGCCTGGATGGCGTTCATCCCCTGGCGGGCCGAGACGAAAGGCTTCACGCCCACGCGCGCGATCGCCATCGGATCGACATGCTTTGCCTCCAGAGCGCCGGCGGCAGCGGCTTGTCCCTTCATCCAGGCGGGAGACAGCAGATCGAGATCGCCTTTGATGCCGGCCTTTGCAGCCAGTGCCGCGCGGATGCCCTTGAACGTCGCCTCGCCGATCGCCAGCCAACGTGCCGAAGGCATGCCGGAAGGCCGCCCGTTTCTACCGGAACAGCCAGCCATGGCGAGCACCAGCGCCTGCGCGATCCGCTCTTCCGAAAGACCGAGCGCGATCGCCGCGCTGACCGCAGCAACCGCCGGCGCCGCGAACAGGCCGGGCCAGGTTTCAGGCAATGCCGCAACGCCGCCCACGGCTTCCGAAAGCGCCACGCCGACCGAATGACCGGCCGCAACGGCCTTCACATAAGTTCCGTAGTCCTGCGCAAAAGCCAGCGCCGCCGGCACCGCCATGGCATCCGGCGTAGCGCAAGAGGGCACTTGGATCGCATCCCATTCCGTGAACCTGATAACCGCCGACGCGCCCGCAGCAGAGGAGATTGCGTCGCCGGCACCGGTTTCGCGATAGAAGGCAAGCAAGGAGGAAGCTTCTTTCACACCGGCACCGGCCGCCAGACAGACAAGCGCGTCGACGGTATGCAGGTTGACGAGATCGCGGAGCTTCCGGTCTCCGCCATCGATCGCCAGAAGAATAGACACGAGATCACGTGCGTTCATGCGGCGGCCTCTCGCAACGAATTGCCACCAAGACCGACAGGCCGTGATGCCACGATCGTTCCGCCATCAAGCGTGAAAGCTGCCGTCAGGATGCCGTAGGGCACCGGAGTAGCAAGCGGTGTCCCAGCATCCGCGACGACTTTGAGGGGCCGCGTGCCGTAAGGCGCTTCGAGATGCCAATCGATGAGCTTTGCACCGTCAGGCAGGTAGAAAGCCGAACTCGAACTGTCCGCCGGAAGATTGGGAGCGACCCTGTCCAGCTCGACGCTCACGGAGGCGAGACGGGCGGCGATTTCGGAAACGGAAGAGAAAGTCTCGATGCGGCGGACCCACACCCCGTTATAGGCGACCGAGAGCCGCACCGCGAAAGTCCGGCCGAGTTCGGCCTTACCCGTTCGGATAAATCGCCGATCCTTCGAAAGATCAGGCGCCACGGCAACGTAACATTCCTCGGCGCCAGCCAACCGTACGGCGCGCTCCACCGGACCGGTGAAATCACCCGCATATCTGCTTTTGACATCACCGGCCTTGAATGCCTCGCGAGCGAGATTGTCCGTATGGCGGACAAGATTCAGCTCGGCACGATCAGCCTGACCGCGAACTTTCGTAAACAGGTCGGTCGCATCGGAAAGCTCGGCCGGAAGGACGGATAGAATCTCGTCCACCACACCGCCCGGCATGCGGTCCAGCTCGACCACGCCAAGTCGCTTGGCACCGACCATGGCGAGCCGCTCGCCGGCAAGCTTGCCGGGGAAGGGCGAATGCGCAACTTCGAAAGCCGGGGCGACGGACTTCACCCATTCGCCGACACGCTTGGAGAGCGCGGTCAGGAAGATCGGAGCGCCTTCGCGCAGCACCAGGACAAGTCCATCCGACCAATAGGGCGTGAAACCGGAAACCCAGGTCACACCGGCCGAGCGCACATGGTTCGTGTAGATCAGCAGCCCGTCCAGGCCGGCTGCTGCGATCGCCTGCTGCAGACGGGTCTGCCGGGCCTTCACGTCGGAAAGCGAAAGTTCGTCTTCGCGCCAGAGGATCAGCCCGTGTCTCATGCCGCAACCCTCCTCGCATCGACCGAGAAGAACTGGCGCGGCGTCTTCGTCAGGATTTCCGGCCCGTCGGCGCGGACGATCAGCGAGTCGCCATGCACGAAATAGCCGATCTCGGGATTGTAGGTGTTCGGATGCACGATCAGCGACATGCCCTCCTCGATCACCGTGTTCACATCCTCGAGGATATGCGGCTTGGTATCCGGGAAGAGGCCAAGGCCATGACCACGCACGCGGGTATATTCGCTGGTGACATAGTCACCCAGCCCGTGAGCACGGAAGATTTCGTTTTCCGCGCGAGCGATATCTGCCGCCGTGACGCCCGGTTTGACGACCGCAAGCCCGGCTTCCAGCGCATCGTTATAGATACCAAAAACCCTGCGTTGCGCCTCGCTCGGCTCGCCGATCACCAGTGTCCGGCAGATCTGGACGTAATAGCCGTTGACGCAAGGGGTGAGCTCGGTCGTCACCAAATCGCCGGGCTTCAGCACCTTGCCGAGCGGCGGCGCCATGCCGCGCACTTCCGGACCACCGACGCCGATGATCATGAAATTGTCGTCGACGCCTTCATTGCGGAAGAAGGATTCGATCTCGGCGATCAGCTCGTAATCCTTCTTGCCGACGGCGGCGGCGTTGCGGAACACCGCATAACCTTCGTCAGCCAGCCGGGCGGCACTGCGCACCGCATTCAGCTCGTCGGCCGACTTCACCATCAGCAGGCGATCGACCAGCGCCGTCGCATCCTCGAACCTAAGGTCGCCGCGCTGAGCCGCGAGACCGTAGGGCAGATGGCGCTTGGGACCGGCGGCGATGCGGCTGTTGCCGAGTCTTGCGATGACACCGGAAACCGTGCCGATCAGGTCGTCCGCCACAACGGTCTTCACCTCGGGGCACTCGACGGAAGCGCGCTCGCCCTCCAGCTGATCGTCGAGATAGAGGATCACGTTGCCGTCGCGGGTGACGACCGCCAGTCCCTCGCCTTCGAGAATGCCGAAATCGGCGGCATAACGCAGGTAGTCGTTCTGCCAGGCATTGCCGTAGAGCACGAGACCGTCCAACCCCGCCTCCAGCATCGCCTCGATCAACCGTTTCTTGCGGATTTCGCCGATCATCGCCACGCCCCTCAGCCGTTCACCGCGATACGGCGCGGCAGAGCCGGTTCGCCATAACCGTAGTCGCGAGCCGCCGCTTCCGGCGAAACGAGACCGTTGGAGATGTCCTCTTCGAGATCGGAGCGCGAACGGTTGCGCGGATCGCCGTAACCGCCGCCACCGGCGGTCAGGAAGGTGATGCGGTCCCCCGGCTTGAACTGCACGTCGGTCGCTTTGTGGACCTTCTGCTGCGTGCCGTCGGCGCCGTCGATGATCGCGATCGAGATTTCGCCCGTCTTGCCGCCATGCAGACCCCACGGCGGAGTGACAGTGCGGTCGAAGTTGATATTGCCGCGGCAGGCGCGCAGGCATCGATAGGTGAGCTCGATGCCGAGGCCGCCGCGATGTTCGCCGGCGCCGCCGGAATCCGGTCTGAGCGCATGACGCTCGATGATGAAGGGATATTTGATCTCCTGCAGCTCGACCGGCGTGTTGCGCACGTCGCCCTGGCAGACGGAGACGGCAGCGGATTCGCCGTCCTCATGCGGACGACCGCCCCAGCCGCCGCCGAAGATGTTCATCAGCAGGAAGCGCGAGCCGTCGTCGTAGAAACCGAAGAAGGAGCAGCCGCCCATGTCGCCCTTATGAGCCGCCGGAATGAGTTCCGGCACGGCCGGCGCCAGCGCCTTGAGGATCGTGTCGATGACGGTCGGCAGAGCTATGCTCCACTGGCCGAGTGCGGCCGGCGGGCGGGCCGAAAGGATGGTGCCATCCGGCAGGTCGACATTGAGAGCCCGGAAGCAGCCTTCGTTGACATCGAGCTCCGGCGAGGTGAGCGCCTTGAAGGCGACGCGGGCCGCCGCGATGCCGCCCGAACGGCCGGAATTCAAGGGGCCGTTCACTTGCGGATGCATGCCGTGGAAATCGACGGTGATGGTCGAACCGGACACAATCACCTTGATGGCGATCCTAAGCGGCGTCGCGAGATCGCGGCCGTCGTTGTCGAGATAGCTTTCGGCCGAATAGGTGCCGTCCGGAATGCGCTCGATGACCTGCCGGACCGCCTTGTCGGCATGGTCCCAGATGGTTTCGACGCAGCCTTCCACCACGTCGCGGCCGTAACGGGCGACGAGTTCGGAATAACGCTTGGCACCGATTTGGCACGATGCGATTTGGGCGCGAAGATCGCCGAGGCTGGCATCCGGATAACGGATGTTGTCCTGGATGATCTGATAGAGCGTGTCGTTCAGCTCGCCGGCCTTGTAGATTTTCAGCGAGCGCATCTGCAGACCTTCGGAGAAGATATCCGTCGTGGCGTTGGAGCCGAAACCCTGACGGCCGCCGCCGATATCGACCCAGTGAGCGCGGTTGGCGGCAAAGCCGATCAGCTCGCCTTCATGGAAGCAGGGCGCATAGACGACGACGTTGTTCAGGTGCTGGCCGCAGATATGGCCGTGGTTCATGACAAGGACATCGCCTTCTTCGAAACCCTTGAGGCCGTATTTCTTGATCCCGTCCTCGACCGCGATGCCGAGATCGGCGAGGAAGATCGGCAGGCCGCCGCGGTTCTGCGAGATCATCCGTCCGGTCGTGTCGATCAGGCCGCAGCAATAGTCGCGGACCTCGTAGATCATCATGTTGTAGGCGGATTTGCAGAGCGCCTCGGCCATCTCGTCGCCATAGGCGACGATGGCATTGCGGACGACTTCGACGGTGATCGGATCGTTCTTCATCGGGGTCATGTCTTATTCCTCGCTCTGCTTGGCGAGCGTCACCAGGAGATGGCCGGCTTCGTGGACGACCACTTCATCGCTGGGATGGATCAGGATGGTGGAGTTCGGCTCCTCGATGACGGCGGGACCGGTGAGCTTGAAACCGGCCGGCAGAGCAGGGCGCCAGTAGATGGCGGTCTTCAGCGGCTTGGAGGCGTCATTGAACACCACCTCGCGGCTGCCGACCTCGGCTTCCGCCTCCGGTTCCCACGGGCGCGACAGCCATTCCTCGGCGACATTGTCGGTGCGGGCGGCGGTCAGCACGAGGCGCAGGCTGACGATTTCCAGCGCTTCGGTCGGGGCCGATTGGCTGTAGCGGCGATCATGCTCGGCGTCGAAACGCTTGCGGACCTCGTTAGTGTCGCCGAAAAGCTGGGTGGTCGCTTCGATCGGGATCGAGATCGCATGCTCCTGGCCGGCATAACGCAGGTCGGCGAAGAAGCGGTAATCGGCTTCGGTTTCCGAGATGCCGTCGCGCTTCATCTGTTCGCGGGCACTGGCGACAAGTTCCTGATAAACCTTGTTCACCGCCTCTTCCGTCAGTTCGCCGACGCGGCCGATGAAGGTCTGCACGAAGTCCTGCCGCCAGGAGGCCATCAGCATGCCGAGAGCCGAGAACGTACCCGGCAGTTTCGGGATGATCACCTGCGGGATGTATATTTCGCGGGCGATCGCAATCGCATGCAGCGGTCCGGCGCCGCCAAAGGCGATCATGGCGGTGTCGCGCGGGTCGATGCCCTTGTGGATCGAGACCGCACGCACCGAAAGCGACATGGACGTGTCCGCGATTTTGGCGACACCGAGCGCCGCTTCCACGGCATTGAGCCCTAGCTGCGTACCGACCTTGTTCATCATCGCCCGCTCGGAAGCGGCCTTGTCGAGCGGCATGCCGCCATTCAGGAAACGCTGCGGATTGATGCGGCCGAGGATCAGGTCCGCGTCGGTGACGACCGGCAGGTCCGCCCCCTTGCCATAGCAGGCAGGGCCCGGATCGGCGCCGACGCTCTGCGGACCGACATGCAGGCCACCGGCATTATCCACCCAGGCGATCGAACCGCCGCCGGCGCCGACTTCGACGATATTGACGACCGGCAGCTGCATCGGCTGGCCGTCTGCCTCTTCACCGATCACGTAACCGGTTTCGATAGCCGGCGCTCCATCGGTGATCAGGCTCGATTTGGCGGTCGTGCCGCCCATGTCGAACCCGATGCAACGCTTGAGGCCGAGTATCCTGGCGAGCCGGCCCGCGCCGATCATACCGGCGACCGGACCGGATTCCATCATCGAGACCGGCTGTTCCTGCGCCTGCCCGATCGACATGACGCCGCCATTCGATCGCATGATATGGATCTTGCCGCCGAAGGCACCGGAGCGGAGATAGGTTTCAAGCCGCTTGAGATAGCCCTCGACGCGCGGGCCGACGAAGGCGTTGAGCGCGGTCGTCGAGGAGCGTTCGTATTCGCGATATTCGCGGAGAATTTCATGAGACAGGGTGACGAAAACACTCGGCAGCGCCCGGCGCAGTATCTCGCCGACGCGGCGCTCATGCGAGGGATTGGCCCAGGAATGCAGCAGGCAAACCGCAACGGATTCGACGCCGGCCGCCTCGATCTCGGAAATGATGCCCGCAACCGCCTTTTCGTCCAGTGCTTCCAGAACTTCGCCGGAAGCCAGAATGCGTTCCGGAATTTCGAAGGTCAGGCTGCGTGGCACCAACGGCTGTGGGCGCTTGAAGAACAGATTGAAGGCCTGGATACGGTTCGAGCGGCCGATCGCATAGACGTCACGGAAACCGTGAGTGGTGATCAGGGCCGTGCGGGCGCCCTTGCGCTCCAGCACCGTGTTGATGGCTATCGTCGAACCGTGAAGAATTTCGTTGAGCGCGTCGGGATCGCAGTTCGCGAGTTCCAGGCTGCGGGCGATGCCCTGGGTCGGATCGGCGGGCACGGTCGAGGTTTTCGACGTCACGATCCTGCCATCGACGTAGCCGACGAGATCGGTGAACGTACCGCCAATATCAATTCCGACAATATTCATGCGTCCTCCTGCCCGCACGCGGGCCACGTGCGGAATGCTATGTCTCCAGGGATTGCCGAAACTTCGGCTTCAGGTGGCGGGACACTCCGGCTGATGGTCAGCGCGCCAGCTCCCAAGCAGATCGTCCTCGTCATTCCTCACCCTCGATCAGTATTTGATCGATCAGGACGGCAACTAGCAACGGGTTTGGGGGCTTTAGGTTTGATAGCCTATAGGCTATAGGTTATCACCATGTTCAATGTCACGCTGCGGCGAATGGAAGTTCTGGTTGCAGTGGTCGAGGAGGGAAGCTTCGCGGCCGCGGCAGATCGTTTCGGCATCGCCCAACCCTCCGTCAGCGCGCATATCATGGCGATCGAAAAGGAGATCGGCGGCCAGATCTTCGTGCGTCGGCGCGGCCGTAAGCCGCTTCTGACCGAGATCGGCCGCAGCGTCTTGCAACATGCGCGCGAACTGCTTGCCGAGGCCGATGATATGCGGGCCGAGGTGATAAAAATTCGCGGAGAGACGGGCCAGCAGGTGGTTTTGTCCTGCCAGCGCAGCCTCGCGAACTTCGTTTTGAAGAAGGAAATCACGGATTTCGCCCTGTCGCGGCCGGATGTCCAGCTGGTTTTGAGAATCGGCAAGCAGGAGGACGTCTTTGCCGAAGTCCGCGACGGCTTGGCGGATGTCGGCTGTTTTCTCGGCAATGAGGATATCCGAGGCATGCGCGCCGAGATCATCGGCCGCGAAAAACTGGTGCTGATCGCTTCCCCTGACCACCCGCTCGCCCGCCGCAAGCGGATCAGGCCGCAGGATGTGGCGCGCTACGATTTCGTCGGCCCGCCTCCCTCCTCGCAGTTCGGCCGCGGCGTCTCGAAACTGCTTGCAAATGCGGGCATTGCGCATGTGAAGGTGGCGGCCCAGGCAACGGAATATCAGTTCCTGCGCGAATTCGTGGCGGCAGGCGTCGGCATAGCCTGCTCGCTGGAAAGAAGCGTCTCGGCGGATATCGAGCGTGGCCTTTTGACGAAGCTCGATTTCGCCGGCGGCGACCTGACCTTCGACGTGCGCCAGATCGCTTCGCTTCGCCGGCCTTTGTCAAAACCCGCGGCAGACCTGATGGACTATCTCCGCACCAATCACAAATCCCTCGACTGATCATTGCGGCCGGCCAAGCTTCCGCAAGCGGACGAAGCAAGCATGGCCTTTTTTGAATTACGCTGCCCGCTGTTTCAAACGCCCGAAGCCAATCTTCAATTGACCGGCGGCGCGGATGATCGTCCGCCTTGCCATCGGCTCGATTGTACGGGCGATCACCCATGAAACGAACAACAGAATGGCGATCAGGACGAGCGCGACGAGCCAGCGGTTCTGCTCCGTGCCGAAATGGGCAAATACGGCATAACCGATATTCTGGTGGAGCAGGTAGAGCGGATAGGTAAGCCCACCGAGACCGATCGCCACGGCAGGACGGATGCGCAGTGACGGCGCCAATGCAGCAAGGGTCATGACGACCAATGCCGCCGGGCCGATCAATGCAAGGCCAATGACGGAGCGATTCAGTCCGTACATTTCGACGAAGTCCGGCTCGGTAAGGAACGGCGTTACGATTGCCCAGCAGGCGGCTGCGCCGAGGACGCAGAGATTCGCCGCCGAAAAATGCTTCTGCGCCTTGTAGAGCGCCAAACCGAAGGCGAAATAGCCGGAATATTCGGTGATCAGCAGCTTCTGGATCGCCCCGCTGCCGACCACGGCCTCGTTGACGACCGAAATCGTCAGCCAGATCACGACAACGACGCGCCAGCCGCGCTCGAAAACACCGCTCGCTATCATCACGAAAACCCAGCCGTAGAAGATGATTTCGTAGGCGATCGTCCAATAGGCGCCATCGAGGAAGGGCTGGCCGAGACCACGCGAGATGATGGCAAGATGCGCCAGCCATTGCCTCACGGTTGGTGGATCGATGGTCGGCACCGGCCAGAGGGACAGAACTATCGCGGTGATACTCGCGCAGACGATGAATGTCGGCCAGAGCCGCGCGAAACGCCCGATAGCGAAATCATAGGCGGAACGGCCCTCCGCCGACAGGGTGATGACATAACCGGAAATGGCGAAGAAGATCAGCAGACCCGTATCGAACCACATGGCAAAGGGTGCCAGCTCCGGGAAGCCGGTTCCGCCGCCCTCGCCGGAAAGCCGCATGCGAAAACCGTAGTGGAACGCCAGCACCATCAGCGCCGAAATGAGGCGCAGGATATCCAGGTTCAACAGCCGGACTGCCTTCGGGGCTGTCATTCGATCCTCGATGCATGAAGAAAATCCATGCGGACCTTACCGGTCCGCTCTTTGGAAAGGATGAATCTATCGACGAGAATGTGAACGTTCTGACCGAAAAGGAAGCGACGGCTTTCCTTTCCGCCGCGGATGGCGTTTCTTATCAGTTTGATGACAAGCGTGGTCAAACCACGCGGGAGGATCCGATGACGATTTTTCTTTGCTGCGCCTGTGGCACCTCTTTCAATCAGACGGATAAAGCGCCGGAAATCTGCCCGATCTGCAGCGATGAGCGACAATATGTGCCCGTCTCCGGACAGACGTGGACGACGCCGGAAAAGCTGGCTCGGACGCATCGCAACACCTGGTTTGAACTTGAGCCGGGCTTGATGGCGATCCAGACCGTGCCGGCTTTCGCCATCAACCAACGCGCCCTGCTTCTCCGGACACCATCGGGAAACGTGCTTTGGGATTGCATCGCGCTCATCGACGATGCGACCAAGACCATCATCGAGGCTCTGGGTGGCCTCACCGCAATCGCCATCTCGCATCCCCATTACTACACGACGATGCAGGATTGGGCCGCGGCATTCGATGCACCCATCTACCTGCATGCAGCCGACCGGGAATGGATCTGCCGCTCATCCGACTATATCCGGCTCTGGGAGGACGATGCCCTTGTCCTTTCCTCCGCCATAACGCTTGTCCGCGGCGGCGGGCATTTCGCCGGCGGCACGATGTTGCACTGGACAGGAGATGACGATCGGGGCGTGCTGCTTGCCGGCGACATCGTGCAGGTGACGCCCGGTGCCGATTACATCTCCTTCATGTGGAGCTATCCCAACATGCTGCCGCTCAGCGCTGCGGAAGTCGCAGATGTGGCCGAGCGGCTCGCTCCCTGGCCATTCGAGCGCATCTACGGCGCCTTTTCGCACCAGAACGTCCGCCAGGATGGACAGGAGATCGTCGCCCGCTCGGCGCAACGATATATCGCCCGGCTTGGCGGACCGGCCCAATGAAAAACGCGCGGGCGTCTTGGCACCCGCGCGTTCCATTGAATGAAAGCCTGGCCGCTTACTTCAAGCCGAGCAGCTTGCGGGCATTGCCCTCGTAGATTTTCTGCCGGGTGGCGTCCGAAATGTTCATGTTGTCGAGAACCTTGATGGTCTCGCGGATGTACATCGGGCCGCCTTCCGGATCGAACGGCGCGTCGGATGCGAACACGACGCGGTCCTCGCCGAAGAATTCGATCGCATGCTCGATCGCCTTGGTCGAACCGAAGCTCGCGGTATCGGCGAAGAATTCCTTGAAATATTCGAGATGCGGGCGCTCCAGCGCCTTCAACACCACCGAAAGATCGCGATCAGACGTGCGCTTGCCCATCTGATCCCAGCCCGCGCCGACGCGGCCTTCGAAGAACGGCACCATGCCGCCGGCATGGTGGGTGACGATCTTCAGACCCTTGTACTTGTCGAACATGCGCGAGAAGACGAGGCGTGCCATAGCGGCCGAGGTTTCGTAGGGCCAGCCGAAGGTCCAGAAGATTTCGTATTCGGAGCGGTCCTCGGTGAGATAGTCCGGGAAGTTCGCGCCGCGCGAGGGATGCAGGAAGATCGGCTTGCCGGCCTTGGCCATATATTCGAAGAAAGGCTCGAACTGCGGCAGGTCGAGCGGCTTGCCGCTGTAATTGGTGAATATCTGTATGGCGTGCGCGCCGAGATCCTCGATGACGCGCTTGGTTTCCTTCATCATCCATTCCTGGTTTTCCATCGGCACGGTGGCGATGAAGGCCGGGAAGCGTTCCGGATACTTCCGGCAGAGTTCGGCCATCGAATCGTTGCCGATCTGGCCGAGGTCATGGGCGCGCTCGGCGCCGGCGAGCTTCTCGAGTGGCGGCGAGGCGAGCGACAGGACCTGCTGGTAGTCTTCGCCGAACATGTCCATGACCTGGAAACGGCGGTCGAGGTCGGTCATCATCGGCACGGCGCCGCTGCGCATAGTGACATCGGTCATCGTGCCGATATAGCCGATGAGGCGGTCGAAGAACGGCTTCGGCCAGATGTGGTTGAAAATATCGATCTTCTTCATGGAATGCTCCTCCAATCTTGTTCCGGCGGACGTGCCTCGGAAGCTTTGAAAAAATCATGCGCAAGTGCTGGGCAGCTTGCCCTCACCATGGGCAGGCAAACGCATCAAGTCAACCAATTTTCTTGCAATATGAGATTATTGACTTAAAATTTTGTGACGATGGGAGGCAAGCGCGGCGCTGATCTCACCGGCTGCGCGTCTTACGTCCCGCCCGATCTCCTCCGCGACGGAGCCACGTACGAGCTCCTGGGCGATGGATACGGAGAAGCTTGCAATCGGGCTTTGGCCGGCATCGAAGATCGGCGCCGCAAAGCCGACGACACCCGGCGTCACTTCGCCATAGGCCAGGGCATAACCCGTTTTGCGGATGGATTTGAGCGCATCCAGAACGGCTTCGACGGTATCGCCGACACCCGCAGCCTGCCATTCGCCGAGCGTGCGCTGGATCAGCGGCACCAGATTGCGGCGCGGCAGGAATGCCACGATGGAACGGCCGATCGCGCCGCGGCTGAGCGGCATGGGGCGTCCGCGCGGATAGCTGCTGATCGCCTCATGGCTGGAACTCAGGGAATCGACGCAGAGGATCTTTTCACCGTACCACCGAACCAGAAGCGCCGTGCATTCGTACCGCCCTGTCAGCTGATGCAGGTAGGGTTCACCGGAAAGGAGGAGATTGTCGGATTTTCGGAGAAGGTAATCCATCTCCACCACCCTCGGCCCAAGAGTGAAACCGGTATTGGGCATGGAGGTCAGGAAACCTCTGTCCTTGAGGATCTTCAGATAGCGGTAGAGTGTCGGCCGGCTGTAGCCTAGTTCCTCCATCAGCTCTTCCGGCGTCCATTCCAGATGATCTTCGGTGAAGACATCGAGCACCGCCTGCAGGCGTTCGAGACTGTTGACGGCCTTCTTTCTCAAGATGCTCCCGCTCTCTTTTGACGGCGCGCGACATCAGACCGGCCCGATACATGCGGGAATAACGATAAGCGCGAATTATGCAATGGCAAGTGGCGCTACTCGGCAGCCTTCAGCGACGGCAGGTGCGCCCCTTCCGTTGCGCTCACCGTCTCCTCCGTCGCCACCACCCGGCGGATTGCCGCCAGATATTCCGCCTGGAGAGCCGTCGGCTGCCAGTTCCGGCGGGTGGTGATGCCGATCGAAAGAGGCTTTCCCGGAACTTCATAGTTCAGGAGCGTGAGAAAACCAGCTTTCAGTTCATGCCTGAGCTGATGGCGGGAAAGCAGCGCCAGCCGATCCGATTGCATCAGGATGCCGCGCAAGGCCGTCAACGAGCCGGTCTCGACCGTACCCTGTCTTCGCTGTCCTTCCGGAAACCTCTTGGCCAGCGTATCGAATGTGCTCCGGTTCGGTGTGCCCTTGCGTGCCACGACCCAGGGATAGGCGGCAAGCTCGGCGAGCGCCACATCCGCCTTCCCGGAAAGCGGATGACCGGCACCGGCGACGACTGCAAGCCGGAAATCGAAGAGCGGTTCCTGCACGAGCGACGCCGCGATACCGCTGCGGAGCGCGCCGATGAGGAAATCGATATGACCCATTTCCAGATCGCTGATGAGCTGCTCATAGCTGCCTTCGAGGATCTCGAACCGTGCCATCGGATAGATGAAGGCAAGTGCCGCAATGGCATCCGGCACGATGGTGGTGCGCGCCATGGGGAGCGCGCCGATTGAAACCAGACCGTCGAACCTGCCGCGCAGCTCCTGCACCTCTTCGGTGGCGTTGCCGAGCTCCTTCAGCGAAAGACCCGCCCACCGGGCAACGGCGCGCCCGGCGCTGGTAAGTCGGGTCGTGCGACCGTCTGCCTCGAAAAGGCTCGTCCCCAGGACGGCCTCTGCATTGCGCGCCGTTCGCTGAACCGCCGCCCCCGATTGTTCGAGGATGCGCGCGGCGCCGGGAAAACCGCCGGCCTGCGCGAAAGCCTGCAAAGCCCGAAGGTGGGAGATCGTCAGCCGCGCGTCGGCACCCGAATCGCGGGAACCGGAATCCGCCTGGAGCTTCTGGCAACCGGTGCGAATGAGCTCCAACGCCCGCAGAGAACGCGCCTGCACGACACGTCCCTCCGGCGTCGACATCGCCTGGCCGGGGCCGCGTTCTAGGAGCCGCGAGCCGAAGAGATCTTCGAGACGGGAAATCGCCTGCGAGGCGGCAGGTTGGGTGACGCCAACGATGTCGGCGGCTTGAGTGAGCGAACCGGTGCGCAGACAGGCGCAAAACAAACGAATGTGACGCAGATTGGGATAATCCATCCCTGTCTCCTCCCCTGCCTTCTCTCCTCCTGGCAGCGGCGCGGCGAGGCAGGTCGATCACCTGCCCGCAGTTCGAAAATCACGGCAAGACGTGACGCTCGCCGGTGAGCTGTTCGTTCATCCACTCGGCGCTGGCACGAATGCCGCCGAGCGGGAATACGTGGACCTGCTCGATGAGGCTTTCCGGATGGGCGGCCTTGTAATCAGCGATATCCGCCAGAACCTCGGTCGGCTCGTAGGGAACCAGAAGCTTGCTCAAATCGAGCGCGCGCTTCTGCAGCACGGTAAGCGACGGACCGACACCGCAGGCGATCGCGAACTTGATCAGCGTCTGCAGCTTGGTCGGACCGGCAATGCCGAGATGGATCGGCAGCTTCACACCGGCAGCGGCAATACGTTCCGCCCAGGCGATGACCGGCTTCGCGTCGAAAGCGAATTGGGTGGCAATGGCCATGTCCGCGTCGGTGCGTTCGGAGAAGGCCTGCTTGAGTTTCAGCGCCTCGTCGACGATCTTCGTGCTGCCGTCGGCATCGATATCCTTGTTGCCTTCCGGATGGCCGGCGACATGCAGCCGCTTGAAGCCGTAGCGGTCAAACAAGCCGGATTCGATGAGCTGCAGCGAGCTTTCGAGATCGCCTACCGGCTTCGGAATGCCGCCGCCGAGCAGCAGCGCCTGTTCGACACCCGCTTCGTTGTGGTAACGCTTGATCCAGTCTTCGAGCGTCGCAAGGCTCGGAATGATGCGCGCCGGAAAATGCGGCATGACCTGGAAACCGTCGTTGGTCAGGCGCTTCGCCGTCTCGACCATTTCCTCGATCGGCGTGCCGTCGATATGCGCGATATAGACCCTTGTGCCCTTCGGCAGCAGCGTCTTGAAATCTTCGATCTTTGCCGCCGTGCGCGGCATGACCTCGATGGAATAACCATCGATGAGATCACGGAAGCCGGCCGGCTCTGCGGACCGCTCTTCCTGTTTGCTTTTGAAAAGATTCAACAGTGCCATAATCGATCCTCCCCCCGTTTACACCAATGATGACTGTCCGACCAAACGGACGGAGCGGCGTGCGAGAAAATGCTTTCTCGCACGCCTCGTGATTAGAGGGCCTTCTTTGTGCGCCAGCTTTCGGCGTAATTTTCACGGGCTTCCTGAGCGTAGGGAACGGCCGCGACGCGGACGCGGATCTCGGCCTGGCCGTGACCCTGCTCGACCGAGGTCTTGGAAGTGCCGCCATCCGGCTCGCCCCAGACGAGCGTCAGGATGTCGTTCTCCTTGATATCGGCATCGACCACGCCGAGCGACAGCATCGAACGTTCGTTGTAGCTGTAACCGTTGAACATGGAGAGACCGACGACCTTGCCGTTCTTCAGAACCTTGTCGAAGCTCGACGAAGCGTAGTTGGAAAGCGGGAAGTCGATCCATTTGGCAGCCTGCTCGCCGGGCTGGAAGGCCGAAGCAATGACCTTCACGACGTCGTCCGAGTTCCATTCGAACGTCACCTTACGGCGCTGCGGTGTCTGCTTCTGCTTTTCAACGGCGGCCCGACCGACGAAGTCATGGTCGAACTTGACGTAGACGCCGTAACCCAGTTCGTAGGGGTTCAGATAGTAGTCTTCGATATTGTCGGAGACGAAGCTGCCGCCGATCGAGCCGCTGGCTTCATAGCTCTGGGCGGAAAGCCAGTCGCGATAGGCCTGGAGCTCTTCGCCGGTATAGATCGCCGGAAGCGGCGACGGAATCCAGCCGGATTCCAGCGTGTTGGTGGCATAGGCGCGGCTGCCGACCGGGCGCAGGTCGACGCCTGCTTCTTCGGCGGCCTTCAGGATAGCGGCGCGGACCTCGTCCTTCTCCGCATACGGACCCCAGATTTCGAGCCCCGGTGCGCCGGCCATGCCGTGACGCAAGGCCTGAACCTTGCGGCCCGCAACGTTGATCCAATCGACATGGAAGAACTTGATCTCCGGGATCGGGCCGCCGTTCATCTTTTCGAAGACCTTCGGCGCATCCGGACCCTGGATCTGGAAGCGATAGTGAACGCGGGTGACCAGCTTGCCGTCCGGACGCGACGGAGAACGCGGATCGTGCGTCAGCTTGACGTTATACTTGCCGAGGGAGGCGTTGTAGAGCAGCCAGTTTGCGGTCGGCGCGCGGCCGACGAGGACGAACTTCTCCTCCGTTTCCCGGAAGATGATCATGTCGCCGATGACATGGCCCGCCGGTGTGACAGGAACATAGTGCTTGGCGCGGTCGACGCCGAAATTCGCAAAGCTGTTGATCGCCAGGCTTTCGAGGAATTTTGCCGCATCCGGACCTTCGACGATCAGCTCGTCCATGTGGTGAGACTGGTCGAAGAGAACGGCGCCTTCGCGCCATGCGGCCTGTTCCGAACGCCAGTTGGAGAACTCCGGGGCGACAACCGGGTATACATAGATACCGGTCTTGGAGTTGCGCAGATGCTCGACAGTGTTGCCGGCATCCTTCAAAACTTGCGTAAGATTGGCTTGGGTCACGGAATTCCTCCCTATGGTTTGAAGTGTCATGTATACATGACGACATCAGCGGACAAATTCAAGGGAAAATATTCGGCAGGCTGACGATCGGCCTCCGGATGGTAAACCGAAGGCCGCCGGCAGGTGGAAAACCGATAAGGGAATCCGTCAGGAATTGAGGAGGACGAGGCCAGGAACCATAAGCATCAGTTCCGGATCCTCGAAGACGGCATATTCGAGGTTCTTCCGGGCAATCCGTGCGTGCTCGCGGGCGATGAACTCCGCGCGCGCGCCCTCCCGTCCGGCAATCGCCGAAACCATCGATCGGTGCTGATCCTGCGCGATATGGAGAGACTGGCGAAAGGCCGCGACATGCGCCCGCCCGGAGAGAAAAGCGGAGGGAGAGGCGAAGGGAAGCCGCGTCGCACGCTCGACTTCGCGTTGGATCACCGTACTGCCGGAGAGCTCGACAAGCGCGGTGTGAAATTTTGCATTCGCCTCGGAATACGCTTCCAGATCCACGTCATCCGAAGCCTGGCCGAAACAATCCTCCAGTCGTGCCAGCAGCTCACGGAGTTGATCAAGCCCGGCCTGAGAAACGCCGCGTTCTGCAGCAAGCCGCGCAGCCGTACCCTCCAGCACGCCGCGCAGCTCGATCGCATCGACCGCATCCGCATAGGTGAAGCTCCGCACGACAAAGCCGCCATTCGCCAGACGATCGAGCAGTCCTTCTTCCGCCAGGCGCGACATGACCTCGCGCACCGGCGTGCGGGAAATCTGCAGCGTTTCGGCGAGCGGAACCTCGAAGAGCCGGGTGCCGCCGGGATAGTCGCCGCTGAGGATCTTCTTCCGCAGCTCCATCAGCGCGCGCATCGTGTGGGTTGTTCTTGCACTCTCTTCCAAATCAGCACCTTTGCCTGTGGCGAGGGCGGCGCAACCTGCGCCTGTCGATCCGGAAATCTTAGCGATATCCGACGATTTGGCCAAGTGCAGTGTATACAGGCGGTTGAGAAGGGAAAAACAGCGCGCATTCCGGCTCGAAAAGCCGGCGGGTATACAAGACGCGTTTGAGGGATACCGGCCGCTATTTCGCCGTCCGGCGCGCCGCGAGAACACGGGCGACGGTGTCTCGAAGATCACCGGACGGCTTCACGCCGCTCGCCGCCATAGCGTCCTGGATGGCTGCGGTCTCCCGCGCAATACCGCCATTGAGACCGAGCGCATCAAGCGTGGCGCCGCTTTCTCGCATTTCGGCAGCGCGCCGGCGGCCGTGCCGGGTTGTGCGTTCGAACTGATAATCGGGGAATTTCGACCAGTCGAGGCCGGGAAAGCTCTGAGACAGCGAAGAAACGATCTCCTCGAAACAGCCGGAGGCTTCCGCGGCGAGCAGCGCCTCGATGGTGATCGCCTCCAGGCCTTTGACGAAAACGGAACGCACCATCTTGATGGCGGTCGCCGAACCCGGCGCTTCACCGGCGACGTCCGCATTGAATCCGAGACCTTGAAACCGCTCCAGAAGCGGGGCCGCCAGCTTGCCCGCGAGCAGAACCGGCGTGGCGTGGCCTTTCGGGTGCACCGGCGCCATGACGGCCATATCGAGATAGTCCGCACCCGTTCCATTGATCAGGGCGGCGGTCTCGCGCTTGCGGTCGGGCGAGACGGAATTGATATCGATGAAGAGCGCGCCTTGACCGAGATGCGGCGCGATCGACTGCGCCGCAGCGAGGCTCTGATCGGCGGTGACAGCGCTGAATATCCATTCGGCATCGGCAAGCCCTGCCGGCGATCCAGCGGGCTTCACGCCTCGGCTCGTCATCGCCGCCTGCATTTCTCCGGCGTTTTCGGCCCTGTCGAGCAGCAGGTCGTAAGCCTGGAATTCGCCGTCATCGAACTTCGGCGCGAGGCTGTCATGGAAGGCACGCGCCGCTTCGCCGAAGCCCAGGAATGCGATTTTCATATTCCTTGCCCCATGCTAATCGCCAAAAACCACACCGTCGAAGAGCTTGCGCGCCGTGCGCAGCACCGCCGCGCGATCGACCTCGCCATTCTTCATGGTGGCGATGACACTCATCTCACCCGTCGGATGCTCGATCGACAGAAGCTTCTCATCCCCATCCGGAATGACCGCCAGCTCTGCCGCCGGACCTTCCGGCAGCAGGCAGGCCGTCGCGACGCTGACGGCGCCGAGCACGCCGATCGCATCATGACAGGAATGCGGAATGAAGGTGCGCGTGGAAATCGCTCCGCCTGCGGCCGCCGGCGAAACCATCGTCATCTTCGGCACGGATTTCCTGGCGACATCGCCAAGGTTCATTAGAGGCCCAGCCTTCAGCCGGATCGCCTCCAGCTTGGCGCGCAATTCCTGGTTCGCCTCGAGTTCCTTCGGATTTTCCGTGCTTGTGATGCCGAGCGCGTCGGCGCGCATGACGACGCAGGGCATGCCGTTGTCGATCAGCGTGCAGGCGACGCCTTCGATCTCGTCCACGGCATTTCCGGTCGGCAACAGCGCGCCGCAGGAGGAGCCGGCCGTATCGGCAAACACGATCGGTACCGGTGCGGATGTCCCCGGCACGCCGTCGATCCTCGCATCGCCCTTGTAGTTCACCTTGCCGCCGGGCGTCTCGATCGTAGCGATCGCGATCTGCCCGGTATTCTCCATGAAGATGGAGACTTCGGTCTTTTCGCCTTTCACCGGCACCAGCCCGCGCTCGATGGCAAAGGGTCCAATGCCGGCAAGGATATTGCCGCAGTTCTGCGCATCGGTGACGATCGGCTGATCGACGAAAACCTGCAGGAAGAGATAATCGACATCGACTCCTTCCCGCTCGGATTTCTGCACCACCGCGACCTTGGAGGTCAGCGGATGGGCGCCGCCCATGCCGTCGATCTGACGCGGATCGGGCGATCCCATGACCCGCAGCAAAAAGCCATCGCGATCGGTCGGCAGGTCCTCCGCCAGGAAATACCCGCCCTTGGACGTGCCGCCGCGCATCCACATGCACCGGACACCGGTTTCGGTTTCAGTCATTGTCATCTCCCTCTTCTCCCCTGTCGGAAAAGGAGAAGCAATTTCGCTGCCGGGTATGTCGGAAAAGGCTTCAACCCTCTCCGCCGTCATCCTCGGGCTTGTCCCGGGGATCTGCAAACGGTCGATATGGGTAGATCCTCGGGACAAGCCCGAGGATGACGTGCAACGGACCACTCAAATATACTTCAAACCCTTTTCAGCGAGCCGGCCGCGCATGTCGTAGATGTCGAGCCCAAGTTCGCCGGCTGCAAGCCGCTTACGCTTGTCATCCTCAGCGGCAACGCGCGCTTCCGCCTTCTTCGCCACCGCTTCCGCCTCTTCGCGCAGCACGACGCACACGCCGTCGTCGTCGGCGACGACCACGTCACCCGGACGGACATAGGCGCCGGCGCAGACGACCGGCACGTTGACGGAGCCGGGCGTCTCCTTGACCGTCCCCTGTGCGAAGATCGCCTTCGACCAGACCGGGAATTTCATTTCGGTCAGGTCAGCCACATCGCGAACGCCCGCATCGATGATCAGGCCTTTACAGCCCCGTGCCAGCGCCGACGTGGCGAGAAGGTCGCCGAAATAACCGTCTTCGCAGGGGCTGGTCGGGGCCAGCAGCAGGATGTCGCCGGCCTTGATCTGCTCGATTGCCACATGAACCATCCAATTGTCGCCGGGAGGCGCCGAGATCGTGACGGCGCTTGCCGCCAGACGGGCACCCGGATAGATCGGCCGCATGTAGCTCGCCAACAGGCCCTTTCGGCCTTGCGCCTCATGCACCGTGGCGACGCCGCAGGCGGCCAGGCGGTCGATCACCGACTGATCCGCGCGCTCGATATTCTGAACGACGACCGACATCAGAGTTCATCCCTTATCAGAGTTCATCGACAGTGCGCGGGAAGACCGACTGGAAGCCTTCCGCATGCGTCGACTTGCGGCCGCCGGACTGACCGCCGGAATTGCGCATGAAATGATTGCCGCGGTTTTCGGCGACGTTCTTGTAGAAATCCCAGAGGTGCTCCTGGCCCTCCATGCATTGGATGGCCGCCCACTTCTTCTCCCAGACGGGCGAGATGTCGAGAAAGACGTCCGGCTTCCACTCCATCTGTTCGGTCTGATGCGGCTCGAAGAGATAGAGCTGCGGCGCACCGAGGACCTTTTCGCCGGGATTGTGGCCCCAGGCCTGTGCGATCATGCGGGCATCGAGCGCCACCTGCGTCGTGTACATATGGTCGGTGTTGTAGGGATCCCATTTGGAATGGGAAAGCATGAATTCCGGCTGCACCTTGCGGATGACGTCCACCAGCTTGAACTTCGCTTCCTGATCCACGACAAGCGGATAGTCGCCAAGGTCGAAGAACTGGATATCGGTGACGTCGAGCGCCTTGGCAGCAGCTTCCGCCTCCTTGCGGCGGGCGGCCTTCACCTTTTCCAGCGTCATGCCCGGGTTTTTCCAAAGCTTGGCGCTTTCGCCCCGCTCGCCATAGGAGAGGCAGACGACCGTGACTTCGTAACCCTTTTCCTCATGCAGCGCGATCGCGCCGCCGCAACGCCAGACGAAATCCGCCGAATGGGCGCTGATGACCAATGCTGTCTTTGCCATGGGATACCTCTTACTTGTGCGCGACGGGCGGCGTGCCGTGCGTATGGAAAGTCTCGATCGTCTTCATGCCCCAGGCCTGGCCCTTCTTGCGCTCGGCTTCCGTCCAGACGACCGGTTTCCAATCGGGACGCAAGATCAGGCGGGCGCCGGAATTGGCGAGCTCGACGCGGTTGCCCGCCGGCTCCCAGACATAGAGGAAGAACGTGCCCTGGATCGCATGCTTGTGCGGGCCGGATTCGATATGCACGCCGTTTTCCAGGAAGATGTCCGCGGCGCGCAGGATGTCCTCGCGCTGGTCGCAGGCATAGGTGACGTGGTGAAAGCGGCCATGCGAACCGGTATGATCCTCGGAGCAAGCGAGATCGTAGGTCTTGTTGTTGATGGTGAACCAGCAGCCGCCGAGACGGCCGTTGTCGAGCTGGATCATCTCGGTGACGCGGCTGCCCAGAGCCGTTGTCATGAACTCGCGGATCTGGCTGACGTCGGCGGCAAGCAGGTTGACGTGATCGAGGCGGCGGGGGCACGCGCCGCGGCCATGGTAACGCTGTGCAATGTTCTTCAGCGCCGGCTTTTCTTCCGGCGGCGCCACATATTCCCTGGTGTCGAAATAGAGTTCGAAGAGATGATCATCCGGGCTCTTGAACTGATAGGCGCGGCCATGGCCGAGGTCGCCGTCGGTCCAGCCGACGCCCCAGCCTCTTTCCTCGATCACCTTGACGCGGCGCTCCAGCGCTTCCGGAGAAGCGGTACGATAGCCGATATGGCCGACGCCGGTCGTATGATGCTTGGTGAGTTTCAGCGTGTGGAATTCATAATCGTCATAAGCACGCAGATAGACGCTGTTGCCCTCGCGACCGCTTTCCGTCAGTCCATAGACGCGGGTGAAGAAATCGAGCGTCTCGTCGAAACGGTCTGAATAGAGTTCCACATGGCCCAGATGGGCGACATCGTAACAGGGTTCGGTCATAGCTTTCCCAGATGATCACTCACGAGCGCCCTGCGGACGGGCCCATCTCCTCCAAAATCGAACCCGCGTATTCCACCCGCAACGCGGCCGGCGCCCAGGCGCCAAAGCTCGGATGAAGACATAAAAGCAGATCAGCGGCCTGACGAATAGGTTCTGCTGCCGCGGCATAAGTTTTGGTTGAGCCAGGGAAAACGGTTCGGGAAAGACGGGCGGAACCGGCCACCCGGAAATGGAATGGCACGGCAGCTTGCCGTGCCATTCCAAGATGATCACATCCCGAGATACGGCAGGACCTCGTGGGCACCGCGCCAGATCATTTCAAGCGCGACGTAGAGGATGACGGCGAGACCGACATAGGCGATCCAGCGATGCTTGTTGAGCAGGCGGGCGATGAAGCTTGCGGCAACACCCATGAGAGCAATCGATAGAACAAGGCCGAAAATCAGGACCTCGGGATGCTCGTGGGCGGCACCGGCGACGGCCAGAACGTTGTCGAGTGACATGGACACGTCGGCAATGATGATCTGCCACGCAGCTTGCGCGAAGGTCTTGCGCGGCGCCCCGCCGGCGACCGAGCCGTCCGCGTTGAGATCGGCATTGGCAAGCGCTTCGCTTGCCTCTTCCTCATGGTGATGCGGGGTGCGCAGCTCGCGCCACATTTTCCAGCAGACCCAAAGCAGCAGGATGCCGCCGGCGAGCAGCAGGCCGACGATCTGCAGAAGCTGCGTCGTGGCGAGCGCGAAGCCGATACGCAGAATCGTCGCGGCGATGATACCGACGAGGATCGCCTTGGCACGCTGGTCCTTCGGAAGGCCGGCGGCGGCAAGACCAATGATGATCGCATTGTCGCCGGCCAGCACGAGGTCGATCATGATAACTTGCAGGAGGGCGGATACCGCCTCCGGCGTAAAGAATTCCATCATTTGGCACCCAATCTATTAGCGCGGGTGAGTGCCCTCACCGTGGATCGAGACGAGCTTGGAACGCTTACGACCGGCATACCGCCTGTCGTAGGTCACCGCCGTTATCGTCGCGTGATGTCCACGAACTCCAGGCACCCAAGTTGGACAATCCAGTCCGACATCACAGTTCAAGGATGAACTGTCAGAGGGGCCCGGTCCTGGTGGCGTGAGATTTAACGGCATGATTACGGAAACTCAAGTGGCGAGTTTATGAAACAGGGCCGGATTCCGCCGTATTTTACACCGCATCGTTGCCGGTCCCTTGCCACTTCCCTGACTCACCCCCGCCCTCGCAGGGTTACGAAATGGTCGGGTCGAGTTTGTCGCGGAGCCAGTCGCCGACAATGCTGATCGACAGCGTGGTCAGCATGATGACGATCGACGGCGCGAGCATGATCCATGGCGCGCGGGTCAGATATTCGCGGCCGAAGCCGACCATGTTGCCGAGGCTCGTCTCCGGCGGCTGAACGCCGAGGCCGAGGAAGGAAAGCCCGCTTTCCATCAGGATGATTTCCGGGAAGGTCAAAGTCATGGAGACGATCAGCGTCGAGGCGACGTTCGGCAATATGTGGCGGAGATAGACCCGCGCAGGCGTCGCGCCGAGGTGCACCACCGAGGCCGCATAGCCTTGCGCGCCGGCGGAGATCGCGAGGCCGCGGGCGATGCGCGCATAACGTTCCCAGCCGTAGAACCCCATGAGGCAGACGAGCAGCACCATGGAGGAGCCGAAGAAGGCAAGCACGGCCAGAGACATGATGAGAAACGGCAGCGCTGCCTGGAAATCGGCCAGCACGAGCACGAGGTGTTCCACGAACCCGCGGAATTGCGCAGCGGCGAAACCGAGCACGGTGCCGAACACCGCGGAGATGATCGTCGCCCCGAAGGCGATGACCAGCGATACGCGGATGGACTGGATGAGACGCGAAAGAACGTCGCGGCCAAGTTCGTCCGTGCCGAGGAGATGTTTCAATCCGCCCGGATGCGAAAGGCGGCTCGTCAGATCCATAGCCGTTATATTGTACGGGCGGATCTGATCGGCGAAAATAGCGACCACCACCATGGCGAAAAGCCAGAGAATGCCAAGGCCGACGGTGAATGGCAGATTGCGGCGAATCCGCGTGATGAATGCCGCATACCAGCGCGGCGCCCGCAGGGTGCCCGACAGATCGATCGAAGCCATCTCAGTTCTCCTCAATGCGACGCGGCTGAGCGAAGACGGGGGTCGAGCCAACCATAGAGCAGGTCGACGGCCAGATTGGAAACGACCATCGCGGCTGCGATGATCAGCAGGATGCATTGCACGACGGCGAGGTCGCGATTGCTGACCGAGACGATCAGCAGGCGTCCGATTCCCGGCCACGAGAAGATCGATTCGACGACCACCGCGCCGGCGATCAGGGAGCCCACCATGAAGCCGACGATCGTGACGATCGGCACCGCGGCATTCGGCAGCGCATGGCTCCAGACGACGTCATGCCATTTCAGGCCCTTGGCCGAAGCGGTGCGGATATAGGGCTGCCCCATCACCTCGATCATCGCGCTGCGGGAGAAGCGAGCAAGGATGCCGATGCCCCCGATACTCATCGTGAGCGTCGGCAGGATGCCATGAACCCAAGTGTCCTGGCCGCCGGAGGGCAGCACACCCAGGATAACCGCGAAGATGAGCACCAGAAGAAGGCCCATGACGAAAGACGGAATGGTGAAGCCGAAAACAGCAAGCAGGATCACCCCGCGATCGGTGAAGCTCTGGCGATGCAGCGCCGCATAGACGCCGGCGGGAATGCCGATCACCAATTTCAGCAACAATGCCGGGATCGTGAGCTGCAGCGTCGCGGGCACCCGCTGGAGGACGAGCTCCAGCGCGGACGCCTTGTCGCGCATCGACACGCCGAAATCGCCGGTGAAAATGGATTTGATATAGGCGAGATACTGTATCCACAGCGGTTGGTCGAGGCCCCAGGCGCGGCGGAAAGCATCGACGGATTCCTGCGGCGTATCGGGACCGAGCATCACCTGCGCCGGATCGCCCGACATGCGCAGGACGACGAAAGCGAAGGTCACGACGGCAAGGATGGTGATCGCTGCCCGGAGGATTCGCACGGCTATGAAACGGATCATCGCAACCTCCCTTATGCCGCGATCGCCGCGGTTTCACCCGCCACCACGTGACAGGCAGCCGTCCGGCCGCCGCCGATCTGCCTAAGTTCCGGCACGACGGTACGGCAGATGTCGCGTGCCAACGGACAGCGCGGATGAAAGGCGCAACCGGGCGGACGGTTGGCCGGGTTCGGCGGCTCGCCCTGAAGGATGACGCGCCCTTCCAGGCGCTTGCCGGGAACCGGAACGCTCGAAACGAGCGCCTTTGTGTAGGGATGCTGGGGCGACTGGAAGATGACGTCGGACGACGCTTCCTCGACGATCCGGCCGAGATACATGACCGCCACGCGATCGGCGATGTTGCGCACGACCTTGAGATCATGGCTGATGAAGACCATGGCTATGCCGTTTGCTTCCTGCAGGTCGCGCAGCATGTTGACGACCTGGGCCTGGATGGAGACGTCGAGCGCGGAAACCGGCTCGTCACAGACGAGAAGCTTTGGGCGCGCGGCGAGCGCCCGGGCGATGACGGCACGTTGGCGCTGCCCGCCGGAAAGCTCGTGCGGATAGTGCCCCGCCTGATCCGGACGCAGGCCGACCGCAGCCATCAGCTCGGCGACGCGAGCGGCCTGATGCTGCTTCGGAATGAGCTTGTGAACCTCCAGCGGTTCGCCGATTTGCTCCGCGATCGTCAGACGGCGATCGAGCGCAGCCAGCGGGTCTTGGTAGATAAGTTGCATTTTGGCGCGCAAGGTCCGCCATTCGGGCGTACGGAGCGGCGGCATGGGTTTGCCCTCGAAGCGGATTTCTCCGCCCTGGGCGGTGTCGATGCCGAGCAGCATGCGCCCGAGCGTCGATTTGCCGGAACCGGATTCGCCGACGATCCCGAGCGTCTCACCCGGCTTGATGGCCAGCGAAATTCCATCCACGGCGCGAACCGGATGCGGCCGGCCAAAAAGGCCACGGCGGATTTGGTATATGCGAACGAGGTTGTCCGCTTCTATGAGCGCGGTCATTGCAGCATTTCCTCCGCTACTCTGGTCTTTGTCCCGGCAGTCTCCTGGACCGTTACCGGCCGTGTGCAGGCAAGCTGCCTTCCGTCGCTCAAAGACAGGAGCGGCGGACGCTCGCTGCGGCAGGCTTCGGCCACCCGCGAACAGCGCGGCGAGAAGGCACAGCCTTCCGGCAGATGTTTGGGATTGGGAACCGTACCCGGTATCGGGATGAGCCTCTGGCGCGGACCGTCGATCCGCGGGATCGCATCGAACAGGCCGCGCGTGTAGGGGTGCCGGGGCTCGGAAAAGAGTTGTGCGGTGGTGCCTTCCTCGACGATCCGGCCCGCATACATGACGCATACCCGTTCACAGACCTGGCTGACGGCGCCGAGGTCATGGCTGATGAAGACCGTCGCCATCCCTGTTTCGGCTCTCAACTGGATCAGGAGATCGAGTATCTGCGCCTGGATCGTCGCATCGAGCGCAGTGGTCGGCTCGTCGGCGACCAGCAAATCCGGTTCGCCGGCCAGCGCCATGGCGATCATCAGACGCTGACACTGGCCGCCGGAGAACTCATGGGGATAGAGATCGAAGCGTCGGCGCGGATCGGGAATGCCCACCATGTCCAGCAGCCGAAGCGCCTCGGCCTTGGCCGCCTCGCCTTTGAGCCCGCGGTGAAGGGCCAACGCTTCGATGATCTGGCGGCCGATACGCAGCACGGGATTGAGCGAACTCGAAGGGTCCTGGAAGATCATCGCGATCCGCCCGCCCCGCACCTGCTCGAAGGCTTCACGTGAGGCGCCGGAGATTTCACGGCCCTCCAATCGGACCGACCCGGTAACGCTGGCTTTCCCGGGCAACAGTCCCAGGGCCGCAAGCCACGTGACCGATTTGCCGCAACCCGATTCCCCGACGAGCCCCAGCGCCTCGCCCCGCCGGATATCGAGGTCGATGCCATGCAGGACCTGAACGCCGTCGAAGGCGACTTTCAGGTCGCGCAATTCCACGAGATTGGACGATGCTGCACCCATATCCGCTCCCAATCCTGCCTCCTGCCGTCTCCGGCCCGTGAGGCATTTTCATCATTGAAAAACAAAGGCCCCGGCGACCGATAGGCCGCCGGAGCGAAATGGAAGGACCCGGTCAGAGAACCCAGTTCGATGCACGGAAGTCCATGGCGAAGGCCGGAGCGGCCTTCCACTTCAGCGAGGACTTCATGCCGGTGAACACGGCGTTCTGGTGCAGAACCTGATAGACGGGGTCTTCGCGCTCGCAGATTTCCAGCATGCGGGCGATCGCCTTCTTGCGCAGCCCACGATCGGTCGAGGTTTCCATCACCGTGGAAAGCTGGTTCAGCTCGGCATTGGTCCAGTCCTTCTTCTGCTGGACTTCGCCGTTGGGCCCGAACTGCACGACCATCGGCGTGATCGGATCGTTGATGGTGTTGGAGGCAGACCAGTCACGGACGCCCTTGACGCCGGCCGGATCGTGGATCTGTCCCCAGTTCTCCTTCATCTCGATCTCGACGTTCAGGCCCACCTGTTTCCACATCTCGACCATGATCTGCGCGTTGGGGGTCTGGTTGGTGTAATAGTTGTTGAGCAGGCGGTAGGGTATGGCATCACCCTTGTAATTGGCCTGCTTCAACAGGTCCCGCGCCAGTTCGGGGTTGTATTCCGGCGGTGCCCAGCCTTCGATGAACATGTCCGCTGCGCCGAAGGATTCGAACTGCAGCCCTGCCGGGATCACGGTTTTACCTGCCCACAGCGCTTCGACGATCGCCTTGCGGTCGATGGAATGCGTCATCGCGCGACGCACCAGCGGATTGGCGAGAACCGGGTTCTGGACATTGAAGACCGAAACGCGATGGTTCCAAATGGTCGAGCTCTGGACTTCCAGGCCGGAAGCGGCCTGAACGGCAGCGATCTGGTCCGGCGGAAGGTCGCAGGCGAAATCGTACTCGCCGGAGAGCAGGCCGTTGACGCGGGAAGCGACTTCCGGAACCTCGACGAAGCGGATCTGCTCGAGCGGCGGGCGGCCACCCCAGTATTGGTCGAATGCCACCAGCGTCAGCGATACATCCGGCTTGTATTCGCCGACCATATAGGGGCCGGTCGTGACAGGCTTGCGTGCCCATTCGGTATAGCTGGCCGCCTCGTTCCAGGCCCGGCGGTTGGCGATTTGGCTGCCGCCGGAATAGAGGCGGCCCTCCAGCGTCACGTCCGGCGTCGCGTTGTGCAGACGCACAGTATACTTGTCGACGGCTTCGATCCCGGCGAGCGCCGGCCACAGGCGACGGCCTACGCCGGGCACGGATGCGGGCAGTTCCTTGACGGTCGCCGGCTTGTGCTCGTCAGCGAAGATCGTCTTGCCGCCCGCCGGTTCGGTATTGCCGAAGACGCGCTCCTTGGAGAAGCTGAACACGACGTCATCGGCCGTCAGTTCGTCGCCATTGTGGAACTTCACGCCCTGGCGCAGCTTCAGCTCGATGGTTTTGTCGTCGATGCGCTTCCATTCGGTCGCAAGGCCCGGAACAGGACCCTGATTGCCCATCCAGTCGCGCAGGATCAGGCCTTCCCAGAGGTTCGGAAAGAAGACGCGCTCGCCGACATTCGACTGCTCGTACCAGATGTCGAGCGTGTTGTTGTTGGTAATCTTCTGTACGGCGATCGTCACGGATGGGCGCTTTCCACCCTGGGCAATCGAGAAGCGGGGCAGGATCAGCGAGCCGGCAGCAGCGCCGGCCAGGCCGAGCGTGCTGCGACGGGTAAGATTGACCATGGAAGTCTCTCCTTTGGCTTCAGGTTGATGATCGGACTCGTTCAGCTCTCGCGCACGGGAGCCGAAATGCTGCTCGGAGAGTCTGGCTTTTCCGCCTGGAGGATCGCGCCCCTGGCCTGCAACGGTGGGAAGAGAATTCTTCGCTCGCCACTACCCCGAAATTGCGGGGGTATTTCGCGGGACCGTGTATCAGTTCCGTGACACTATTTTTGCGATTTGATGAAATTGAACACGGATGCAAATTTCGCGAAACCGTGTTACAAATGTAATATTGCCGACACAAAATTCTGGCATGGAACCCGCGCTGGGTCTTTTCTCCGGCACGCCCCTCCCGACATTTCCTCTGTTCCGATGGAGTTTTTCCATGTCTTCCCTTCCCGTGATCGGCGCCGCAATGACGCTGAACGAGCTCGAAATTCACCGCAGCTGGCTTTTCGAGAAGCAGCGCGATCTCGAACTGCAGGACTTCACTACGGCCGATGTCCTCAATAGCGATTGGGCGGCACTTGCGGAGCGTGCCAGGAAACTGCTCAACGGCTACCAGGGCCGTCTCGGCATCCATGGACCGTTCTGGGGCTTTACCATCGCCTCGCAAGACCCGGATATTCGTGCCGTCGTCGCCAGGCGCCTGAGACAGGGCCTGGATGTCTGTGCCGCCATCGGCGCCACCCAGATGGTCGCCCACAGCCCCTATTCCACCTGGTCCTACAACAACCTGGACAACAACAAAGGCGAGCACGACCGGATGATCGAACACGTGCATTTGACCATGCGCGACGCCGTCAAGCAGGCAGAAGATATCGGCGCCGTGATCGTCCTCGAAAACATCGAGGACATCGACCAGCATGCCCGCGTGGCACTTGCCGAGAGCTTCAACTCACCCGCGGTCGCCGTCTCGATCGATACCGGCCACGCCCAATACGCTCACGGCTCCACCGGTGCGCCGCCGGTCGATTATTACGTGAAAGCCGCCGGCAATCGGCTGCAGCACGTGCATCTGCAGGATGCCGACGGTTACGCCGACCGCCACTGGGCGCTCGGCGAAGGCAACATTCACTGGCGGTCGGTCTTCGCGGCACTTGCCGACCTCACCAGCAATCCGCGCCTGATCGTCGAGATCAAGGACAAGTCGAAGATTCCGGCTTCAGCTGAATATCTCGCCTCGCTGGGCCTCGCCCAGTAAGCCGCCAATAAGAGATATGACCCCGGAGACCGCGCCGGGGTCAATCCGGGCACATGTCTCGCAAGAGAACCTGTGTGGCGAGAATATCGCCGACCATCAATTCCCTGGCGCGCGCGCCATCCCGCTCGCGCAATGCCTCCACGATCTGGAAATGATAGGATGAGAAGGGGTGTACGACACCCTTGTCGAATTCCTTTTCCACGTAATTGGTCAGCATCCGCATGTAGGGGCCGAAACGCAGCCAGAGCATCTCGATATGCTGCGGCAGCACTTCGGAACCTGACATCTCGTATATGCCGAAATGGAAGGCCTGGTTCTTGCGCAGCATGCCATAGACGTCGCCGGCCTTGCCGGTCTCCTCATGCTCACGGGCGAGCGCTTCGGAGCGGTCGATGTCCTCGCCGGTCATATGTGCCGCAGCAAGTTCTGTCGCCAATCCCTCAAGGGCAATACGCGCCTGGCAGAGATCATCGAGCCGCCGGCGCGAGACGGCCGGAACCCGGGCGGATCCGTTATGGCCGATCTCCAGGCCGTTCTCTGCCGCGAGCCGCCGGAGCGCCTCGCGCACCGGCATATGGCTGGTGCCGAACTCGGTTGCCAGCGACGAAATGGTGATCGCCTGCGAGGGCGCGAAGGAGCCCCACATGAGCGCGCGGCGCAACTGTTCATAGACCGTATCCTGAACGGTCACGCGCGACGTCACCTTCGAAAGCCCCGTATCCGCCATTCCTGTCCTCTAATTCTTTCACATCACAACCAGGCCTCGCATAAGAGGCCGCGCTCTTCAAGTCTTCTCGCTGTCCGAACACCCTAGTCCCGTAACGCGATTCTCCCTTGATCAAATCCCGAGGGCACAATAGAACATCTGAAAGTTTGATCAAATGCTCATTCGGCAGTGAAGCAAGGATAACAGAGGATAGTTTCTTGTCACCTGCCGCCGTATTTCATCCAAAATCTGCATCTGGGAGAATTCCATGAACACGCATGTCACGGCCGGCGACAACATCGCCAAGGCTTTTCCGGTCGAGAAGGTCCGCGCCAAGTTTCCGGCGCTGCAAAAATACAAGGACTTCATCTTCTTCGAAAACGCCGGCGGTGCGCAGGTTCCCCAAACGGTTGTCGATGCCGTGGCCGCTCATCTTGTGGACTGCAACGTGCAGCGCATGGCGCCCTACCTGCACAGCCAGGGCGTCGACCGCACGGTGGCAGAGGGCCGGGTCAGCGTCGGCCTGCTGGTGAACGCCTATCGTCCGGAAGAAATCTCGTTCGGCTTGAACGCAACCTCCTTCATCCGCCTCGTCAGCCTCGGTATTGCCAAGATGCTCGACGAGCGTAACGAGATCATCGTCACCGACATGGACCATGACGCCGACATCGCCACATGGCTGGCGCTCGAAGCAGATGGCGCCAAGATCGTCTGGTGGAGGATGCGCGATGACGGCATGCTGCATCCCGAAGACTTGAAGCCGCTCCTGAACGACAAGACCCGACTCGTCGCCTGCACCGTCACCGCCCATTCGATCGGCACGATCGTCGATGTCGCAACCGTCGGCAAGCTGGCGCATGCGGCCGGCGCTGAAGTTTTCCTCGATTGCGTGCATTACGGCCCGCACGGCCTGATCGATGTGCAGGCGTGGGGTTGCGACTATCTCGTCTGCTCAGGCTACAAGAACTTCTCGCCGCATATGGGTTTCCTGTGGGGCCGCTACGACGCACTGGTGAAGCTGCCGACCTTCAAGGAAGACTTCATTCCGGACGTTCCGCCTTACAAGATCGAGGTTGGCACCTTCACCTATGAAAACGTCGCCGGTATGGATGCCGCCGTGCGCTACCTCGAGGAGCTCGGTCGTGAGTTCCTGCCCTCCGGCGAACATTCCCGCCGCGACGCGATCGCCGCCGCCATGGGTGCGATCCGCGCCTACGAGCAGACGCTGTCCAAGAAGATGCTCTCCGTTCTGAAGAAGCATGGCGCAGAAATCTACGGCATTTCCGACGAGGCACAGGTCGAGAAGCGCGTGCCGACCATCTGCTTCAATATTCCCGGCCTGACGCCGCAATATCTCGCCGCCGAACTTGGCAGGAACAGTATCGGCAGTCGCGACGGCCACATGTTCGCGCCGCGCCTTATGAAGCGCCTTGGCCTCACGATGGAGGCCGGTTGCATGCGCGTCTCCATGGTACACTACAACAAGTTCGAGGAGATCGACCGTTTCGACACGGTGCTCGGCGAGATCGTCGCCAAGGCGAGGTAAGAAACGAGGGGCCCGGCGCCCCCGCCCGGCCTGTTCATTTCAAGTGATGGTAGCGCCTGCGGAAATAGACGAGCGCTTCGTCATCATCCGCGCCGTGGGCGACGCCGATCACCCGGCAGAACAGCACATGATGCGTGCCGCTCTGGATCGCATTCTCCACCTCGCAATCGAATGCGACGATTGCACCGGTGAGCCGTGGCGAGCCCGTGGTCCCCACGATCCAGTCGCCGACAGCAAAGCGATCCTCCTGCGGCGTCGATCCGCCAAACAGTTTCGACACCGCCTCGTGGCCGGCGGCGAGCGTGTTGACGCAGAGCACGCGGTTCTTCTCGAACATGCCGGCGACCGAACTCGACCGGTTGAGGCAGACGAGCAACGTCGGCGGCCGGTCGGTTACGCTGCAGACAGCCGACGCAGTAAAGCCGGCGAGCCCGCCCGGCCCATCGGTCGTAACGACGTTCACAGCCGCAGCCAGTCGCGACATCCCCTCACGGAAAGCGAGCCGCGTCGCCTCGACCTCTTCGTTGACGGAATTCATGGTCATTCAACCCGCAGCCCCGCCTTTTTCAGGAGCGGCATGACCCGGTCGCAGAAGAAAGGCAGCTCATAGGTATAGTTGACGAAGGACATGGCGATGCCGGAATACCCCTGTTCGGAAATGGCGATCATATCTTCGACGATCTTCTCTGGCGTGCCGACCAGCGGATAACCGCCCGCGCCGCCGGCGAACCGCTTGCGGTATCGATCATAGGATTCCCTGTCGTGTGATTGGGAGAATTCCTTCTTGCCCGCCATGTGCGCCTCGACCGCCTCCTGGTCGGCAAGCGTCACGGCATAACGCTCATAATAGTCCTCCGCCTCCTGTTGGCTTTCGCGGCAGACCACATGGCAGACCGTGTAGGCGCCGACATCGCGGCCAAGCTTCTCTGCCCGGCTCTTGATGTCTTCCACATGCTTCCCGGCCTCGGAAATCTCGGTGAAGGTGGTGAAGAGATATTCGCAGTTCTTCGCCGCGAAATCACGGCCCGGCCCGCCAAAGGCGGCGTTCATGGTAACCGGCCGCGGCGACTGGAGGCTTGCCGGGCGGCTGACGACGTCTTTCAGCTTGTAATAGGTGCCTTCATAGTCGAACGGCGTGTCCGACATGTAGGCCCGTTCCATGATCTCCAGCCATTCCGCCGCCTGATCGTATCCCTTCTCCACCAAAGGTACGCCGAACATGCCGAACTCCTTTGGGTTCCAGCCGCAGACGATGTTGAGGCCGGCACGACCGCTGCTGATATGGTCCACCGTGGCAAGCGCCTTCGCAGCATAGAGCGGATGCACGAGCGGCACGTGCACCGTCATGAAAAGCCCGATCCGCTCCGTGACGGAAGCAAGCCCGGCCGCCCAGGTAAAGGTCTCAAAGGACCATTCGCGTACCCGGTTCTTGCCGCCGAACCCTTTCCAGCGGGCGATCGGCAGGAAGAAATCGAGTCCGCCGCGATCGGCGATCTGTGCGGCGTTGAGATTGTCCTCCCAGCGCGCCTGCCAGCGTTCCGGCACGTCGGTGATGGCTAGGCCGCCATCCGCATTGGCGGAAAACACTCCGAGCTTCAACCTGCTCGGCCCCTTGAGCGGATGCTGCTTGATGATCATACCGTTCCTCATCTGGCGTTTTTTCTGCGGGCGGAATGTTTCGCCTCCGCTTCCAACTGGCGCCGGCGAACGGAGAGATAGGCCTCCTCCGCCGCGAACATGAAAAGCATCATCCGGTCCTGCACCATCAGCGGATCGTGCGCCAGAAAGGCTGCATGGATGCGCGACAGCCCATCCATATACTGCCCGGCAGTATTAGGATCGGCAAAAGTTCCGAGCCGCACCGACTGGAAATAATCCATGAAACGGGAAATCGTCGCCGCCATATGCAGATTGCGGACGGCCTTGAGCCACGCATTCCGGAAATCCAGGTTGGCGGCCAGCAGCGCCGGAATGTCGCCTCGACCAAGGGCCTGCTCAATCCGCCTCATTGCTGCGGTCAGCTCTTCCTCGAGCTCGGGCGTCATGTCGCGCGCCGCACTCGCCGCCGCCCTGGGCTCGAGCTGCCTGCGCACTTCGAACAGGCCGGAAATGTCCTCCGGCGATAATTCCCGTACCATGAAACCGCGAGTCGTGCCGACCAGATAGCCCTCGGCCACCAGCCGTAACAGCGCCTCGCGCGCCGGCATTCGGGAAATGCCCTTCGCCGCAGCGATCTCCGTATCGACCAATCGATCGAACGGAGAAATCGCACTCCGCTGCAGCTTCAACCGCAGGTCGGAACAGATGGCATCCACCAGATTGTCACTCGGCTTCAGCATGGAACCTCCTGCGCAATCAGTATACTGTTTGCTCCAAATTTCAAGCGAAATTCGTGAAATATCGCCACAAATGAGTTTCTCTTCGTAGAATTAGTATACGGATTACGGGCAGAAACGGAGGCATGCTTTATTCAACCACCCCTCGTTATTCGGCTTGCAGCGCCAATAATTTTAGGCTTAAACTTTATTTGAGACGGCCAGCGCCAGCCAAACCCGCAGAGGGACAAATCTCCAGAGGATCGTCATGAATGATTTCCGCAAGAAGTGCATCGGCCATCAACGGGTGATCGGCACCTTCGCCGCCATACCCCATCCCGTCGCGATCGAGGTGACGGCCGCGACCGGACTCGACTTCCTGTGCATCGACGCCGAGCACTCGCAGATCGACCGCGAGTTGATCGAAAACCTGGTGCGCGCTTCCGATGCGCATCGCGTGCCGGCCATGGTGCGCGTACCGAGCCATGGATCGGAATGGATCGCCTCGGTGCTCGATGCGGGCGCCGCCGGCGTGCTGGTACCGCGCGTCTCCACCGCCGCTCAGGCCAGGGCCGCGGTCATGGCCACCCGTTATCCGCCGGTCGGCGAGCGTGGCGTCGGCCCCGGCCGCGCCTCCGCCTATGGCTACCGCATTCCCGACTACCTGAAAGCGGCCAATGAAAACCTCGTTCTGGCGATCCAGATCGAGACCGCCGAAGGACTTGCCAATGTCGAGGAAATCGTTGCCGTTGAGGGCGTCGATGTGATCTTCATCGGCCCCGGCGACCTCTCCGTCTCAATCGATGCCATGGGTCCGGCCGGCGCAGAAAAGCTCAACGCTGCGATCACCACCATCACCAGCGCCGCCCGCAAGGCCGGCAAGGCGGTCGGCATCTTCCGTCCTTCGGCCGATGATGTGGGCAAATGGGCCGAAGCCGGCATCAGCTTCTATCTGCTCGCCAGCGACACCATGTTCCTCGGGGCGAGCCTTGCCGCCGGCGCCGCAGCCGCCCGCAACGCGTGAGGTGAAGCCATGAAGATCATCAAGACCGACGGCATGCTCACCGTCGAGCCGGAACAGCTCGCCTATCTCGAAGGGCTCGGCGCCGATTTCATCGAAAAGACCCTGCTCACCGAAGACGCGCTGATCGCCGAAGCGAAAGATGCCGACGCGCTGATGGTGCTGCGCGAGCCGATCACCGCGCGCGTCCTCTCCGAACTCAAGAACCTCAAGGTCATAGGCCGCTTCGGCGTCGGCCTCGACTCCATTGATGTGGAAGCCTGCACCAAAGCCGGCGTGCAGGTCACCTACGTGCCGGATTCCAATATCGACGAGGTGAGCACCCACGCGATGGCGCTGATCCTGTCGCTGGCTCGCAAGCTCAAGACCTATGACAGCGCGGTCCGCAAGGGCCGCTGGTTCGCGATGGACGATGGCGCCGGCATCACAAGGCCGAGCAAGCAGGTTCTTGGCCTCATCGGTTTCGGTCAGATCGGCCGTCTGACCGCCGGCAAGGCGAAGACCTTCGGCTACGAGATCATCGCCTACGATCCCTATATGCCTGCCGAGAAGATTTCCGCTGCCGGAGCCAGGCCGGTTTCCCTGGATGAACTTTTCGCTCAGGCCGATTTCGTCTCGCTGCACATTCCGGCGACACCCGAAACTCGCAACATCGTCTCGGCCGAGGCGTTGAAGAAGATGAAGAGGGGTGCCTTCGTCATCAACGTCTCACGCGGTGGCCTGGTGGACGAAGGGGCATTGGCCGAAGCGATCACGAGCGGCCATATCGCCGGCGCGGGCATCGATACATTCGAGAAAGAGCCTCCGTCCCCGGACAACCCACTCCTGGCTCTCGAGCAAGTCATCGTCTCTCCTCACGCGGCGCATTATTCGACGCAGAGCTATGCCGAAGTGCGCAGCAAGGTCTTTGCGGATGTCGCGGCCGTGCTGAGAGGCGAGAAGCCGAAATATCCGGTCAATTTCAAGGGATGACACCGTGAAGGCCATTCAATACAGCGAACATGGTCCGGCGGAGGTGATGCATTATGTCGATCTGCCCGATCCGGTTGCCGGGCCGGGCCGGGTCCTCGTCAAGATCGAGGCCGCGAGCGTCACACCCTTCGACTGGAAGCTCCGCGCCGGACACCTGAAAAGCCATTTCACGCTGCCGATGCCCAGCGTGCCTGGGCGCGATGGCGGCGGCACGGTGGTCGCCGTAGGCGACGGCGTCAGCGAATTCAGAGCCGGCGATAGAGTGGTCGTCACGGCCGGCGTCTTCACCCAGGGCGGCTATGCTGAAATGATCGCCGTCGACGAGAAAAATGCGGTTAAAATCCCCGGCAGTCTTTCGACCGTCGAGGCTGTCGCGTTGACCAATGCCGGCTTGAGCGCCTGGATCGCGGTGCGCACGGCCGAGGTCAAGTCCGGCGACAAGGTGCTGGTCCACGCGGGCGCCGGTGCGGTCGGAGGTCTCCTCGTCCAGCTCTGTCACCATCTCGGAGCGAGGGTCACCGCCACCTGCCGCTCGACCAACCGGGATTACGTTCTCGGCCTCGGAGCCGACCAGGTGATCGCTTACGACCGGGAGGACTTTTCCGGAGTCCTGAAGGAGCAGGACATCGTTTTCGACCTGATGGGCGGCGACATTCACGACAAGTCCTACAAGGTTCTGAAAAAGGGTGGCCACCTCGTCTGGTTGGTGGCCGATCCGATCAGGGATCGCAGCGCCGAGTTCGGCGTAAAAGTCACCCGCGCCATGGTGACCGACGACAAGTCCGCCCTGCAGGCGATGATGGACCTGGCCGGCGCCGGCGTCATCAAACCGCAGGTCGCCCGCACCATGCCGCTTTCCGAAGCGGCTGAAGCCCACAGGCTGATGGAAAAAGGCGCCATCTCCCGCGGGCGCCTGATACTGGTCATGTGACTCTCAGGTGCCGCTCGGGAACAGCGGCGCCTGACGCCCCTTGGCGACGAACGTTCGAAAATCCTCGACCGCACCCTCATTGGCGAGCGCGCAGAACGGCCCGCGGCTGACTTCGATGCCGTTGATCTTCTGCAGCCGCACGTCCATTTCGGCGCTCTTCAGAGCCACCGCCGCTGTGTTCACCACCGGCGCATGCAGCACCTTGAACCCGTATTCGCCACCCACCAGCAGGCCGGGAAGCACGCCCGCCGGCACGACCACGTCCGCTCCGTCCCGTACCAACGGCTCGGCGCAGGCGGTAAAATTCGCGAGCATCCGCTTGCGCGCCTCGTCGTCACCGGCAAAGGCGGCGCTGAAATCCGACGGTTCGCAATTCATGCCGGCCACATGCCGCACGCGGCTTCCGAGGCCGTAGAGGTCGGCCTGTTCGTAATGCCAGACCTGGAAGACGTCATCGAGCGTGACGAGCGCCATGCGCCGGCCGAGCCGCGCGGCATAGTGCATGCAGACCTCACCCGCGCCGATCACCGGGATCGTCAATGCCGATTTGAGCTCGTAAAGGCCAGGATCCTGGAAATGGCCGATGACGACGGCATCATAACCGCGGCTTGCCGCTTCCAGCCCGTTGTCGATGGCGATCGCGGCGCAACGGAATTCCGCCAGCCGCCCGAAGTGCCGGTCCGGCGGGCTGATGCCGAAGACATCCACCGTCGTGCCCGGTTCGGCAATGCCGTTCAGATAGTCCGAAAGCCGCTTCATATATGCGGCGCTTGCGGTGGCATCGATGAAGCTTTGCCAGAAGATGCGCATTGTCCCCTCTTTCGTTTGCCGTTGACGCCAAATCGCTCTCGTCAAAACGGCAATTTAAAGCTTTACTCCCGGCACAGGAACAGTCCGGAGAGCCGCATGACCACGACCGAGAACCCGCTGAGTGACCCGACCGTGGAAGTATCGGAAGCGGCGCTCACGGAGTTCGAATGGTCGCTGTGGCGGATTTCCGCAGCCTTCCTGCGCTGGCAGTCGGAATGCTCGAGCGAGCTTGCCGGCGCCGGCTTGAGCGGCCTCGACACCGCCATCCTGCACACGATCCGTTACCGCAGCAAGCCGAAAGGACTCGGCGAAATCTCCCGCCTGCTCGGCCGCGACGACACCGCCAATATTCAATACGCCATCAAGAAGCTGCAGACCCTGCAGCTCATCGAGCGCGTCAAAGGCCGGTCTCGCAAGGACACGCTTTATACGCCCAGCCGCAAAGGCACCAAGCTCACCCAGGACTACCGGACGCTGCGGCGGCACCTGCTGGTATCGCTGATCCAGAAGATGGATCACGCGGAACAGGGGCTCGGCGATGCCACGGAGATGCTGGAACTGCTGACGAGCTTCTACGACACCGCAGCCCGGCGCGTGGCGAGCGGCTCTCATCCGGTGGAGCGCTCCTGAACCAGCGCCAGCACGCGGAGCGGACTGCCCGATCCGTTCTGGATCTTCAACGGCGCGGATACGATCACCGCTCCGGTCGCTGGAAGTTGGTCGAGATTGGCGAGACATTGCAGCCCGTATCGCCCTGCGCCATGCAGATAGTGATGCGCCGGATAGGGCGGTGAGAAATGCCCGGCCTGACCGGCATCCGTGCCGATCGTCTCGGTTCCGAAGCCTATGATGTCTCGCTCTTCGACCAGGAAGCGCATCACTTCCGCATCCGGCCCTGGCGTATGGGCGCCGTCGGCGAGAAGGTTCGCGTAGGCGGCGCCCGTTTTCTTCGACCAGTCGGTGCGCAACAGCACCCAGGACCGTGGCGGGATGCGGCCGTGCTTCTTTTCCCATTTGGCCACGTCGGCGACAGTCAGCAGAAAATCCGCATCCTTCGCCGCTTCCGCGGAACAGTCGATCACACAGGCAGGCGCGATCATGTCGGACGGCGGCAGCGTATCCACGGAATTGAGCGGCAGGTCGCGGCCCGTATACCAGTGGACCGGCGCGTCGAAATGCGTACCCGTGTGCTCGCCGAAGGAAAGATTGTTCCAGTACCAGGCAGGCCCGGCCGCATCGTAACGGGAAATCCGCTCCATGCGGAACGGCGCCGACTGCCCAAGCTCCGGCGGCATGACGATAACCGGAAAATCCGGCGAAAGCGTATGGGTAAGATCGACAATGCGGATCTGCCCCCTCGCCAGTGCACCTGCAAAGGTGGCGAGAATATCCCCGCTCATTGGCCTGCCTCCCGCTCCACCGCCTTCGGATTGTCGAACAGCCGCGCCTCGATGTCCTTGGCGACATCGCCGACATAGATGTCTTCCAGTCCGCGCCTCAGCCCGTCGACGACGGTATCCGCCAGAGCCTTCGGCGCCACTTTGGGCGGCGGCATGGTCTGGAACCACTCCGTATCGAGCGGCCCGGTGAAAGCGTTGATCACTCGCACGCCGCCGTGGCGAAGTTCGCCCCGCAGCCATTGCGACAGCGAAAGGCAGGCCGCATGTGCCGCCGAATGCACGCCGAACTGCGGCGCGTTGCCGAGCCCGTGAACCGAAAGCACGTTGACCCAGGCGACGGCCCCGGTCTTGCCGTCGGCGCCTCGCGACCGCATCACCGGCCCGAACGCCTGAGCCAGCCGCATGAGCCCCATGAAGGTATGGTCGATCGCTTCACGCGCCATATTGATCGCACCGGCGTTGAAGAGATGTGCCGGCCGCACATGGTCGGCGGTGTTGATCAGGATTTCCACCTTGGCCCCGATATCCATCGCAAGCTCCTGGACGGAACGCTCGCTGGTCAAATCCAGATTGACGAGCTCGACCCCTTCGATCGCTTCGAGCGCCTTCTGCTGTTCGAACGGCTTCCACCGATCCGCCACACCGACGAAAATCTTCGCCGCACCCGCTTTTTTCAGTGCAATCGCAAGCGCCACGGCAATCGGACTGCGCCCGTCCGTGATCAGCACCCGCCGGTATTTCGGATCGGCGGTCATTTCCCGCCATTGGGGATCGTCTTCCATATTCGGCGTCTCCGAAACGGGTCTGGCGAAGAGCACGGCCTGGCCGGCACGGTCGAGCTGCAGTGACAAAGTGACCTGACTGCCGGGGCCGCCGCAATCGCCATGCAGGTGTACGACCGCGCTTGGCCCGCAATCGAGCCGCACGAGACCGGTGCGCCAGGGCATGTGCTCACGGAAATAGGGATCGCTGGTCACCTCGATCCGGGTTTCCGAAAGCAGCACCCCGCGTGTCGGCGCATCCTTGAAAGGCAGGTCGGCAGAAAGACAGTTCGGACAAGCTTCACGGGCGGGATAGATATATTGTCCGCATTCGCCGCAGCATTGCAGCATGAAGCGGCCCGTCGCCGCGGCAAGTGTCAGCCCATGCGCCTTACGGCTGCGGGCAGCGGGCGGCAGAAGCGGTTGCCGCGTACGGGCAAGCGGGTTCTTTTTGTTCGGTTTGGCAAGCGGTTCGGTCATCAGGCCCTCGCCAGGATGGCGGCCGCCGAGGCAAGCCCGCGGTCGTAATTGATCATGCCGAAGCCGGAAGCGAGACCGAGCTTCGCATCGTTGACCTGCGTACCACCCGCAACGCCAAGAAGCTGGCGCATCGCTTCGGTGATACCGAGATGTCCGCCGGCCGCACCTGCCTGGCCGACGGAAAGCTGGCCGCCCGACGTGTTGTGCGGAAAGGAGCCGTCGATTGTAAACGTGTGCTGCCGCACGAAATCCGGTCCCTCGCCTTTGGCACAGAACCCGAGGTCTTCGAATTGCATCATCGAAATGACCGCATAATCGTCATAGGTCTGGACGAAATCCACGTCACCGGGTCCGACACCCGCCATGCCGTAGAGTTCGTCGCGATCGATCGCCCAGCCGCCGCGCACCTGCACCGGGTCATCCGGAAAGGCATTGTGCCGTTCGATCGCCGAGAGCAGCCGCACGAACGGCAGCCCGAGCGAGGCCGCAGTCTCTTCCCGCATTACCAGAAAGGCCTCGGCGCCGGCACAGGGCATAACGCAGTCGAACAAATGGAAAGGCTCGGCGATGGGTCGCGCCGACAGATATTGCTCCAGCGTAAGCGGTTTCTTCATCAGGGCATGCGGATTCTTGAGCGCATTATCGCGCTGGGCAACGCAGAGCTTGCCGAAATCCTCGCGCGTCGCCCCGTAACGATCCATGTAATGGCGGGCGATCAGCGCAAAGCTGCCGTTGGGCCCACCGGCGCCATACGGGTATACCGCGTCTTGGGAGAAGCGCGAGAAGCCGGCAAGCAGGTTGCGGAAACCGTCCACCCGATTGGTATCGGCGGCAACGCAGGCGACGATATCCGCATCGCCCGCCTGCACGGCCCGGGCCGCGCGGCGGATCGAGACGATGCCGGAAGCGCCGCCCATCGGCACATGGTCGAGATGGCGCGGCGTGAGACCAAAATGCTGGGTCAGCGCGATAGCGCTGTCCGGTCCCATCGTGAAGCTCGACACCGAAAAGCCGTCGAAATCCTTATGGCTGATCCCTGCACCTTCCGCCAGTGCCCTGAGCGCCTTGCCCATCCACCAATGTGCGCGCTCGATGGAATAGCGCTGGTAAGGCACCGTCACCGGCACCGCCAGCACCACGCCATCATAAGACTGCCGCGCGCGGGAAAGCGCCATCAGGCGACCGTCAGCTTCACGTCGACATTGCCGCGGGTGGCATTGGAATAGGGGCAGCGCTCATGCGCGCCGGCGACGATCTCTTCCGCCATGACCCGATCAATGCCCGGCAGAGACGCGACGAGTTCGACCGCCAGCGCGTAGCCCACCGGCACCGGACCGATCCCCACCCTGGCGGTAATCGAGGTATCGTCGGGCAGCGCAACCTTCCTGTTGCGGGCAACGAGTTTGACCGCTCCGAGGAAGCAGGCGGCATAACCGGCCGCGAAGAGCTGCTCCGGATTGGTGCCTTCGCCGCCCGGTCCGCCAAGCCCTTTCGGAACGGAGAGATTGACCGAAAAACCGCCGTCGACGCTCTGGGCTTTGCCTTCGCGCCCGCCATGGGCGGTAACGGCGGTCTCGTAGAGGATCTTTTCCGGGGTCATGCAAGCCTCCATATAAGGATTTTAGCTTTGATTTATTATATAGCAGAGAATGTTCCCACCCGAAAGCCGCGTCAGCCCGTCTTCCGGATTGACGCTTTCAGCTTGCGCAGGTCGATCGCCGAACCATCTTCGACGGCCTTGGCGGCCATGGTCTTGATCTCGCCCCGCTGCAGTTTCTGGGTGGAACTCACCGGCAGCCTGTCGATGAAGACGACATAACCGGGAAGCTTGTGATAGGCGATATGCGCGCTAGCCGCCTCGATGACCCGCTTTGCTCTCTCTACGGGTTCGCCCAATTCCACCGCCTCGCTTTCGACAATGAAGGCGAAGACCTCTTCGCCGCGCAACTCGTCCGGTACCGGCGTTACGGCGGAAGCCTTCACGCGCGAATCCTTGGCAAGGGCTGCTTCGACTTCCAGAACGGCGATATTCTCACCGCTGCGGCGGACGATGCTCTTCTTGCGGTCGAAGAAATAGAGAAGCCCCTTTTCATCCGCATAGACGACGTCGCCCGTGTGGAACCAGCCGCCTTCCCAGGCTTCTTCGGTCGCTTTCTCGTCCTTCAGGTACCCGCTGAAGAACCCGTCGCGCGGATTTTCTCCGTTGGCGCGCACCAGAAGTTCGCCCGGCTTGCCGAGCTCGACGTCGTTGCCGGCGTCATCGACGATGCGGAAATCCATGCCCTCGCGCGGTCGGCCGATGCAGCGCAGCCCGGGCGTATAGTCGTCCGCGGCCGTCGTCGTAACCGCACGGCCGCCGGTTTCCGTCATCGCCCAGGCCTCGACGATCGGAATGCCGTAGCGCGCCTCGAACTCGATCTTGTGGCGCGCATCGACGCCGGGCCCCAGCGCGAATTTTACCCGATGCGCTCGTTCAGCGTCGACCACCGGAAGCTGGAGCAGGATCGCGGGAATGACGCCGAGGCAGTGAATGATGGTTGCGCCGGAATCGGCGATCGAAGCCCACCAGGAACTCGAATGGAAGCGGTCAAGCGGGACGATCACGCCACCCTTCATGATCATGCCGACGGCCGTGCAGCCGAGCGCGTTCATGTGGAACATCGGCAGCGGCGTCAGCGCCACTTCAGCTCCCTCGCTCATTTGCGCGATACCGCCTTGGGTCGTGTACCATTCGGCGACGGTGACGAAGTAAATGTTGGACAGGATGCAGCCTTTCGGCTTTCCGGTGCTGCCGGACGTGAACAGCAGCGCACATTCCTGTTCGGGTCCGCCGGGACGCGCCTCATGAGGCTCCGGAGACGATGGAATGTCGTCGCCAACGGCAATTACCGTTACTTTCCCCGGGCTGATATCGCGCAACTCATCCAGCCGTTCCGCGATCACGACCATCAGCGGCGCCTCGGCCATGTCGAGCTGAAAGAGCAGCTCGTCATGGCGGAGATCCGGATTGATCGGCACGATCGAGACGCCGATCGCATTCAGCGCCAACCAATAGTCGAAGAACTCGGGCCTGTTTTCGAGGAGCAGCGCCACCCGCGATCCGATCCCGTATCCGGCATCCGCAAACTTCTGCTTCAGGAGGCTGACGCGCGCAAGGACCTCACCGTAGCTGTAACGGAAACCGTCGGGCGCGTATGGCAACCTGGCGCTCTTCGGCGCGATCAGCATGGGCGCATCCGGATTTTTCAGCGCCTGATATTCGAAGAGCAGATAGGGAGAATGCATGATTCTTGTCCTTATGCCCGCTCAAGCAGGCCTTTGATCAGGAACATCTCGGCTTCGTGAATCGTGCCGAACTGAATCCATTCCGCATCCGTCTGTGTCTCCAGTCGCCAGGTGAGCAGTGTCACCACGCATTTATCCGGTCCCATGCGGAGAAGCTCCCCCGGGATGACCCTCGACATATTGCGGAACTGCATGGTCTCTTTCGAGCCGCCGACCTCGTAGTCCACCTGGAAACGGGCTCGGTCGACATTCAGCCGCACGAATGTCTGCTTGCCGGTGAATGTTGACGTGCCGCAGAAAAGCCCCGGCTCCACCTCGGTGCGGTTGAGGCTGCCCCAGGCCCACTGCCCCTGCTTCAGCCCGTCCGACATGAGCTCGAAAGCGACCGCCGCCGGGCGCTCCACCATGATGCTGCTGGAATGGCAATGCGGATCGATCATGAGATTTCCCCTCGCGCCGTTGGAGGCATTTTCCCTAAAAGGCATTTTAAGCATAAAATAATAGGAAAGCACGTCAACGGGATTTTTTGCGAAGGGGCATCCCGGCACCGCCGCACGATTGCCGCCTACCGGATCTTGCAACTTCCCGTTCATGCAAGAACCCGCTTTTCCGGCCTTTCCAACCACCTACGACGCTCCGATTCTCAATTTTGCGCCATCCGAAATTTTAGGCTTGAAGTAATTTATACCTCGTTCTACCATCCCCTCAATTGTTATGGGGACTGCCGCAAAGAACGGCATCGGACAGGACCATCAGAAGCCCCTGGCAGGATTGCAGGCTAGCGTTTTCAGAAAACCGCCGCAGGTCCGTCGGCCCTTGTGCCGATGGAAAGAACCAGAGGGATCGCCATGACTTTCGAAATCGACCGCAGAAATCTCCTGCAGATGCTCGGCCTTGCCGCCGTCGGCGGCTCAGTGCTCTCGCAGGCCACCTTTGCCTTTGCTCAAGGCTCCGACAATGTCACCATCGGCTGGCCCAGCGACGTGCCGTCCTGGGACCCGAACCTGCGTTTCGTTCCGGATGCGCAGCCGATCTTTAAGCTGGTCTTCGACCAGCCGCTCGATCAGGCGCCCGACCTGAAGCTCATTCCCAACCTCATCACCAAATGGGAACTGCAGCCGGACGGCCTCTCCATGCCCTTCGAGATCCGCAGCGACGTGAAGTTCCACAATGGCGACCCTATGACGATGGAGGATTTCAAATACACCTTCGTCGAGCGTATCAAATCGGGCCTGAAGCTCGATATCGCCAATTCCTGGCGCACGCTGACCGATATCGAGATCACCTCGCCGACATCAGGCGTCATGAAGTTTTCCGCTGCGACACCGACTGCGCCGCAATGGCTTGCCTTCCTCGGCAGCTATCTCGTGCCGAAGAAATATGTCGAATCCGTCGGGCCGGAGGAGTTCGCCAAAAAGCCGATCGGCACCGGTCCTTACAAGCTCGTCGACTACCAGATGAACTCGCGCATCGTGCTGGAACGCAACGACGATTATTTCGGCGCCAAGCCGAAGATCAAGCGCGTCACGATCGACATCATCAAGGACCCTTCGGCTCGCACCGCCGCCATCCAGTCCGGCCAGGTGGACCTGACCGTCAACATCCCGGTTCGCGAAGCCGAACGCCTCGGCAAGACCGAAGGTCTGACGGCCGAGATCAACCCTTTCACCCGCCTGATCCTGCTCCAGATGCGCAATGACATGGGTTTTGCCGACAAGGCCGTTCGCCTTGCCGCCCATCACGCCATCGACAAGGCCGCGCTCTCCAAGGCCTTCTACGGCGGTGCCGCCGTTCCGCTCTCCATTCCGGCCACGCCGGGCACGCCGGGTTATATCGAGGACTACAAGTTCTCCTACGATCCGGATCTCTCGAAGAAGCTGCTGGCCGATGCCGGCTACACCGCCGACAAGCCGGCGGCGTTTACGCTGGCCGCCACCAACGGCCAGTTCCCGAGCGATTTCGACATCGCCCGCGCCCTCGTCCAGATGTGGCAGAAGGTCGGCCTGAAAGTCGAGCTGCAGCAGATCGAATATTCGAAATATTTCGAGCTGAACCGCGGCGGTAAGCTGCCGGAAGCAACCCTCTACAGTTTCGACAACGCCACCGGCGACCCGGAAATCTTCTCCGGCTATCTCATGAACCCGAAGATGCCGTTCGGCGCCTGGAAGGGTCAGGAAATCGGCGACAAGATCCTCAAGCTCTTTGTCGAACCCGTCTATGAGAAGCGCATCGCCGGCTACAAGGACGTGGCCAAGGAAGCCGTCGAAACGGGCGCCAACATCCCGATCCTGCAGAGCGTCCAGACGCTTGTGCGCAAGAAGAACCTCAACTACGTCAAATACGGCAATGCCTGGGTTCTCGGCAGCACTATGTCCTGGTCATAAGCTGATCTCTATGAAATCTCTAGGGGGTCCGGATGCGTCCGGACCCTTTCCCTGACATCGTAATACGGGGCAAACGCATGTTTGCGACCATTGCCAAGCTCTTGGTAAAGCGCGTCCTCACCGCGATACCGATCCTGCTCATTGTTTCCGCACTTCTTTTCTGCATCCTGCGCATCCTTCCGGTCGATCCGGCTGCCATGTCGCTGCCGCCGAATGCGACGGTCGAGGAGGTCGAGGCCATGCGCAAGGAAATGGGGCTCGACCGGCCGCTCTACGAGCAATACGGCATCTGGCTCGGCAAGCTGCTGGAGGGCGATGTCGGCCGCTCCATCCATTTCCGCCAGGACGTGACGTCACTGATCGGTTCGACGCTGCCCGCCACCATCGAGCTTGCCGTCATTGCCATGGTGATCGCCACCGTCTTCGGCCTCGCCGGCGGGCTTTTCCTCTTCTATGTACGCGGCACCCGCGCCGAAGCGGTGATGGATTTCTTCTCCATCCTGCTGCTCTCGCTCCCGGAATTCCTCTGGAGCCTGTTCCTGCTCCTCATTTTCGGCGTCTTCTTCGAAGTCCTGCCCTTCACCGGGCGGCTGAGCCCCGGTTTCGAGCGTCCCGTCGTCACCGGATTCCTGCTGATCGACAGCCTGATCACCGGCAATATCTCGACCTTCTTCAATGCCTTGCAGCACATGATCCTGCCATGCCTGGCCCTCGGCATCGCGCTCTCGCCCTCGTTGATGCGCGTGCTGCGATCAAGCCTGCTTGATGCCTATCAGGACGATTACATTCAGCAGGCGCGGCTGCGCGGTCTCTCCGAAAAGCGCATCCTGATCCGCCATGGCTTGAAGAATGCCATCCTGCCGGCGTTGAGCCTCATGGGCGTGCAGTTCGGCTTTCTCTTCGGCGGCACGCTTCTCGTCGAGATCATCTATTCCTATCCGGGCATGGGCAACCTGATGGTCGATGCGATCCGCAACGCCGACCTGCCGATCATCCAGGGTGCGGGGCTGACCTATTGCATCGCCGTTCTGGTGATCAGCATCGTGGTCGACAGCCTCTACCTGGTCCTCAACCCGAAACTGAGGGTGCGCTGACATGCGACCGCTTCCGCTCTGGCTGAAATCCGGCCGTGTCCAGACCGGCCTCGTCATCATCTTCATCCTTGCCGTCTGCGCGATCTTCGCGCCTTATCTGGCGCCGAACGATCCGAACGAGCAGAACCTCCTGAGCATCCTGACGCCGCCTGCCTGGGCGGACGGCGGTGATCCCATGTTTCCGCTCGGCACCGACAGTCTCGGCCGCTGTATCCTGTCGCGGCTGATCTACGGCGCCAGGGTGGCGCTGACCGTCGCCTTCACCGCCTCGATCGGCGCGATGATCATCGGTGCGATCTTCGCCCATATCGCCGGTTATTTCGGCGGCTGGGTCGATTGGCTGATCGGCCGCGTCGTCGAGATCTGGCTCTCCTTCCCTCCGGTCATCCTCTCGCTCATCCTCATGGTCGGCCTGGGCACGGGACTGCGCAATGTCGTGCTGGCGATCATCCTGGTCGACTGGACGCGCTTCTGCCGCGTGCTGCGAAGCGAGGTGATCGTCCTGCGCCGACGCGACTATGTCGCCGCCGCCCAGCTCGTCGGATTCTCCCACTGGCGGACCATCACCCGTGAAATCCTGCCCGGCACGCTGCCGCTCCTCATCACCCTGATGAGCCTGGAAATGGGCGTTGCCGTCATCGTCGAGGCGATTCTCTCTTTCGTCGGCATGAGCGTCGGCTCGGAAACCGCCGCCTGGGGCCAGATGATCGCCGACGCGCGCCAGAACATCTACGAAGCCCCGTTCAACCTGATCGCGCCGATCTTCGCGATCTTCTTCGCAGTCTTCGGCTTCAATATCCTGGGCGACGGATTGCGCCGCACCCTCGATACGCGCCTCACCCAGACGGAGCGCACCTGATGACCAATTCCCTTGGGCCTATCCTCTCCGCACACAACCTCTGCGTCGAATCGCTCGGCGGGAAGGAAAGCTTTCCGGTCCTGACCGACCTCAACTTCTCGCTGGAGCCGGGAAAAATCCTCGGTCTCGTCGGGGAATCCGGCGCCGGCAAGTCGATGATCGGCCGCACGATCTCGCAATACCTGCCGAAGGGTTTCGCGGTCACCAAAGGCACGCTGGAATTCGACGGCGAGGACTTGGTGAGCATGGCGCCGGAACGCCGCCGCAGCCTGCTCGGCCGCGACATCGCCTTCATCCCGCAAGAACCGCTTTCGGGCCTCAACCCGGTCTTGAGCGTCGGCCAGCAGATGAAGGAACATCTGCTGCGCATCGGTCTCGCGCCCGGCGAGAACTGGCGCGAGCGGGCTCTGAAGGAATTCGAAGCGGTGCATCTGCCGCATGGCGCAGCCTTGCTCGACAAATATCCGCACCAGCTTTCCGGCGGCATGTGCCAGCGCATCCTGATCGCCATGGCCTTTGCCAGCCGCCCGCGCCTTCTGATCGCCGACGAACCGACCACGGCACTCGACGTGACGATCCAGGCCCGCATCGTCAAGCTGATCGCCGAAATGCAGAGGCGCGACGGCACGGCGGTGATCTTCATCACGCACGATTTGCGGCTTGCATCGCAGATCAGCGACGAGATCATGGTGCTCTATGCCGGCCGCCCGGCCGAACGCGGCCCGGCAAAACAGCTATTCTCTGCACCGGCGCATCCCTATACGCGTTGTCTGCAGCTCGCCAACCCAACGATCAGCGGCCCGCGCCGCGGCCTTTTCATCCTCCCGGAGCGCATGCCCGGCCTGCGCGTCCTGAAGGAGCTGAAAGGTTGCCGCTTCGCCTCCCGCTGTCCGAACGCAGTCGAGGCTTGCACCGAGAGCGAACCGCCGCTCGCCGATATCGGGCCGAACCACATCGCCGCCTGCATTCGCACGGAGAAGACGCCGGAGATCGTGCCGCCGCCGTTGGCTCCCGGCCGCGAGGCCGCATCGGCCAAAGCGCATCTGCTGGGCGAAAAGCTTACCAAGGCCTATACGACCGCCTGGAGCCCCTTCGCCAGGCGCAGCAGCTTCAAGGCGGTCAACAGTGTCGATTTCACCCTCGGCGAGGGCGAATTCGTCGGAATCGTGGGGGAGAGCGGCAGCGGCAAGAGCTCGCTCGCCCGCCTGGTCGTCGGCCTCGACACGCCAACCGGGGGCAGGATCACGCTTGCCGACCGCGACGTGACTGCAAACGGCAACGCGGAAAAAGCCTATCGCCGGGAATATATCCAGATGGTGTTCCAGGACCCCCAATCGGCGCTCAACCCGCGAAGGCGGATCGGCAGCATCGTCACGCAGGCGAACGAGGCGACCGGCCTGCACAACAGCACCCGCGAACGCATGGACCGGGCGGCCGAGCTGTTGAAGGAAATCGGGCTTCCGCCGGATGCGGCCATGCGCTTTCCCTCTCAGCTTTCCGGCGGTCAGAAGCAGCGCGTCAACATCGCCCGCGCCCTATGCACCTTGCCGCGCATTCTCGTCGCCGACGAGATCGTTTCCGGCCTCGACGTCTCTGTCCAGGCCCAGCTTCTCGATCTGCTCCTGAAGCTGCGCGACGAACACGGCTTCTCGATGCTGTTCATCTCGCACGACCTCTCCGTGGTGCGCTATCTCTGCGACCGGGTCATGGTCATGTATCGTGGTGAAGTCGTCGAAAGCGGCAAAACGGAAACCGTCTTCGCCGATCCGCAGCATCCCTATACCCGAAGCCTGCTGGCCGCGGTGCCGCCGGACGACGTCAACATGGAATGGTCTCCGGTGCTTTCGGAGGCGAGCTACCGGATCGAATAGCTTCACACCTGTGACGGCCCTTATCCTTCAGGGACGAATAATCTGCGTCTCCATGGGATAGTGGGAATTGCCGCCCTCGAAGGGTGGGAAAGTCTTGAAGTCCTCGCGCATGGCGATGCGCGCGGGAGATCGCAGTGCTGCCTGCAGCGCTGCCGGACTGTCGAACATCACCCGGTTGCGCTGCATGTGGTTGACCCGTTCCCACGGCAGGAAACCGCACCAGTCTATGCGCGACAGCACCTCGATTTGCCGGATGCCCGGAAAGGTGCGCATCACCTGAGGATGGTGGCTGACATAATGATGCAGCCAGACGTTCAGGTCTTCGGCCGGACCGGTATAATGCACGACATAGGAGCAGGGATTGCCGTTCTTTTCGGTATCGAGCTTGCCGTCGTCGACCGGAAAGGGCCGCACATACATAGCCTGCTGCGTCGCCCTGGCGCCGCGGATGCTGGAAAGCACGCCGGAAGCCGCAAGCTGCTGCAGATGGCCGGCCGGCGCCATGGCCTCTTCAAGCTCGGTCAACTCGTTGAAATAGAGCTGCATGCCGAAGACCGGCGGCAGCTCCTTCTCGTTGAACATGTCGTCCGTAGTCTCAGGCGCATAAAGGTTGGCCGATGTAAGCCCCGGCGTCAGCCTGACGATCTCCGCGACGGTCTCGACATCCGCCTTGCTCACGGCAAGCTGGCTGCCATCGGTGTTTTCGAAGAAGGCAAAATAGGCAAAACGCATGGCTGGATTTCCTGCTTTCCACGGCCGCAACGCTTGGGCGGCGGCCTCTGTTCCCCGTATCGAGGGCTTACTATCGGACCATAGCCGAGGAAAAACAAGTTTAGACTTAAACTATTTTTGAAACGCGCTTGCCGTCAGTAACGACCATTCAGGACATGATTTAAGCTTCAATCTTTTCGCTTGAAACCGGCCGGATTTTCCATCACGATCCCCTGCAAACGCGCGTTGAAAGAGGATATGAAACGCTCGCGGCTTCGCTCTGGAGGAGAGCCCGATTGAGTTAGTTTCATTCATCGCCGACAAGAAAACACCGTTCGATCGGGAGAGAGCCTCCGGTCACGAAACAGAGGGAACGAAATCAATGATCATCACCCTTTTCCGCCGTGCCTTCATGGGCCTCGCGGGCGCCGCCGTCCTGTCCCTGGCGAGCGCCGGCCTTGCGTCCGCTGAAGCGCTCGTTGTCGGCTCCTATCCGAGCAACCCGCCCTTCGAATACAAAACCGCCGACGGCAAGTTTGAAGGCTTCGAGGTCGACATCGTCAATGAGGTAGCCAAACGCCTCGGCATGACGGTCGAAATTTCCGACCTCGGCTTCCAGGCTCTGTTCGCCGCCGTCTCCTCCAGGCGCATCGATGTGGCGATCTCCTCGATCACCATCACCAAGGAACGTCTCGCCAGCCAGTCCTTCACCCAGCCCTATTACGATTCCGATATGGGTATCGCCACCCGCAAGGAGGCCAACCTTTCCGCGGTCGAGGATCTGAAGGGGAAGGTTGTCGGCGTGCTGGCCGGCTCCACCGGGGACAAGTGGAGCAAGGACAACCAGGCGAAATACGGCATCAGCGAGATCAAGAGCTACAACGCTCAGCAGGACCTGCTGATGGACCTCTCCGCCGGCCGTGCCGACGCTGCGGTCAGCGACGTCCCGGGCATGGAATACGCTTTCCTCAAGATGAAGGACCTCGCCGTCAAGGTTCGCATCAAGACCGGCGAACAGTATGGTCTGATGATGAGCAAGGACCATCCGCTGCTTGCCAAGGCAAACGATGCGATTACCGCGATGAAGAAGGACGGTACGCTCGCCGCCATCCACAAGAAATGGTTCGGCAGCGATCCGGCCGCCGGCTCCGCTTCCGCCGTGGAACAGCCGCTGCCGAAACTCTGAGCCGGCTATCGACGGTTTTCGCTTCAATCGTGCCGGCCGGCAACGGCCGGCATTTTCATGGATATAGAGGCACACGGACATGACCCTCCTCGAAACATTCTTCAATCTCGAAGTCCTGAGCCTCTCCTTTTTCCCGCTGCTGCGCGGATTGGTGAACACGTTCCTGCTCGGCATCGCCGGCATCGGTTTCGGCATTCCCTGCGGCTTGGTGATCGGGCTGCTGCGCCTCTATGCTCCGAAGCCGGTGCGCTACCTGATGGTGCTCTATATCGACATCTTCCGGGCCGCCCCCATGCTCGTGGTGCTCATCATGATCTATTACGCGCTGCCCTTTGTCGGCATCCGGCTTTCCTCCTGGACCTCTGCGGGGCTCGCTTTCTCGATCGTCATGGCCGCCTATTCGGCCGAGGTCTTCCGCTCCGGCATCGAGAGCATTCCGAAGGGCCAGTTCGAGGCGGCCTCCGCTCTCGGCATTCCTTTTCTCGTGACGCTCCGCAAGGTCGTGCTGCCGCAGGCGATCCGCATCGTCATCCCGCCGATGACGAACAACTGCGTCTCGATGTTCAAGGATACGTCGCTCGCCTCGACGGTGGCGCTTCCTGAACTTCTGAAGGAAGCGACCGACGCCCAGGCGCTGCATGCCAATCCGACGCCGCTGATCGGCGCGGCGCTGATCTACATCGCCTTCCTCTGGCCGATGGTGCGGCTGGTGAGCCTGCTCGAAAAGAAATTCAACAAGGAAAAGAAGCGGTAGTTTAAGGACTATTCGAAGACGGCGCCGGAAAGGTGATTGCTGGCGGAATTCTTCACCGCTCCAATTTCGGACCAAAGTGTCGCAATCATCTGCGGATCGACGTCGGCCATCATCTCCTGCAGCCAGCTTTCATGGGCGGTGGCCATGGCAGCAAAAAACGTCATGCCGCTTTCGGTGAGCTTCGCGACGGTAACACGTCGATCGCCGTCCGGCGTCACGCGCTGGACGTAACCATCCGCTTCCAGCCGCTCGACGAGACCGGTGACATTGCCGTTCGTCACCATGGTGCGCTTGGAAAGCTCCCCGAGGCGCAAGCCCTCCTTCTCGCGATAGAGCTGCGCCATCAGGTCGAATTGCGGCAGCGTCGCGCCGAATTCGGCTCTCAGCCGCCGTCGGATTTCCTGGCTGATCAGCTTGGTCGTCGAGAGCATGCGCAGCCAGAGACGCAGTTCGGGCTTAGAGCGCCCCTGAGCGCCATGCACGATGATCTCCAGATCGATGTTGATCGCTTCCGCTTCTGCCATTCCGAATGCAGCCTCTTTCACTCAGAAAGCTCTAAAAGCTGATATTTGAAATGTCAAAGGTTCGTGCGCTTAGCGTTTGCCGGCCAGCACCTTCGCCAACATGAAGCCGGAGCCGGCGCCGGTTCCCGCTCCCGGCCAGGTGGAGGCCCCGCAGAGATAGAGCGACTTCACCGGCGTCTTGTAACGCGAATAGCCGGCGACCGGCCGGAACAGAAAATTCTGGTCGAGATGATGGCTTCCGGAAAGATTGTCGCCGCCGATCAGGTTCGGGTTCTCGCGCTCGAGATCGAGCGGCGAGAAGATCGCCCGGCCGAGGATTTTTGCTTTCGTACCCGGCGCGTAACCTTCGAGGAGATCGAGTGCACGATCCGCATAAGCCTCCTTGACTTCATCCCAGTCCGTGCCCGCGATCATGCCTGACGCGTCACTGCGGATCTCCGCAGGCAATACGCGCACTTGCACCCAGAGCACGTGCTTGCCCGCTGGTGCCCGCGACGGGTCGAGTGCCGTAGGCTGACCGACCACCAGCGCCGGCTCGGAAGGAAGCAGGCCGGCCATGGCCTCGGAATAGACCCGCGACATCATGGCGAGATCCGGCGCCACATGCACATAGGCGAAACTCTTCAGGGCCTCCCCGGCCTTCCAATCCGGCAGACTATTCATGGCCAGATGGATCATCATCGTACCCGGTCCGGCGCGGAAGCTCGCAATCTTGCGGTCGAAAGCCTCACGTGCCGGGTCGGCATCGACCAGCTTGCCGAAGAGCAGCCTGGGATGTGCATTGGAAATGACCGCCTTGCGCGCGGTGATCACCCGACCATCCGAAAGCCTTACCCCGGTTGCCGCGCCACCCGACATCTCGATCCTCTCCACCGGCGCGCCGAGCAGCAGTTCGCCGCCTTTCGTCTTCAGCAGTCCCGTCATCGCCTTGATGATCGTATCGGCACCACCCTGGCCGATCACCATGCCGAAAGCCTGGTTCGCCATGCTTTCGAGATAAGGAAAGAGCGCACCGCCCGCGACATCCGGAGCGAAATCGAGATGCAGGCCCCAGGCGCTCATCATCGCCTTGACCTTGTCGTGCTTGAAACGCGCGTCGAGAAAATCGCGCGGCGAAGCGAGCAGCATGCGCGCCGTGTCGTAAAGCCAGCCGCTCCCCTTCTGCCGCCATGCCTTCCAGACCACGTTCGCGGCGGCAAAAGAGGGCATGGGCGAACCGAGCAAGGCGAAGATATGCGGCGCATCGGCCGCGAACTCGGCCAAAAGCTTCCGCCATGCATCAGCGTCCTCGGAAGAGATCGCGGCGATTGCACCGGCGGTTTCCTCCATGTCGGTCGAGACACCAAGACAGGTCCCGTCCCGAAAGACGCTGGCGAAGCAATGTTTGGCCGGCACAAGGCCAAGCCCATGGCCGATCAGCTCTTCCTTATAGGCTGCGAAGAACGGCGAACCGGCGAACATGGAGAGATTCATGGCGGCAAAATCATGCCGGAAACCCGGCAGCGTCAATTCGCGGGTTTTCACCGCGCCGCCCGGCTCGTCCCTGCCTTCGATCACCGCCACCGACCAGCCATGCGCGGCGAGATGGATAGCCGACGCGAGTCCGTTATGGCCGGCTCCGATCACCACCGCGTCATAAGCCGTCATCCTCGTCCTCTCGGTTTCGCTATTTATCCATATGCATACATTTTCCCGAAACCACATCAAGAGGCGCTGCCAGCCCGGCTGTTATGCGAAGCATATTGGTGCAAGACATTTCGGCACCTTTATATATCACTTTTGGCGAAATCCGCCCCTTCCCCAGCCGCGTTCGAATGAGCAGGAATTGCGAAAAGCGGCTCGGCCAGATTGCTTGCATCCTCATATTTTCTGCAATAGGCTCGCGCCATCGGTTAGCGACACCCGGAGAGGAACCGGCTGCCGCCCGGCTTATGAAACCGGTCATTCAAGGGGAACCCGAACCATGTCTTCCAACGCTCTTTCCAGTCTCGCTTCTGCTCTTCTTTCCGGCTCGGTCAAGGTGGTCGATCTGACGGCGCCGCTCGGTCCGGACACCCCCGTCCTCTACCTGCCGCCGCAGTTCGGCAAGAACACGCCGAAGGTCGCCGTCCACACCATCTCGGCCTACGATCAGGACGGCCCCTTCTGGGCTTGGAACTGGCTGGAGCTCGGCGAGCACACCGGCACCCATTTCGACGCGCCCTGTCATTGGATCACCGGCAAGGACAATCCGAAGAACACGACCGATACCATTCCGCCGCAGAATTTCGTCGCTCCCGTCAACGTCATAGACCGCTCCAAGGAGGCCGCCGAAAACCCGGACTACCTGCTGACCGTCGAAAGCATCAAGGAGTGGGAAGCCGAGCACGGCGAAATCGAGGCCGGGACCTGGGTGTTGATGCGCTCCGACTGGTACAAGCGCAACGGCTCCACCGAGACCTTCCTCAACGCCGACGAGAACGGACCGCACTCGCCGGGTCCGACCGCCGAAGCGATCGAATATCTGTTGTCCAAGGGCATCATCGGCTGGGGCCAGGAAACCGTTGGGACCGATGCCGGTTCGGCCGGCGGCATGAACCCGCCCTTCCCGGCCCACAACCTTATGCACAAGAACAACAAGTATGGTCTCGCTTCGCTCTCGAACCTCGACCAGCTTCCGCCGAAGGGCGCCGTGCTGATCGCCGCCCCGCTCAAGATCGTCAAGGGCACCGGCTCGCCGGTCCGCGCGCTGGCTCTCATCGCCGGCTGACCTTCCGGGCCGGATCGCTCGCGGTCCGGCCCTTTCTGTATCCAGCGGAGAGAAGGGGCGGCATGGCGGATTTCGACTACATCATCGTCGGCAGCGGCATCAACGCGCTTGTCGCCGCCGCCATGCTCGGCAAGAAGGGCAAAAGGGTCCTTGTCCTGGAGCGCAACGATCGTATCGGCGGCTGCCTCCGTACGGAGGAGATCACCGAGCCCGGCTTCGTTCACGACGTGATGGCGACCACGATGGTGCTGTTCCTGACCTCGCCTGCCTATGGCGCGCTCGGCAAGGATCTCGAAGCACGCGGCCTCGAATTCGCCCATGCGGACCTGCCGACCGGCGTGCTGCGACCGGACGGCTCGTCGGTCATCCTTTCAAAGGACCGGCAGCGCAATATCGCAATTTTTGAAGCTCTGGCCGAGGGTGACGGCAAGACCTTCGACAGGGAAATGAACCTGCTCGGAGCGGATGCTCCCTTCCTTTTCTCGCTGCTGAGTGGCGCGCTCTGGTCCGGCACAACTTTGAAAGCCGTAGCCGGGCGGGGCTGGAGCAAAGGCTTGCGCCAGCTTGCCGCCTGGTTCGGCGATGCGTTGACGCCGGCGCGCGGCTATCTCGAAACCACCTACAAATCCGACGCCGCTCATGCCCTTTGGGCCCCCTGGGTGCTGCATTGCGGGCTTTCGCCGGAAAGCGCCTATTCCGCCGAGATGGTCAAAGTGATCGGTTTCGCGATCGAGCTTGCCGGCTGCCCGATCGTCAAAGGAGGTGCCGTCAACCTTGTCCAAGCTTTCGAACGGCTGATCACCGATCAAGGCGGCGCGCTCCGCACCGGCGCCGATGTCGAACGCATTCTCTCGGGCACGGGGGGCAAAGCCGCCGGCGTACGGCTCTCAGGTGGCGAAACGATCAACGCGGCAGCGGGCGTCATCTGCTCCACGACGCCCAACCAAATCTATGATCGGCTGCTCAAGGATTGGCCGCAGCCCGCTCCGGAAGAAACTCGCGAAAGCGTTGCCCGCTATCGTTACGGCAAAGGCAACATGCAGATTCACTACGCCCTCTCCGCGCCGCCACGATGGAAGGGCGATCCGGAACTGGGCAAGGTTGCGCTCCTGCATCTGACGCCGGGCCTCGACGGTGTTTCGCGCGCCACCAACGAATGCGAACGCGGATTGCTTCCTGCCAAACCGACCGTCTGCGTCGGCCAGCCGGCGAGCTTCGACCCGTCGCGGGCGCCGGAAGGAAAATCAATCCTATGGCTTCAGCTTCCGGAGGCGCCGCGCTTCATCAAGGGCGATGCCGCTGGCGAGATCGAGACACCCGCGGATGGTCGCTGGAGCGAGGAAGTGCGCGAGCGCTATGCCGACCGGACAGAGGCGTTCATCGCCCGTCACATTGAGAACTTTTCGGAGATAAAACTTGCCCGCCGGGCCTATTCACCCACCGATCTGGAAGGGATGAACATGAACCTCGTGGGTGGCGATCCCTATGGCGGCTTCTGCGGGCTGGACCAGTTTTTCCTCTGGCGGCCTTTCAAGTCGTCTGTTAACCACCGCACCCACGTGCCGGGCCTCTATCATATCGGCGCCTCGACCCATCCTGGACCGGGGCTTGCGGGTGGCTCCGGTTTTCTGCTGGCATCGTCGCTGCGCTGAAGACGCGGCGATCTGAGACATCAAAGAGGGCTTATGGCAGAACGGTTTTCAGGCGTGGTGCTGCGCCGGCATCAGGAAGGCGATCAGGTGGACCGTCCAACCATGGGCGAGATCGGCCTCAACCATTTTGCGCCCTACCTGATGAACCGCATCATCGCCCGCTGGAACTCCAACATGGCGGAGGAACTGCGGGAATATGACCTGTCGACCGCCAAGATGCGCACGCTCGCAGTCTTGAGCGTCTCCGCTTCGCTCACCATCAACGAGCTTTCGGTCTTTGCCGTTATCGAGCAATCCACCATGAGCCGGACGCTCGATTCGCTGGAGGAACAGGGCTACATCCGCCGCACGCCGCGGCCGGAAGACATGCGTATCCGCGACGTGACGATCACGGAAGAAGGGCGTGCGGCCTTCGCGCGCTTCTGGCCGACCATGTACGATTCCCTCTTGAGGATGTTCGACGGTATCGACGAGGAGGAATATCGCGCCTTCACGGGCACGCTTCACAAGATTCTCGTCAACATCCGCAAGCACGAGATCTGAAACGCCGACAAGGTAAACGGCTCGAACGACCTGCGAGGAAGAACCAAAGCGCCTATTTCAAGCGCCCCTGCAGGCTGTCGCGAATCCGCTTGCCGAGCGCCTGGTAGTTCTCGTCGAAATGATGCCCGCCGTCGATCGGCACGACCTCGACGCCGCGATCCTTGAGCGTCGGGCAGGGATCGTCATCCTCATCCGTGCCATAGACGCATTGGACGAGCTTCGGATCGATTTTCGTGATGTCGGCCACGGGATCGCCGCCCTTGCCGGCGGTGGCGACGCCGAGCCAGCCGGTGACGGAGATCTCATAATCCACCTCATGGGACAGACCGAGCAGCGTGATCTGCTTCACCCTGGCTTTGTCGGCTGCCGGCAGAAGATTGTAGGTTGCAGGTATCACGTCGGCGCCGAACGAATAGCCGACCAGCAGCACGTTCTCGACCCCCCAATGCCGCCGGTAGTGCTCGATGATCTTCGCGAGATCGTCGGCAGTTTCCTGCGGCGTGCGCTCGGACCAGAAATAGCGGAGCGAATCCACCCCAATTGTCGGAATGCCCTGAGATTGCAGGTAGCCGCCCACTTCGCTGTCGAGGTCGCGCCAGCCGCCGTCGCCGGAATAGATCACCGCCAGGGTGTTCATGGCCGGCTTGGCGTCGAGGACCGTGAGCGGCAGGTCGAGCGGCTGGCCGTTCTGGCTCGCGGCTGCGATATGCTCCAGGAGGACCCGGGACAATGCCGCATCCGGCGTCTCGCCGGAGTCCACAAGCTCCACTTCGGGATGTTCCTGCTTCAGGCGCTGGCCATGCGCCTTGCCGGCAGCATCCCCGGAAACGGTCGAGACGATTGTCACGGCCGCAGGGAGGGCTCCGTCGTCGAAGCCGTAAACCGTCCGGTTGCCGACTACCTGCTTCGAAGCCGGCGTGCAGAGTTCCTTGGCAAGCGGAATGCCCGCCAGCGGATCGACTGCGATCGCTTCGCCGATCGTCGCATTCGGGCTCTGGGAGATCATGCCCAGCGCCAGCGCCCCGCCCTCCCCGATGCCGGCGACGATCGGATGCCGGTAATTCGGGTTTCCGATCCGCCGCTGCACCTGTTGAGACACGTCCTCGATATCGGAGACCATGTAAATGCAATCGCCGTCATCGGCGGCAAGCGATTTGATATAGGCGGGAAAGTCGATGCCGACCACCGCGGCACCCGCATTCAGCAGCGCCTGCGCTTGCGTCTCTTCCCGGGCACCCCAACCCTGCGCATCGGAAATCAGGAAAACAATGCCTTGCAGATCGTTGCCATTGTTCGGCAGCATGACGCGCGGCGACGGGATCATGCCCGTCTGGTAATCCTGCTGCTGGGCGGCAGCCGTCATGGTCCAGAACGACAGACCCGCAAGTACGATGCAAAGAGAACGCAGAAACATCATTTACCGACCACTCCTCTCAAGCCGCCGCCGATCAGAAGCGTCGCGTCCATCATCACGATAGCGGGGCTGACGCCGCCCGCCACAGCCAGATAACGCGGCTCCCAGACGGGATTGAACTTCGACTTGAAAGCTTTCAACCCTTTGAAATTGTAAAACCGTTCGCCGTGTTCGAACACCACGCTGCCGATCCGGTCCCAGGCAAGAGCAGCCTCGCGGGTGGACATGCCGGAAAGCGGCGCCATGCCGAGATTGAAACGTGCATAACCCGCATCGCGAAGATATTCCATGATCTTCACGAATAGAAAATCCATCGAGCCTTTCGGCGCATCCGGCAAGAAGCGCATCAGATCGACGGTTCCCTCCTGTTTCGTGTCGGTGACGCAAAGCGTTGCGAAGGCGACGATCTGCCCCGCCTTGCGCAGAACCGCCACCGGCTGCGAAGCGACATAATCGTCCCGGAAGGCGCCCAGCGAAAAGGTCTTCTCGCGCGTATTATGCTCCGCGAGCCACGCGTCTGAAACCTGCCTCAGCTCTTCGATCGACGCCATCACATCCGGCGGATCGACGATAGAAAACTCCAGTCCCTCACGCACGCCTTTATTGAGTGCCTGGCGAAGCCCGGCGAGCCGTCCACCCTTGAGATCGAAGCGCGAGAGATCGACGATCGCCAGTTCACCCAGCCTGAAGGCTCTCAACCCAGCATCGGCGCAATGGGAAAGGAGGCCTGGAGATATCTGGTAGAAGACAGCGCGCCCGCCCTGTGCTCGCGCCTCCTCGACGAAGCGCCAGACGAGATCGGCCATTTCCCCCTGCGGCCCGACCGGATCGAAGAGCGCGATCCAGGAACGGCCTTGAATGCCGTACATGATGAAGGCCTTGCCGCTGTCGGAGAACATAAGCCGCTTGTCGCCCATTCTGACAAGATTGGCGTCGGCATTGTCCTGCGCCATCACGATTTCGATCGCCCGATTGAGATCGCCGGAGGTCGACGGCGGCGAACGCCGGACGGCCGGCCGGAGCAAGCTGAAAAGCGAGATGCTTGCTGCAAAGATCGCCAGCCCCAGAACAGCGCGCAAACCGCGCGGCGCCTCCTCGGAAAATTCGAACTGCCACCAGAGCTCGTGACTATATTCCACCTCGCGATAGACGAAGAGCAGCACGGTGACGGCCGCAGCCACGATGATGAGCATTGCGGCAATCCAGCTCGGCGTCAGCACCTGACCGAACAAAGATGCCCGACGGTCGAACTGTTTCGCGCTGAGAAAGAGGCCGGCCAGGAGGACGATAAGAAACGCCGCTTCGAAGGGAGCGATCGCGCGCACGAAGGCGAAAACGAGCGCCAGCACGCTGCAGATCATTCCTGTCCACCAGGCCCCGTCCAATCGTGCGCCGATCCCACGCGCTGCAACGAACAGGATGAGGCCGAGAATGCTGGAGATGAAATGCGCACCTTCCACGAGAGGCAGCGGCAGATAGCCGGCTAGGAAATCGAGGTCGGAATCCGGTGTCGGCGTCACGCTGGAAAAGATGAGCATGGTGCCGGCGATGATCGCGAATGTCGCGAGCAGCGGCGGTGCGAGCCGGAATTCCAGCTTTCGAAGCGTCGAGGCGACGGGATGATGCGCAAGCTGGCGGATTTCGACGCCGATCACCACCAATGTCGCGATGAGCAGCGGCAGGACGTGATAGATGACGCGGTAGAGAACCAGGCTCCCGAGCACCTGATCGATGCTGACCGCGCTGCCGAGGGCCGCGACGATCACCGTCTCGAAGACGCCGAGGCCTGCCGGCACATGGCTCAGCACGCCAAGGCCGACCGCGGTGGCATAGATCGCCAGGAAGGAAGGCCAGCCGATCTCCGTCTGCGGCAGGAGGACATAGAGGACCGACGCCGAGGCAGCGATGTCCAGCGCGGTGATGAGGAACTGCTGCGAAGACGTGCGGGTATCCGGCAGACGAGCGCTCAATCCGCCGACCGAGATCGTACGCCCGTTGCGTCCGAGGATCACCAGAGCGGAAAGCAATACAACGATCAGGATCGCTCCACCACGAACCCAGCCGCCGCCGATACCGATAATGTCACCGATCCTCGGTGCCGTGACGAGTGAAGCAAGCGCGGTAACGGCAAGCAATCCGAGGCCGAAAGCCAGCGTCACGAAAGCGATGACCCGGCCGATATCGTCCGGCGAAAGACCAAGCCGCGAATAGACCCGGAAACGTATGGCGCCGCCGCTCAGCGCTCCGAACCCCGCCGTGTTACCGACCGCATAGGCGCTGAACGCAGTCATGGCGACCGGTACGATGGGCAGCGACCGGCCGATATAGGTGAGCGCGTTCACGTCGTAGCCGACGAGGGCGGCAAAACTCAATGCGGTGAAGAAGACCGCAAGGCCGATCGAGGACCAGCGTGTGTTGCCGAGTGCTTCGACCACATCGTCATAGCTCACCTCAGTGGTCAGATCGTAGATCGCAAACGTGGTGAACGCGAAAACCGCCAGCATCGCCAAAGCGATGAGGTAAGGGCGATACGCCTCAAGGAGGTCTCGAAAGCGGCTAGGCTGACGATCCGTGGATTCCATTTCGACTGCCGATGCTGAGAAGCTGCGCGTATAGACTTTGATCGGACGCGCAGCAAAAGCAACGGGATCACGGCGTAAATGTGTCTGATATGCTTAAAGCGTCGCCACCGTCTTGAGCGCGCCGTCGAGGGCGATGCCGTTCTCGTCGAGAAGCGCCGCCTGCCGCAGGCGCTTCATCCAGGCTGCGCCGTCTTCGCGATCCTGCAGTGTGGTCAGTGCCGACATGACGCGGTCGAACTTCGAAAGGCCGCGCGCATGCGTGTCGGAATAGCCTTTCACCAGCCGGCGATTGTTGATCACCTCGACCGCGAGATCGTAATTCCGCGGCAGAAGCGAGGCGGCCGCATTGAGCCAGGCTTCCCGGTGCTCGGTCTCGCGCATATGCCGCAGCGTACCGCGGCGCGTGCGGCGCAGAGCTGCGAGTATATAAAGCGTCATGAACCAGGAGAGCGTGCCTGTCTGTACCCGCCGGCCCTTGTTGATGCGGCGATCGAGCCAGGCGAAAAGCTTCGGGCGGCTCTCGATCCAGAGGCCCAGCCCCTTCGGTAGCGTGCCGCAGACCTCCTCCATACGCGGATGCATATATTCGGTCATGTAGAGGATCTGATTCTGCTTGACGCCGACCTCCTTGCGGACCCGCTCAAAGCGCGAGCCGCGCGTCTTCAGGTCGGCGACGCGGACGACATCGTCATAGGCCATGGCGACAGCCACATATTTCGCCGACTGGACCGTGAAGGCGTAATCCCTTTCTTCACCGCCATTGGCACGGTCGAGGGTGAGAAGCTTGCCGACGCGGTCGAGATATTCGCCGGCATAGGCCGGATCCTGAAAATCGGTAAGCTTCCTGACGCCGGCAAAAAGCAGCGGCCAGGCCGCTTCCGGAAATTCGGCGCGCAGGCGGTGCACCAGCCGGTCGAGCTCCGGATGGCCGGCGGTTTCCGGCATGACGTCGAAGCGTTTCGACGGTGAGGCGGCGATTTCCTCGCGCGGCCTGGCTTTGGCGCGGTCGTAGGCCGCATTGAAGGCTTTGAGGCTCGGCTCCACGCCCTTGCCGCCACCCCGGATCGTCCCCTCGAAAGCCTCTTTGGAAAAAGGCAGCACTTCGGCCGCGGCAAGGGCTCCAAACATTGAAGCGGAGATGACGCTGCCGTTCTTCAGCGCCAGGGTGTCCATGTCGAAAGCGATGGTACGCTTGGCGGCGAAGTCCGTGGCGCCCACCACCACAGTCGGATCGCCCGTGCCGTCGCCGGGCTTTTCCTTCTCACCGACCGCATAGGAACGATGCGTGGAAGCGATCAGCGTCGTCTTGTCGGGCGTGACGAGGCCCCGCAGCACGGAGCGGCCGGCTTCCATCAGTTCGGCGGCGAGCACGACATCCACGTCGCCGGGCGTCGGCATCAGCGAAAAGATCGGCGAGACCCCATCCCTGGCCGGCAGCATCTCGATATAATAGATCGTCGCGCCGGTGCGCTGGGCAACGCCCGGTACGGAGGTGGACTGAGCCATCCAGCCCTGTTCCTCGGCAAGGCCGACGATCCAGTCAGCCAGCACGCCGCCGCCCTGGCCGCCCATGGCAAGAATGGCAAGCGTGAGCGGCTTGTCGGAGGCAATCAACGACTTCGGGTTCACGGTCTCGTTCATGGCCTATCCTCAATCCGCAAAAACGACGCGGCCGGCGGCGCGGCGAGCCTGCAGCCAGCCGATCACCGCATTGCGCATGCGGGAGACGAACCTGTCCCAGCCGGTCGGGTTATGGATGACATCGGCGCGATAGAAGGACGGACAGAGGACGGCCGCTTCCGAAACCTCGCCGCAATTGCCGCAGCCGACGCATGAATTGTCGATCGCCGCAACCGGATCGTCCTTGAGCGGATCGTCGGTGTGCTTCACCGAAAGCGACGGGCAGCCGGAGAGCCGGATGCAGGCATGATCGCCCGTGCAGACATCCTCGTCCACGCCGAAGCGTTCCTTCACCATGCGCTTGCCGTCCTTCACCGCCTTGGCGAATTGCGGCTTCACGCGACGCTGCTTGTTCAGCATGCATTCGGAAGAGGCAACGATGATCTTCGGCCCCTTTTCCTTGGTCGTCAGCGCCTCCTTCAGCGTGTCGCGCATCTTCGCGACATCATAGGTGCGGTCGATCTGGCGCACCCAGGTGGCGCCGATGCCCTTCACCGCATTGACGATGGAATTGTTCGTCTTGCGGTTCGGATTGATGGCCCGGGACGACAGGATGTCCTGCCCGCCGGTCGCCGCCGAATAATAGTTGTCGACGACGAGAATGACGCCGTCCTGCTTGTTGAAGACCGCATTGCCGACCGACGTCGCAAGGCCGTTGTGCCAGAAGCCGCCGTCGCCCATCACGGCGATGGAGCGTTTCCCGGCCTCGACGTTGAAAGCCGAAGCCGAGGCCGGGCCGAGGCCGTAGCCCATGGTCGTGCCGCCGATGTTGAAAGGCGGCAGGATGGAGAAGAGGTGACAGCCGATATCGGCCGAGACGTGATGCTCGCCGAGTTCCTTCTCGACCAGCTTCATGGCCGCAAAGATCGGCCGCTCTGGACAGCCCGTGCAGAAACCGGCCGGACGCGCAGGCACCACTTCGGCAAGCGCCCTCACCTTCGGATCGTTGAGGATGGGCGTCGGGTCCGGCACCGGCGGCTGGTTGCCGAGCAGCATCCGGTCATACATCTCGATGAAGGCCTTGAGGCCCTTCATCATAACGGGCGCGGTATATTCCCCGCCGAGCGGCAGAATGTCCTTGCCGTGCAGCTTGGTCTGGATATCGCGGCGGCGCATCAGGGTGTGAAGGGTCTGCTCGATGTATTCCGGCGCCCCTTCTTCCACCATGATGACGGCCTTCTTGCCGATACAGAAGTCGACGACCTCGTCATCGATTGTCGGATAGGCGACGTTCATCACGTAAAGCGGGATCGACGAATTGCCGTAGACATCCGCAAGGCCGAGTTGCTGCAGAGCGCGCATGACGCCATTGTACATGCCGCCCAGCATGATGATGCCGATCTCGCCTTCTTCCGGACCGAAGAACTCGTTGAGCTTCCTTTCCTTGATGAAGTTGACGGCGGCCGGCCAGCGGCGTTCCAGCTTGTCCTTTTCATGGATGAAGTTCGCCGGCGGCAGCACGATGCGGTTGACGTCGCGGACAGGATTTTCCAGCGCCTGCTTCAGCGTATAGGCGGGCCGCTTGTTGTCCTTGGCTACGAACTGGCCGTGGACGTGACAGGCGCGGATACGGACCTGCAGCATGACCGGTGTGTTCGAGGCTTCCGAAAGCTCGAAACCGTCCTCCACCGCCTGAACAATCGACGGCAGGTTGGGCCGCGGATCGAGCAGCCACATCTGCGACTTCATCGCAAACGCATGGCTACGCTCCTGCATGATCGAGGAGCCCTCGCCGAAATCCTCGCCGAGGATGATCAGCGCGCCGCCGTTCACGCCGCCGGAGGAAAGGTTCGAGAGCGCGTCCGACGCCACATTGGTACCCGCCGTCGACTTCCAGGTCACGGCACCGCGCACCGGGTACATGACGGAGGCGGACAGCATGGCTGCGGCGGCGGCCTCCGACGCCGAGGTCTCGAAATGCACGCCGAGATCCTCCATCACGTCCTTGGCGTCGGCCAGCACGTCCATCAGATGCGAGATCGGCGAACCCTGATAACCGCCGACGTAGGAAACGCCGGATTGGAGCAGCGCCTTGGTGATTGCGAGGATGCCCTCGCCGCGGAAAATATCGCCTTCCCCAAGCTTCAAATCTTGCACTTCGCGGGCAAAAGATCGTTCGGCCATGGCAGTTCCCCTTTTGCCTTTCCGGCTTCAAGTTCCAAACATTTGCAAAAGCATATTTTCTGCGTGACGCGTTTGTCAATTCACAATTACCTGCGGGGGTGACCGGCTTATTGCAGCCCTCCAAAGGCGCTTCTCCAGAAGCCTCTAAGTATCATTTTATATGCTTATGCATATTATTGGATGCTCTCCACCGCGAAAGTCGCTCGCTTTGGTTACAAATAATCCTTGCCGCCGTTCAGCACTTATTTTAACGTTCAACCATTCAACAAGCGAGCCCGACACGGACTGCCTGTCCGCAAGTTCGGCCGAGTGGGAACAATGGAGTTAGATCATGATGACGCTCTCTCGGCGCCAGGCCTTGAGTCTTGGCGCGGCCACCTTTCTGACAGGCATATTTTCCGGACGTAATACAGTTTTCGCGCAGGACAGCTCGACGCTGACGATTGCCTATAACGTCAACCTGCCTTCCTTCGACCCGACGGTCGGCCCTTCTGCCGTCAATCCGACGATCCAAGCGATCTACCGCTCGATCTTCGACCAGTTCATCGGCCAGGGTCCTGACCTTTCCTTTCAGCCGGGACTTCTCACCGCCTGGGGCTGGAACGACGACAAGACGCAGGTCTGGATGGACGTGCGCGAGGGCGTCAAATGGCATGACGGCTCCGATTTCACGCCGGAAGACATCGTCTGGTCGCTGGAACGTGCCGCCAGGCAGGAGACCGGCAATCCGATCCAATTCGTCTGGTCGACCGCCGGCAACTACAAGATCGACGGCAAGCGCATCACCGGCGACGTCAAGCAGTTCGACCCGACTTTTTTTAAATGGATGGCTTTCCTGACCGGCTACGTCATGCCGAAAGCCTATTATGAAAAGGTCGGCGCCGAAGGCTTCGAGAAGAAGCCGGTCGGCACCGGCCCCTATATGTTCGACGCTTACGAAGGCAATGCCTTCCTGCGCCTCAAAGCCAATCCGAACTATTATGGTGGCAAGCCCGCTTTCGATACCGTCATCTTCAAGTTCGTGCCGGATGCGACGAGCCGCGTCGCTGAGATCGAATCCGGCTCCTCCGATATCACGCTCGAAATCCCCTATGAGGAATACGACCGCCTGAAGGAAAAGGCGGGGCTGAAGGGCGTCGCTGCACCGATTTCCGACATCGGCATGATCTTCATCAACAATATCGACGCGATGCTCGACAAGAACGTGCGTCTCGCCGCCCATCACGCCATAGACAAGAAGGCGATCGTCGATCGGCTGCTGAAGGGTTACGGCGTGCCGATCGACACGCTCGAGGCACCGGAATACGATGCCTACGATCCATCCATCAAGGTCGGCTACGATCAGGCGAAGGCAAAGGAACTCCTCGCCGCTTCCGGTTATTCCACCGACAAGCCGGTGAAGTTCAAGATCCAGACGACGCGCGGCTTCAAGCCGAAGGATTACGAAATGATCCAGGCGATCGTCGGCATGTGGCGCCGGGTCGGTATCGAGGCGGAGATCGAAGTCTACGAGATCGCCAAGCATTACGAACTGCGCGCCGCCGACCAGCTGGCACCCGCCGCCTTCTACAACTGGGGCAACGCGATCGGCGACCCGACCACCTCGACCGGCTTTGCGATGTTCGGCCCCTCGCCGCATTCGGTCTGGAACACGGATGACCTCGACAACATGATCATGCCGCTCTGGGGAGAAAAGGACGAGGAGAAGCGCATCGACGGCTGGAAGGCGGTCAGCAAATATATTGCCGAACAGGGCTATGTGATCCCGCTGCTGCAGTATGTCCAGCCGATCGTCTATAAGGACAAGCTGAAGGTCGTGCCGATCGTCTCCGGCGCCCTGCAGCCGACCTTGGTGTCGAAGGCCTGATTGGCGGATTGCCCCTCGCCCCAACCCTCTCCCCGCACGTGGGGCGAGGGAACGTGCCAAACTCGCGGCCGCGATGGAACACGACGGCGCGGCACATCCTTCTCCCCGCTCGCGGGGCGAAGGTGGCGGCAGCCGGATGAGGGGCACTAAATCCAGGAATGCAGATGATCGCCGTATCCATCCTCAACAGACTGATCATGGCGGCGGTGACGCTGTTCGGCGTTGCCGTGATCGTCTTCGTGCTCCTTCGCGTCGTACCGGGCGATCCGGTCGCCATGATGATCGCGCCGGGCGCGAGTCCTGGCGACATCGCCGCCCTGCGCGCCAAATACGGCCTCGACCTGAGCTTGCCGGCGCAATTCGGAGTGTGGCTTCAGGCAGCGCTGGTCGGCGATTTCGGCACGTCGATCTCGCTTCGTCGTGATGTTCTGGAACTGCTGCTTGGACGCCTCCCCGCCACACTCGAACTCGCCTTCGCCGCCCTCATCGTCGCCCTGGCTGTCGGCGGCGCGGTGGCGGTCATCGGCACGCTCTTCCGCCGCACGCCGCTGGAGCCTGCAATCGACGCGACGAACGGCGTGCTGCTTGCGGTGCCGGATTTCGTCTGGGCGCTGGCGCTTGTCCTCGTGCTCGGCGTCTTCATTCCAGTCTTTCCGCTCTCCGGCCGCATCGACCCGACACTGTCGATCGATTTCCTAACCTCATTTTACCTGCTCGAAAGCCTGGTGCGCCTGCGCTTCAATGTCTTCCTCGATGTCTCGGCCCATATGGTCATGCCCGTGCTGGCGCTCGCTCTACCGCTCGCCACCGTCGTCACCCGCATCCTCAAGGAAACGCTGCTGGAGGCAATGGTGCAGGACTACGTTTTGCTGGCGCGGCTGAAAGGCATGTCGGAAACCCGGCTCGTGCTGCAGGAGGCGCTCCGCAATGCCGTAGGGCCGGCGCTGTCGCTGACCGGCGTGCAATTCACCTTCCTTGTGGGCGGTACGGTCATCGTCGAACGCATCTTCGCCTATCCCGGTATCGGCAACATGGCGATCGATGCGGTCATCAACCGCGATCTGCCGCTGATCCAGGGCCTCGTGCTGATCTTCGGGGCGATCTTCATCGTCATCAATCTCGCCGTCGATCTTCTCGCCGTGGCGCTTAATCCCAGGCTACGCCATGGCTGAACCCGTCACCATCGCCGTCCAGACAACAAAGCCTCGTCCCGCACCGTCGCGATCGAGAAGCCTACTCACGGAGCCGAAAGTGCTACTCGGCGGCAGCTTTATCCTGCTCCTCATCGTCATCGCAGTGTTCGCGCCCTGGATTGCGCCGAAGGACCCGCTGGAGCAGGATCTCATGCTCGGCTCTCTGCCGCCGGTATGGCTCGACGGCGCGGAACCCGGTTACTATCTCGGCACCGACGACCTTGGCCGCGACGTGCTCTCCCGCCTGCTTCACGGCAGCAGGATCGCACTGTTCGTAGCCTTCGTTTCTGCAAGCCTCGCAGCGCTGATCGGCACCGTGCTTGGCCTGCTCGCCGGCTGGTATGGCGGTTGGACGGACCGGATCATTTCGCGGATCGTTGACATCTGGATGGCCTTCCCGCCCGTTCTTCTGTCGATTCTGCTCGTCGCGGTCTTCGGCTCCGGTGTGCATTCCGTCATAGCCGCGATCGTTATCATCGACTGGACCCGCTTCTGTCGCGTGGTGCGCGCCGAAACATTAGCCCAGGCGCAGCTCGACTACGTGACCGCCGCCCGCACGGTCGGCTTCCCGCGCATAAAAATCCTGACGCGGGAAATCTTTCCGAACGTCGTGCCGGTGCTGATCGCGCTGGTCAGTCTCGAAATGGGTATCGCCGTCGTGGTCGAGGCGATCCTTTCCTTTGTCGGCCTGTCGGTGTCCTCAGACACGCCGACCTGGGGCGGCATGATCGCGCAAGGGCGCCAGCTCATCCATCATGCCTGGTGGTTGCTCGTCGCGCCGCTTGGCCTGCTCTTCGCCACGGTCCTCGCCTTCAACCAGCTCGGCAGCGGCCTGCGCCGGGCGCTCGATCCGGTGCTCAGGCGATGACGAAAACCCTGCTCACCGTGACCGGTCTTTCCGCCGTCTCCGATCGCGAAGGCGGCATGCCCGTGCTGCGCGATGTCGGTTTGACGCTGGAACAAGGCGAAGTGCGCGGTCTCGTCGGCGAAAGCGGCGCCGGCAAATCGACCATCGCCAAGGCGATCCTCGGCATCCTGCCGCGCACGGTGCGCGTCACCGGCGGCCGGATCGATTTCAAGGGCCGCGATCTGCTGGCAATGAAGCCGCCGGAACTTCGCGGCATCATGGGATCGGAAATCGCGCTTATCCCGCAGGACCCGCAGACGGCGCTCAATCCCGCCCGCCCGATCGGGGCACAGCTCGCAGACGGCCTGAGGCTGAAGCGCGGCATGTCGGCCAAGCAAGCCGAAGCTCGCGCGCTGCAACTGCTCGCCGACGTGCAGATCCGCGATCCGGATCGGGTGATGAGGAGCTTCCCGCACGAACTCTCCGGCGGCATGCGACAGCGTGTGCTGATCGCCGCGGCCTTCGCCATCGAGCCGGAATTGGTCGTCGCCGACGAGCCGACGACTGCGCTCGACGTGACCGTGCAGAAGGAAATCCTCCGCCTTATCCGCCGCATGCAGGAAACCCATGGCACCGGTGTGCTGTTCGTCACCCACGACCTCGGCATTGTTGCGCAGATCTGTGACAGCGTCACGCTCCTCTATGCCGGCAAAGTCGTCGAGGAAGGGCCTGTACGCACCGTGCTCGGAAGCCCGCAGCACAATTACACCAGGGCGCTGATCGCCGCCGGGCCACGTTACGACCGGCCGGATGCCGGACTGGAGCCCGTGCCGGAAGCCGTCTTCCACGAACTTCGCCGGGAGATCGGGATCAGCTGATGGAGAGCAACCTTCTCACCGCCACCGGTATCGAAGTCACCTATGGCAAGCGTGCCGGCCTGTTCGGCGTCACGCCCGCGACCCCGGTCCTGCGCGGCATCGATATTCGCATCGGCCGAGGCCGGACCGTCGGCATCGTCGGCGAATCCGGTTCTGGAAAGACGACACTCGGACGTGCTCTGCTGCGCCTCGTCGATGTCTCCGCCGGCAATATCATCTTCGACGGCAAGGACATAACCCACATCCCGGAAGGCGAGATGCGGCCGTTGCGCCGGCGCATGCAGATGATCTTTCAGGACCCGATGGCCTCGCTCAATCCGCGCCATACGATCCGCCGCATCCTCACCGGTCCGCTCCTGCTGCACGAGTTGGCGAGCGATACGGCTTCGGCGCTGGAGCGAGTAAGATCCGTCCTCGAACGCGTCTCCCTGCCCATCGCCTGCCTCGACCGCTACCCGCATGAGCTTTCCGGCGGTCAGCGCCAGCGTATCGGCATTGCCCGTGCCGCGCTGATGCGGCCGGATTTCGTGCTGGCCGACGAGATCGTCTCCGGGCTCGACGTCTCCACTCAAGCGCAGGTGCTGAGACTGCTGAAGGACCTTACACGCGAGCTCGGGCTTGCCATGGCATTCATCAGCCATGATCTCTCTGTCATCCGCGCCGTCTGCGACTATGTCTATGTACTGCGGCTCGGAAAGATCGTCGAGGAAGGTCCTTGCGAGCAGGTTTTCGCAAGGCCTTCCGCCGCTTACACCCGCGCGCTTCTCGACGCCATCCCGCTGCCCGAATACGATCCGGGCTGGCTGGAGCGAAAAAGCGAAGCGTGAAGAGGCGGTCCGATAAAAGCCATGTCGAGGGAATTATCCGCTTGACGCTTTGATCAAACGCCATATAGTTTAAACTTAAAATAATGAATGATAGAACGTCAGGAGGACTAGGATATGCGCATCGTCTGTATCGGTGGTGGTCCCGCGGGTCTTTATTTCGCGCTCCTGATGAAGAAGTTTCATCCCGAGCATTCGATCTCGGTGGTCGAGCGCAACCGGCCCTATGACACGTTCGGCTGGGGCGTGGTTTTCTCGGACGCGACGATGGTCTCCATGCGGGCCTGGGACCCGGAAAGTGCGGCCGAAATCGAGGATGCCTTCAACCATTGGGACGATATCGAGCTGCTCTTCAAGGGTACGCGCCAGCGCACGTCCGGGCATGGCTTCGTCGGCATCGGCCGCAAGAAGCTTCTGAACATCCTGCAACGCCGATGCGAAGCACTTGGCGTCGAACTGGTCTTCGAGACGGAGGCCAACGGCGACACGGATTATCCGGATGCCGACCTGATCATCGCCTCCGACGGCTTCAATTCGAAGGTCCGCAACCGCTATCCGGACGTTTTCGAACCGGATCTCGTCGTCCGCCCGAACCGCTATATCTGGCTCGGCACCAACAAGCTCTTCGACGCCTTCACCTTCGATTTCCGCAAGACGGAGCACGGCTGGTTCCAGGCGCATATCTACAAGTTCGACGACAAGACCTCGACCTTCATCGTCGAGACGACCGAAGAAGCCTATGAAAAGCACGGCCTCGGCGAGATGGACCAGCAGGGCTCGATCGACTTCTGCCAGAACCTCTTCTCGGAAGTGCTGGAAGGTGCCGAGCTGATGACCAATGCGCGGCATCTGCGTGGGAGCGCCTGGCTGAACTTCAACCGGCTGATCTGCGGCAAATGGAGCCATTTCAACGGCAATTCTCATGTGGTCCTGATGGGCGACGCCGCCCATACCGCACATTTTGCGATCGGTTCCGGCACCAAGCTCGCGATCGACGACGCGATCGAACTCACAAACCAGTTCAACAAGCTGGGGCATACGAAAGACAAGATTCCGGCAGTCCTCGAAACTTATGAGGAAATCCGCCGCGTCGACGTCGCCCGCATTCAGAACGCGGCCCGCAACGCGATGGAGTGGTTCGAGGTGGTCGGCCAGCGTTATGCCGATACGCTGGAGCCGGAGCAGTTCATGTATTCCATGCTGACCCGCTCGCAGCGTATCAGCCACGAGAACCTGCGCCTGCGCGATCCGAAATGGCTTGAGGGTTACGAACGCTGGTTCGCCAAGAAGAACGGCCTTGATGTTAGCGGCAAAGGCCGCACCCTGCCGCCCATGTTCACGCCCTATTCGCTGCGCGAAACCCATCTGCCGAACCGCATCGTCATGTCGCCCATGGCGATGTATTCCGCCAAGGACGGGCTGATGGACGATTTCCATCTCGTCCATCTCGGCTCCCGCGCACTCGGCGGCGCCGGCCTCGTCTTTGCGGAAATGACCTGCGTCTCGCCGGATGCACGCATCACCCCCGGTTGCCTTGGCCTCTGGAACGACGAGCAGGCGGCGCGCTGGAAACGCTTCGTCGATTTCGTGCATGACAATTCCGCCGCCAAGGTGGGCATCCAGCTCGGCCATGCCGGCCGCAAGGGCAGCACCAAGGTCGCCTGGGAAGGGATCGACCAGCCCTTGGAGGAAAGCGGCTGGCCGCTGATCTCGGCTTCCGCGATCCCCTATCTCAAAAACAGTCAGGTGCCGAAGGCGATGGACCGCACCGACATGGACCGGGTGAAGGCCGATCACGTACGCGCCGCGAAATACGCCGCGGAAGCCGGTGCCGACTGGCTGGAGCTGCACTGCGCCCACGGCTATCTGCTGTCGAGCTTCCTCTCGCCGCTGACCAATATCCGCGCCGACGAATACGGCGGCAGCCACGAGAACCGCGCCCGTTATCCACTCGAAGTCTTCAAGGCGATCCGCAAGGTCTGGCCGGAGGACAAGCCGATCTCGGTGCGCCTTTCCTGCCACGACTGGTTCGAGGGCGGCAACACGCCGGAAGACGCCGCACTCTTTGCCGGGATGTTCAAGGAGGCCGGCGCAGACCTGATCGATTGCTCGTCCGGCCAGGTGTGGAAGGAAGAAAAGCCGGTCTATGGCCGCCTCTTCCAGACGCCCTTTTCCGACAAGATCCGTAACGAGATCGGCATTCCGACGATTGCCGTCGGCGCGATTTCGGAAGCCGATCATGCCAATTCGATCATCGCCGCCGGCCGCGCCGATCTCTGCGCCGTCGCCCGTCCGCATCTCGCCGATCCCGCCTGGGTGCTGCACGAAGCCGCAAAGATCGGCCTGACGAACATTCCGTGGCCGAAGCAGTATTATTCCGGCAAGTCGCAATACGAGACAAACCTCGCCCGAGCCGCGGCAGCCACTGCCGCACCCGCACCCGGGCCGGCAGTGGCGAAGTAAGGAAGGCGTCATGAGCGAAGCGACTTCGGCCAGGCTTGCCAATCGCCATGCCCTTGTCACCGGCGCGGGCTCAGGCATCGGCGCGGCGATCGCAACGGCGCTGGTCGAGGCCGGGGCGCGCGTGACATTGGCCGGCCGCCGGGCCGGGCCTTTGGAGGCGCTGGCGAAGACGCTTGGAACCGACAGGGTCTGCGTTGCGGATGGCTTCGACGTGACCGACGAGATCGCCATCGACAACGGCTTGAAGACGGCGCGCGCTGCGTTCAGCCCGGTCGACATCCTGGTGAACAATGCCGGAGAAGGCCCGAGCGCGCCCTTTGAAAAGACCTCGCCTGACATGTGGAACCGGGTGATCTCCGTGGACCTCACCGGTGTCTTCCTGGTGACCCAGGCCGTGCTGCCCGATCTCAAGTCCTATGGCGCGGGTGCCCGCATCATCAACATCGCCTCCACGGCCGGACTGACGGGCTATGCCTATGTCTCGGCCTATGTCGCCGCCAAACACGGCGTCGTCGGCCTCACCCGGTCGCTGGCACTCGAACTGGCGAAAACAGGCATCACCGTCAATGCCGTCTGCCCGGGCTTCACCGATACGCCGCTGATCGCCCGCTCGATCGAGACGATCGTTGCGAAGACCGGCCGCACGTCCGAAGAGACGTTGAAGGAATTCACCAGGAGCAATCCGCAAGGACGGCTGGTGAAGCCGGAGGAAGTCGCGGACACGGTTCTGTGGCTGGCATCGCCCGGAGCGGCATCGATCAACGGGCAGGCAATCGCAGTTGCCGGGGGAGAAGTCATGACAGGCTAGTTGGCCGGGCATGAATCACGGAACGAAAGCTGGGAGACGCAAGATGGAACTGGAAAAGGGCGTTACCAAGAACGGTAGCGGATATAACGGCACCACCTGGAACATCCTGGGTCAGGTCTATTTTCCGAAGGCGGTCTGCGACGACACCTTCGCCTTTGAGACGAACAGCCTGCCGGGACAGTTCGTGCCGGTGCATATCCACCCGACCCAGGACGAGTTCATCCTTGTGCAGGAAGGCGAACTCGATCTGAAGCTTGATGGCCAATGGGTCAAGGCAAAGGCCGGAGATCTGGTCCGCATGCCGCGCGGCGTTCCTCACGGCTATTTCAACAAATCCGACAAGCCGTGCCGGGCGCTCTTCTGGGTCTCGCCGGCCCGCAAGCTTCCGGAGCTTTTCGGGGAGCTGAGCGACATGACCGACGTGGAGGAAATCGTGAAGGTTTCCGCTGCGCACGAGGTGGATTTCCTGCCACCCTCGGCCAACGACTAATACACGGAAGATGCGTCACGGCCACCTGACAAGGCGGCCGGCCGGCGACGGGAGGAAATGAGCATGAGCGACGTGATGAGAGAAATGAGACGCAGCTTTCGCGATTACCGGCCCAGGCATTTCCTCTGGGAAGTGAGTGAAAACGGCCGTGTCGCGACAATCCGCCTGAACCGGCCGGAGCGCAAGAACCCGCTGACCTTCGAAAGCTATGCGGAACTGCGCGATCTCTTCCGCGATCTCGTTTATGCGTCCGATATCCGCGCTGTCGTTCTGACCGGCGCAGGCGGTAATTTCTCCTCCGGCGGTGACGTCTTCGAAATCATCGAGCCGCTGACCCATATGGCGATGCCGGACCTTCTTGCCTTCACGCGCATGACGGGCGATCTCGTCAAGGCGATGCGGAAATGCCCACAGCCGATCGTGGCCGCCGTCGATGGCATCTGCGTCGGCGCCGGCGCGATCCTCGCCATGGCCTCCGACATGCGGCTGGCGACACCGGCAGCCAAGACCGCGTTTCTCTTCACCCGTGTCGGCTTGGCCGGTGCGGACATGGGCGCCTGCGGGATACTGCCTCGCATCATCGGCCAGGGCCGCGCCGCCGAACTGCTCTTCACCGGCCGTTCCATGAGCGCCGAGGAGGGGCAGGCCTGGGGCTTCTACAACGCCCTGCATACGGCCGAGGAGGTCGAGGCTGAGGCGATCAAGCTCGCCCATTCGCTGGCCGACGGTCCGTGGTTTGCGCATACGATGACCAAGACCATGCTGAACCAGGAATGGGCCATGGGCATCGACGAAATGATCGAATCCGAAGCCCAGGCCCAGGCAGTCTGCATGGCGACCAAGGATTTCCGCCGCGCCTTCGAAGCCTTCGCCGAGAAACGCAAGCCGGTCTTCGAGGGCAACTGATGGCGACGCCCACGACCCTCAAAGGTCCGAGTCGGGATTTCCTCGACTGGCCGTTTTTCGACGAGAGCCATAAGGCGCTGGCCGATAAGCTCGACGCCTTCGCGGCCTCGGGCGCGCTGTCGGCCATCGACCATTCGGATACGGACGGCGCCTGCCGCTCGATCGTCAAGGCGCTTGGAAAAGCCGGCCTGCTGGACGCCGCCACCGGCGCCGGCGGCAAGGAACCGATCGATTCCCGCGCCGCCTGCCTGACCCGCGAAGCGCTCGCCTGGCATGACGGGCTCGCCGACTTCGCTTTCGCTATGCAGGGCCTCGGCACCGGCGCGATAGGCTTGTCCGGATCGGAGGAACTGCGCCGCACGGTGCTGCCGAAGGCGCAGTCCGGCGAATGGATTTCGGCATTCGCTCTGTCCGAGAAGGAAGCCGGCTCGGATGTCGCAGCCATGGCCTGCGCCGCGCGTAAGGACGGCGACCACTATGTTCTCGAAGGCGAAAAGACCTGGATTTCAAACGGCGGCATCGCGGACGTTTATACAGTTTTCGTCCGCACCGGCGAGGCACCCGGCACGCGCGGTATTTCCGCCTTTGTGATCTTCGCCGACGATCCGGGCTTCTTGATCGCCGAACGGATCGACGTGATCGCCCCGCATCCGCTGGCGACGATCCGCTTCGAGAATTGCCGCATCCCCGCCTCGCGCCTGCTTGGCAGCCCCGGCGAAGGCTTCAAGATCGCGATGCGGACGCTCGACATCTTCCGCGCTTCCGTTGCAGCCGCGGCCCTGGGCTTTGCCAAACGCGCGCTAGACGAAGCGGTCGTTTATGCCAAGGCGCGGCCGATGTTCGGCAACCACCTTTCCGACCTGCAGCTCACCCAGGCCGCATTCGGGGACATGGCCGCACAAATCGATGCCGGCGCGCTGCTCACCTATCGCGCGGCCTGGCGTCGCGACGTGCAGGGTCTGCCGACCACCAAGGAAGCCGCCATGGCCAAGATGGTCGCGACCGAAAATGCCCAGACGGTCATCGACCGCGCCGTGCAGATTTTCGGCGGCCGCGGCGTGAAGAGCGGCGAGATCACCGAGAGCCTCTATCGGGAAATCCGGGCGCTGCGCATCTACGAGGGCGCAACGGAAGTGCAGAAGCTCATCATCGCCCGCGAACTTCTGAAGACGTGAGGCGATCATGGCTTACACCACGTCCCGCCGCTTGAACTTCGGAGATTGCGACCCTTCCGGCATCGCCTACTTCCCCTCCTACCTCAACGTTCTCGTCGGGGTTTACGAAGAGTTCTTCAGGGCGATCGGCTTTGCCTGGCCGGAAATGATCAATGAACGGAAAGTCGGCCTTCCGACCGTGACTCTGGATCTGACCTTCAAAAGTCCCGGCTTCCACGGCGACATGATGAATTTCACCGTCAGGGTCGTCCGGATCGGCAACAGCTCGGTTGACCTCGAACACGAGGTAAAGGCGGGCGACCGGTTGCTCTGGACTGCGAAGCAGCGATTGGTCGCCACCTCCCTCGAAACACACAAGGCCTGTCATTGGCCGGACGATATGCGCGCAGCGCTCACACAGCATTTGGAGAAGAAAGATGCACATGATTCTGCAGCCTGAAGGCTGGGCCAAACCGATCGGTTACGCCAACGGCGTCGCCGCCACCGGCCGCCAGGTCTTCGTCGGCGGGCAGATCGGCTGGAACGCCCAGTGCCGGTTCGAAACGGACGATTTCGTTGGCCAGGTGCGCCAGACGCTTTTAAACGTCGTAGCCGTGCTGGCAGAAGCCGGCGCAAGGCCGGAACACGTCACCACGATGACCTGGTATTTCACCGACAAGGCCGAATATCTCGACAATCTGAAGGGCATTGGCCAGGCCTATCGCGAGGTCATGGGCAAGCATTTTCCGGCCATGGCAGCGATTCAGGTCGTGGCATTGGTGGAAGACCGCGCCAAGATCGAGATTCAGGCAACCGCCGTCATTCCGGATTGAAGACCATGAGCGAGACGACCGCATTTTCCGCAACGGTTTCGGCCCCAAGTTCGGCTACGGCCCGGAACGGGATCCTGGTCGTCACGATCGACAACGCCCCGGTCAACGCGACATCCGCGGATGTCCGCGCCGGGCTTGAAAAAGCGCTTTTCCATGCGGAGGCGGCAGCCGATGTGACGGGCGTCGTCATCACCGGCGCCGGCAAGACCTTCATCGGCGGCGCCGATATCAAGGAATTCGGCAAGCCGGCCATCGAACCGACACTGCCCGCCGTCATCGAGAAGATCGAAACGCTCTCGAAGCCGGTCGTTGCGGCGCTCAACGGCGCTGCACTCGGCGGCGGGTTGGAATTGGCTCTTGCCTGCCATTATCGCGTCGCTTCCGCCGCCGCCCAGGTCGGTCTGCCGGAGGTGAAGCTTGGCATCGTGCCGGGTGCTGGCGGCACGCAGCGTCTGCCGCGCCTGATCGGTATTCCGGCAGCGCTCGATCTCATCGCCTCCGGACGTACCGTGAAGGCCGAAGAGGCCTTCTCGCTTGGCATCGTCGACGAGATCGTTCCGGGTGCACTTGTGGAAGCCGCCGTTTCGGCCGCACTGAAGCTCGTCGGCGAACCGCTCCGCCGCGCAGGTGAATTGACCGTCGCCACGGCCGATCCGGCCGAAATCGAAAAGTCCTCGGCAAAGATCCTCGCCAAGGCGCGCGGCCAGAGGGCACCGGCCGAAGCCGTGCGGCTGGTTACCTCCTCGACCCGTCCCTTCGCGGAGGGCTTGGCAGACGAGCGCGCCACGTTCCTCGCGCTCCGCGACAGCCGCGAGGCGGCGGCATTGCGACACGTCTTCTTCGCCGAACGTGAATCCTCCAAGGTCGAGGGCCTGGAAGGCGTCGAGGCTTGCCCGGTCTCGACGATCGGCATCTGTGGCCTCGGCTTGATGGGAAGCGGCATCGCGGTCGCGGCGCTTAGCGCCGGATACGCGGTCATCGGACTCGACCAGACGCCGGAAGCCGCAGAGAAGGGCCGGGAACGCGTTATCGGTCTGCTGGAGCGCAGCGTCGCATCAGGCCGCCTCGATCAAACCGGTTTCGAAGCCCAGAAAGCCAAGCTCTCGGTGACCGCATCGGACGCCGATCTCGCTTCCTGCGACCTTGTCATCGAAGCGGTTTTCGATGATCTCGCCGTCAAGACCGATCTTTTCCGGCGCCTCGACAAGGTTGTCCGGATGGATGCGGTGCTGGCGACCAATACCAGCTATCTGAACCCGGACGAGATCGCCGCCGCGACCGCCAACCCGGAACGGGTCCTCGGCCTGCATTTTTTCTCGCCCGCCCACGTGATGCGCCTGCTGGAAGTCGTGCGTTGCGCCGAGACAGCACCGGATGTATTGGCGACCGGGCTCGCCGTCGCCAGGAAGCTGCGGAAACTGCCGGTCGTGACCGGCGTCACCGAAGGCTTCATCGGCAACCGGATATTCTCCGCCTATCGCCGCGAGGCGGAATTCCTGCTGGAGGACGGCGCCCTGCCGCACGAGATCGATGCCGCACTGGAAGACTACGGTTTCCCGATGGGGCTCTTCGCCGTCTATGACATGGCAGGGCTTGAAATCGCCTGGGCGCGCCGCAAGCGGCAGGCCTCCACCCGCGATCCCTCGGCCCGTTACGTCGAGATTGCCGATAAGCTATGCGAGGCAGGCCGCCTCGGCCAGAAAGCCGGCCGCGGCTGGTACGCCTATCCCGAGGGCAAGAGGACGATCGATCCTGAAGTGACCGCGATCATCGGAGCCGCCCGCGTCAGGAAGGGCATCACGCCGCGCGCTTTCTCCAAAGACGAAATTCTTCGACGCCTGCTGGATGCCATGGCGGCGGAAGGCGAGGCTTTGCTCGCCGAAGGCATCGCCGCCCGGCCGGGCGATATCGACCTTGTGATGATCAACGGCTACGGCTTTCCCGCCCACAAGGGCGGACCAATGTTCGCCAGGAACTGAGCCGCAAGCTCTTTTTTGTGAAATAACTCATTGAATATCTTATATACCCCCTTCATCCGACGCGAGCGGGAGGATGACGGCTGCCTGCATATTTGCTTCCTTAAAAGAGTTTCGCTCATTTGATCAAACATGCTTGCATGTTTCCCGAAATCGCCTATTGTTTGCCTCAAGCCTCGCAAGTAGGCATTTCAGCAACGACAGGGAACGCTGCATGTCCGCACCTTATGAGCTTCCTTTCCGCAGATATTTTAAATTTAAAATATCTGGCCGTTGCCCGCATTCAGATTTTCCGTGGCGCGCTTAGGAGAGCATGATGTCTTTCTCGTTTTCCCCATTCAAACGTAAGATGCTGCTGGGCACGATCGCCGCAGCTATGGCGGTTCCGCTGGCCGCCAATGCCGAAGCCGCGGATTTCAAGTTCGCAGGCCCGCTCGACGCCTATACGCTCGATCCTCATGCAGTCTCGAATACGCTTATTTTCGCCGTGCTCGCTAATGTCTATGAACCACTTGTTCGCCGCGGTGCCGACCAGAAGCTGGAACCGGCGCTTGCGACCGATTGGAAGCAGATCGATGGCACCACCTGGGAATTCAACCTCCGCCAGGGCGTCAAGTTCTCGAACGGCAATCCCTTTACCGCCGACGACGTGGTCTTCTCTCTAACGCGCGGCCAGGCCGGCGGCATCAAGGCCAATCTGAATTCGATCGCCTCGATCGAGAAAATCGACGATTACAAGGTCCGTATCAAGACCCGCGCCGTGAACCCCATCCTGCCGAACCAGGTCACCAACTGGTTCATCATGGACAAGGAATGGGCCGAGGCGAACGGCGCCGTCCAGCCGGGTTCAGCCAACAACGCCACCGAGACCTTCGCCAACCGCAACGCCATGGGCACCGGTCCCTTCGTCATCAAGGAACGCGATCCGGGCGTGAAGACCGTTTTCGCCGCCAATCCGGGCTGGTGGGACAAGAAGACCGGCAATATCGACAACGCCACCTTCTTCGTGATCCCGAATCCTTCGACACGCGTCTCGGCGCTGATCTCCGGCGAAGTGGACATGATCGACGGCGTGCCGCCGCAGGACGCGGAGCGGATCGAGAAGGCCGATGGGCTGCGCGTGCAGGCAGGCCCCGATCTTCGCACCATCTATATCCAGCCGGATGTCGCCCGCGACAGCCTGGTCTTCGGCAGCGAAAAGACCAAGAACCCCTTCAAGGACCTGAAGGTCCGGCAGGCCATGGAACTGGCGATCGATACCGGCGCGATCCAGAAGCGCATCATGCGCAATTATTCGGTTCCGGTCGGCCTGCCGATCGGCCATGAAGTCAACGGTTTCGACGAGACGCTCGGCGCACCGGTCAAGCCGGATATCGACAAGGCCAAGGCCCTGATGAAGGAAGCCGGTTATGAGAACGGCTTCTCCGTCACGCTCGACTGCACCAACGACCGCTTCATGAACGACGAGCCGACCTGCCTTGCGGTCGCCGCCTCGCTCGCCCGCATCAACATCAAGGTCGAGCCGCGCGCCCAGGCGACCAGCCGCTGGGCTACCCAGGTCAATCCGCCGGAATACAATACCAGCCTCGCCATGCTGGGTTACTCACCTGCGACCTACGACGCCCACATCTTCCTGACCTCTATCGCCGCCACCCGCGATCCGAAAAGCGGCCTCGGCGCCTTCAACATCGGCGGTTACTCCAGCCCCGAAGTGGACAAGCTGATCGACGCGATCGGCAAGGAAACCGATCAGGCCAAGCGCACCGATCTCATCAAGCAGGCCTTCAAGCTCATCAAGGCGGATGTCGGCTTCATTCCGCTTCACCAGCTCAACATTCTCTGGGGCGTGAAGGACAATGTCACCGTCGTGCAGCCCGCCGACCTTGCTTACCCGCTGCGCTATTTCACGGTGAAGTAATGACCATTGCCCCCGGTATCACTAAGCAGGACATTACGAAGCAGCTCGCCGGACTTGTCTCCTTCCCGACGGTCAGCGCAGTTTCGAACCTCGACCTGATCAAATATGTCGAAGACCAGACCGCTCCCTTCGGGGCGCGTGTCCGGCGCTTTCCCAATGCCGAAGGCGACAAGGCAAATGTGCTCGTCTCGATCGGTCCGGAAGCGTCGGGCGGCATCATCTTCAGCGGTCATACGGACGTCGTGCCGACCGAAGGCCAGGCCTGGACCGGCGATCCCTGGACGCTCAGGGAAGCGAACGGGCGGCTGATCGGCCGCGGTGCGACAGACATGAAGGGGTTTCTCGCCTGCTGTCTTGCCGCCGCACCCGGCATTGCGAAAAAGAACCTCAAGAAGCCGATCCATCTCGCCTTTTCCTATGACGAGGAAGTCGGCTGCACCGGCGTCGGCAGCATGGCGGAATGGGTGGGGCAAAGCGACCTGAAACCGCGTCTCGCCGTCATCGGCGAGGCGACTGGCATGGATCTGATCGCCGCTCACAAGGGCGGGCTGATCGGCTGGTGCCGCATCAAGGGCAAGCCGGGCCACTCCTCCCAGCCGGACCGTTACGTCAACGCGGTCATGGTGGCTGGCGACATGATCGCCGAGATCAATCAGATCCGCGAGGACATGCGCAACGGACCGCAGTTCGAAGGCCTCGACCCGCCCTATTCGACCATTCAGGTCAACGTCATCAAAGGCGGCCTTCACGGCAACATCGTCTCGGAAAACTGCGAATTCTTCTGGGAGATGCGCATCATTCCGGGTGAAAGCGACATCGCCGTACTGGAGCACATGAAGCGTTTTGCGGCCGAGAAGCTGGAGCCGGCCATGAAGGCGATCGATCCCTCCTGCGGCATCGTCTTCGATGTCCAGGCGCGTATTCCCGGCCTGAAACCGAACGACGACCCGGCGCTCGACAAGGAGCTCCTGACGCTTCTCGGCCGCACGGAACCTCGCTATGTTCCCTATGGCACGGAAGCGGGCATCTTCCAGATCGCCGGCGTCCCTTCGGTCGTCATCGGTCCGGGCGATATCGCCGACGCGCACCAGCCGGACGAGTCGGTTGCGATTTCCGAGCTCGAACGCTGCGTCGCCTTTCTTGACCAGCTCGGGGATACCTGCTGCTGAGGATTTCGTAGTGCTGAATTATGCCGCGTCACGGATCGTTCAGACGATCATCGTCCTGCTCGTGATCAGCTTCATCGCCTTCCTGCTGGTCGCCAATATCGGCGATCCGCTGGCGGCGCTTCTCTCCGCGGACGCGACCGTTAACGAGCGCATGGAACTGATCGCCAGGCTTGGCCTCGACCAGCCGCTCGGGACACGCTTCCTGCATTTTCTCGGCAATCTCCTGCAGGGCGATTTCGGCATGTCCTACCGCACGCAGGATCCGGTCGCCAACTTGATTGCCGAACGCCTGCCGGCGACGATCGAGCTCGCCTTCGTCAGCCTGCTGATCACCATTCTGGTCGGAGTGCCGGCGGGCATTTACTGCGGCGTCCACCCGAACTCGCTGTTCGGCCGCTTCATCATGCTGATCTCGACGGCCGGCATCACCCTGCCGAATTTCGTCGTCGGCCTGCTGCTGATCGCCGTCTTTTCCGTACAGCTCGGCCTGCTTCCGTCCTTCGGGCGGGGCACGGTCGTCGATCTCGGCTTCTGGACGACGGGCCTGCTCTCCGTCTCCGGCTGGCGGGCGATCATCCTGCCGGCGGCGACGCTCTCTACCTTCCAGGTCGCCTTCATCATCCGCATGCTGCGCACGCAGCTCATGGAGGTCGGCCAGAGCGAGCATATCCGTTTCGCCCGCGCACGGGGCCTGTCGGAAGCGCGCATCTGGTATGTCTACGCCATCAGGAACACGCTCTTGCCGGTCATCACCATGCTCGGCCTGCAGCTCGGCAACATCATCGCCTTTTCCGTGGTAACGGAAAACGTCTTCGCCTGGCCGGGACTCGGCTCGCTCTTCCTGCAGTCGATCCAGGCAGCCGACATTCCGGTCATCGCCATCTATCTGATCTTCGTCGGCCTGGTTTTCATGGTCATTAATCTCGTCGTCGAACTGCTTTATCCGCTGATCGACGCCCGCGTGTTGAGGAGGCAATCATGACGCCTGTCGTCAACACTCCGTCCGTTCCAACGGTACGCCGCAGCCGCCTGTCGAAACTCCTCCGCGCGATGCGCAAGGCGCCAGGCCCGACCTTTTGCGCTTTCGTTATTCTCGCGCTGCTCGTCTACGCCTTCGTGACTCCCTGGGTATCGCTGAACCCGTTCGAATTCTCCGGCATGTCGGTGATGGACAGCTTCATTCCGCCCATGTGGATGGCCGACGGCATGCCGGATTTCCCGCTCGGCACTGACGACCAGGGCCGCAATCTTCTGACGGCGATGGCCTATGGCATGCGCACCTCGATCATCGTCGGCTTTTTGTCGGTCGTCATCGGCCTTGTGCTCGGCGGCGGCCTTGGCCTCATCGCCGGCTTCGTCGGCGGCAAGGTGGACGCCTTCATCATGCGCGTCGCCGATGTCCAGCTCGCCTACCCGGCGCTGCTGCTCGCCATGATCATCGATGGCGCAGCCCGTGCCGCGCTGGGGGCCGAACGCAGCGTCACAACCGCCATCACCATCGTGGTCCTGTCGATCGGCATCGCCTTCTGGGTGCAATATGCCCGCACCATCCGCTCCTCCGTCATGATCGAACGCGACCAGGATTATGTTTCGGCTGCCCGCATCACCGGCCGCAGCAATCTCTCGATCATCGTCCTGCACATCCTGCCGAACGTCATGGCGCCGGTGCTCGTCATCGCCACCATCAATCTCGGCATCGCCATCATCACCGAGGCGACGCTGAGCTTCCTAGGCATCGGCATTCCGGTCACCTCACCGTCGCTCGGCACGCTGATCCGCAACGGCAACAACTTCCTGCAATCCGGCGAATGGTGGATATCCGTCTGGCCCTGCCTCGTGCTCGTCGCCTTCGTCGTTTCGGTCAACATCCTCGGCGACCACCTGCGCGATGTCTACAACCCGCGACTGAGAGGCCGTTCATGACGACACCGCTTCTCGACGTCCGCGACCTGACCGTCACCATCAATCGCGACGGCCACCTGATCACCGCGCTCGACAAGGTCTCGTTCTTCATCAATCCGGGCGAGGTGCTCGGCATCGTCGGGGAATCCGGCGCCGGCAAGTCGATCACCGGCGCGGCCATTATCGATCTCCTCGTCCCGCCCCTGAAACGCACAGGTGGCACGATCACGCTCGCCGGCGAACGCCTCGACCAGCTTTCGCCGAAGGCGATGCGCAGCGTCCGTGGCGGCAGGATCGGCTTCATCTTCCAGGACCCGATGACCAGCCTCAACCCGGTCATATCAGTCGGCCGACAGCTCTGCGACACGATCGAGGCGCATCTGAAGATCGGCGGCGACAGGGCGAAGAAAAAGGCGCTCGAATGGATCGAGCGCGTCGGCCTGCCGAACCCTGAGGTGCAGTTCAGGCGCTATCCCCACCAGCTTTCCGGCGGCATGCGGCAGCGCATCGTCATCGCTCTGGCGCTCTGCGCCAACCCGGCGCTGGTCATCGCCGACGAACCGACGACAGCGCTCGATGTCTCGGTCCAGGCACATATCCTGCAGCTCATGCGCGACCTCCATCGCGAGAGCAGGGTGAGCATGATGCTGATCACCCATGATCTCGGCGTGATCGCCAAGATGGCGGATCGCGTGGCGGTGCTCTATGCCGGACGCGTTGCCGAGATCAGCCCCGTAGGCGAACTCTTCAACGCGCCGAAGCATCCCTATACGCGCGGCCTGATCCGGGCCACTCCGATGCCTTCGGCCGACGGCGAAGTGCGGCTCGATCAGATTCCGGGCGCCATGCCGGGGCTTGGGGCTGTCCCGCCGGGTTGCGCTTTCAATCCGCGCTGCTTCAAGGCGGAAGGCGACTGCCGCACGGCCATCCCGCCGCTGACCACAAAGGAAAGCGCTGCGTTTTCCTGTTTCCACCCGTTGGAAAGGGAACCTGCATGAGCGCACAGGATTTTCTCGTCCTCAACCATGTCAGCAAGGTCTATCGTCGCAACCAAAGCCTTCTGGAGCGGCTGAAGAAGACCCACGCGGGCGGCACGAAGGCGGTCAGCGACGTCAGCCTCGCCGTCCGGCATGGCGAGACAATGGGCCTTGTCGGCGAAAGCGGCTGCGGCAAGTCCACGCTTGCCCGCCTCGTCTCCGGCCTCATGGAGCCGACTTCAGGCGAGATCGCCTTCCGCAAGGATCGAGCCGGCAGGGCGCCGCGCCTGCAGATGATCTTTCAGGACCCCTATTCCTCGCTGAACGGCCGCTGGACGATCGAGGACATCATTGCCGAACCGATCCGCGTCCATAAACTGCGCCAGGGCCGTGCGGCCATTCGCGCCCGCGTCGATGAACTGCTGATCCAGGTCGGTCTGTCGCCGGCCGATGCGGAAAAATATCCGCAGGAGTTTTCCGGCGGCCAGCGCCAGCGCATCTGCATCGCCCGGGCGCTCGCGGGCGAGCCCGAATTCCTGATCCTCGATGAGCCGACCTCGGCGCTCGACGTGTCCGTCCAGGCGCAGATCCTCAACCTTTTGCGCGACCTGCAGAAGAACCTGGCGCTGACCAGCCTGTTCATCACCCACAATCTCTCGGTCGTGCGGATCATGGCCGATCGGATCGGCGTCATGTATCTCGGCGAGCTGGTCGAGGAGGCGCCGTCGGAAGAGCTGTTCCTGAAGCCCCGCCATCCTTACACGCGCCTCCTGATCGATGCCGCCCCGGACATGGATACCAGTGACCGCACGCTGCATCCGATCGCTGGCGAACTGCCCAATCCGGCCTTCCCGCCCTCCGGATGCCGTTTCCACACGCGTTGTCCCTTTGCAAAAGATGTCTGCCGCAGCATGGCGCCGCCGCAGAAGACGACTGGGACCGGCGGCATGTTCCGCTGTCATTTCGATCTCGATTTGTCGAGCGCGCAGGCGATTTCGCCGACCGCCGACGCCAGAACCGCCTGAAATCCCGAGGATGCCACGATGACGACTGCCCCCTCCCGCCAGGCGACGATCGACAAGGCCGTGGGTTATCTCGATGACGGCTCCTTCGAGGCGGCGCTTCGCAAGCGGGTGGCAATCCCGTCCGCCAGCCGTGTCGCGTCCAACAAGCCGGACCTCTGGCGCTATGTGACCGACGACATGCAGCCCCTCTTCGAACGGCTCGGTTTCACCACGAAGATCTACGAGAACGAGCTGGCACCGGGCCCCTTCCTGCTCGCAGAACGTATCGAGGACCCGAGCTTTACGACCGTCTTGCAATACGGCCATGGCGACGTCGTTGCAGGACTCGAGGGTCAATGGGAAGAGGGGCTTTCCCCGTTCGAGATGACCGAGAAGAATAGCTCCTGGTACGGCCGCGGAACTGCCGACAACAAGGGCCAGCATGCGGTGAACCTCGCCGCGATCGAGGCGCTGCTGGCGGTCAAGGGCTCGCTCGGCTTCAATCTCAAATACCTGATCGAGATGGGCGAGGAATCCGGCTCTCTGGGATTGGAAGAGATGTGCACCGCCCATAGAGACGAGCTGAAAGCGGACGTCTTCATCGCTTCCGACGGCCCGCGGCTTGCCCTCGACCGGCCGACCATCTTCCTCGGCGCCCGCGGCGGCATGTCCTTTCATCTGGAGATCAATGCGCGGGAAAGCTTCCAGCATTCAGGTAATTGGGGCGGCATCCTCTCCAATCCGGGAATCGAGCTCTGCCACGCCATCGCCGCACTAGTGGACCGGACGGGTAAAATCAAAGTGCGCGAAATGACGCCCGGCTCGATCCCGGAAAACGTCCGTGCCGCGCTGAAGGATTGCAAGATCACCCCGGCTGCCGATGACCCGCCTATCGAACCCTGGTGGGGCGAGCCAGGGCTGACGCCGGAAGAGAAGGTCTTCGCCTGGAGTTCCTTCGAGGTGATGGAGATGGAATGCGGCAACCTCGCCCAGCCGCTCTACGCCATTCCGCCGAAGGCCCGCGCCCGCGTGCAGCTCCGTTTCCCGGTCGGCGTCGATCCGGATGCGGTCGTTCCGGCTGTCCGAAAGGCGCTGAAGGATGCCGGTTACGACCGGGTCGTGGTGAAGGATCCGACCGACGCGATCTTCCTCGCGAGCCGCCTCGATCCGGACCACCCCTGGGTGGGACGTGTCGCCGCCTCGATCGAAACGACGCTGGACGCACCGCCGGCCATTCTGCCCAATCTCGGCGGTTCGCTGCCGAACAACATCTTCTCCGACCTGCTCGGCCTGCCGACCATCTGGATCCCGCATTCCTATCCCGGCTGCCTGCAGCACGCTGCGAACGAGCATCTGCCGATTTCGATCGTCCGCGAGGGGCTGGCGATGATGGCGGGACTCTACTGGGATATCGGCGAGACTGGCGAAGAGGTCTGAAGCCGGAAACGGCCCTTTCCATCACCCGCGTTTTATAAACACGCCGTCCTTCATGATCATTGGCAGATGGGCGCCCTGCCTGGTCAGGAGCGAGATGTCCTTGAGCGGATCGCCGTCAACGACGATGAGGTCGGCGAAGGCGCCTGGTGCGATACAGCCGATCTTGCCTTCCATCCGCAACAGCTTCGCCGCGACGTGGGTTGCGGCGGCGATCACTTCATGGACGGGAAGAACACGGGAGCGGATGACGAATTCTTCCGACTGATGACGATGCATTTCCCCGAGCAGGTCCGTCCCGAAAGCCATGGAAAGCCCCGCTTCGCGCATGATCGCGAGCGATTCCATCCCGGCGAGCCGCACCGAATCCACCTTGGCGATCGAAGCAGGCGGCAAGCCGAGTGCCGGACCTTCAACGCCGAGCTTCTCGTAGGTCACCAGCGTCGGCACCGCGATGCAGCCGTTCTCGACGGCGAGCTTCGCCGTCTCGGGCACGATCAGGTTGCAATGCTCCAGTGAGCGGATGCCGCATTCGATCGCCCGGAGGATCGCCTTGTCCGTATAGAGATGCGCGGCAACATAGGTGCCGGCATTCTCCGCCTCTTCGACGGCTGCCATCAATTCCTCGCGGGAAAAACCGAGGAAATGAATGGGATCTGTTGGCGAGGCGATGCCGCCGTTCGCCATGACCTTGATGAAATGGGCGCCGGACTTGAGCTCTTCGCGGGCCGCTTTGCGGACTTCCGGCACGCCATCGCAGATACGGCCGAGATTGCCGAGCGTGTGGCCGGTCTTCAGTGCCGGTGTGTCGTCGTAGGGACCGCGATAGTCCGTATGGCCTCCGGATTGGGACAGCGCCTTGCCGCAGATATTGAGCCGCGGCGTGGGCCATGGCGCTTCCGCCGCGGCGGCAACGAGGCCGGATGTCGCACCGCCGAGGTCACGAACGGTGGTGAAGCCGCGCATCAGCATCTCGCCCATGATCTTGAAGGCGCGGACGGTGACGACCGGATCGGGCAGCTTCGCGTTCTGGCCGAGATTGGCCATGCCTGCGATGACATGCACATGCGCATCGATGAGGCCCGGCATCAGCGTGCGGCCGGCAAGGTCGATCCGCTCGGCGCTCTCGCTTCCGGCCGATGGTCCCACATCGCGGATGAGATTGCCTTCGACGAGTACGCTTGTGGGTTCGCCGGCCTCCGGGCTGGTTCCGTCGACGATACGGGCGTTTTCGAAAAGATAGGCGGTCACGATTACGCTCCTCGTCAGGTGGTGGGAGTGATGTTGCCGCGGCGGGCTTCGAGGAAGGCCGGGATCAGAAGCGGCGCGAACCGCCGTGCGATCCCGACATGCTCTTCGGTGTAGAAGAGCTCCTCGTGCAGCAGATTGATCGTGCCGATCGTCTCACCGTCATAGACGACGGGAATATTGATCGCAGAGCCAAGGCCGAGGCTTTCGATGAGTTCGTGGTCGAAGAAGGCCCACTTGATCGCCTCGCGATCGCGACCGAGAAACGGCTGCTGTCGGCGCAGCACAAGGTCGCCCCAGGGCGTGACCCCCATCGGCTTGCGGCCGAAGACCGGGTAGACGTCCGGCATGTTGGAATAGACGCGCGCCACTTCCTCACCGTCCTTGTAGAGCAAGGTCAGCAATCTATGCCCGACGCGGTGGGCAAGCGCAGCATCCAATGCGTCGTAGAAGAAATTCGGCTGGCCGGGCTCGGCGAGAAGTTCGACAAGATCTTCGATCATCATGAAACCCTCTCTAGCGATGATGGCAGGCGACGGACTGGCCATCGGCCTTCTGTTCGAGTACCGGCTCGACCTGCCGGCAGATATCGGTCGCCAGCGGGCAGCGGGTATGGAAGGCGCAGCCGGACGGTTTTCGCGTGGCGCTCGGAATGTCGTCGCTGACGGCGCTGAACCGGTGCCGCTTGTGCGGATCGTGCGCCGGGGCCGAACGCAGCAGCAGTTCGGAATAGGGATGCAACGGCTTCGAGAAGATTGCCTTTTTCGATCCGGTCTCGACGATCCTTCCGAGATACATGACAGCGACCCGGTGCGAGACGTGCTCGACGACGCCCAGATCATGCGAGATGAAGAGATAGGAAAGGCCGAATTCCTTCTGCAGGTCGGCAAGCAGGTTGAGAATCTGCGCCTGCACGGAGACGTCGAGAGCGGAAACCGGTTCGTCGCAGACGATGATGTCGGGTTTCAGCGCCAGCGCGCGGGCAATGCCGATGCGCTGCCTTTGGCCGCCGGAGAACTGATGCGGAAAATTGTCGGCCTGGTCCGGCCGAAGACCAACCAGCGAGATCAGCTTGGCCACCTCGGCGCGCCGTTCCTCCGCCGTGCCGATCCCATGGATATCGAGCGGCGCACGGATGATGTCACGCACCCGCTGACGCGGGTTGAGCGAAGAGAAGGGATCCTGGAAGATGATCTGCATGCGGCGGCGATGCGATTTCGGCACCGACCGCATCTGTGTCACGCTCTGGGCGCCCTTCATTGCGATGCGGCCATCGGTGGCCTTCACCAGCCCCATGAGGGCAAGACCGGTCGTCGATTTGCCGCAGCCGCTTTCGCCGACAAGGCCGAGCGTCTCGCCGGCATCGATCGAAAAGGAAACGCCGTCGACGGCTTTCACCTCGCCGACACGCTGCTGGAAGATACCGGCGCGGATGGCGAAATGCACCTTCAGGTTCTCGACCGCGAGCAGGGGAGAGGAAGCGCCGTCAGACATCGTCATGCTCCCAACAGGCGGCGAAGTGGCCGGGTTTCTTTTCGATAAAGGGCGGGCGCTCTTCGAGACAGCGGGCCGAGGCGCCTGGACAGCGCGGCGCAAAGGCGCAGCCTTTCGGCAGATCCCAAAGCGGCGGCACGGTGCCCGGAATGTCGGTCAGCCGCTCGGGAGCGGCTTCGGGATCGCCCCTGTGGGGCACGGCCCCCATCAGACCGATCGTGTAAGGGTGGATCGGGTTGTCGAAGAGTTCGTAGACACTGCATTCCTCCACCCGCCGGCCGGCATACATGACGATCACCCGGTCGGCGATCTCCGCCACCACGCCAAGATCGTGGGTAATCAGGATCTGCGCTGTGCCGAGCCGTTTCTGCAGGTCGGAAATGAGACCGAGGATCTGCGCCTGCACCGTCACGTCGAGCGCCGTCGTGGGCTCGTCCGCCACGATGATCTTCGGTTCGCAGGCGAGCGCCAGGGCGATCATCGCCCGCTGCCGCATGCCGCCGGAAAGCTCGTGCGGATATTGCCGCGCGCGCCGCTCCGAATCCGGCATCTGCACCAGCTCAAGGCATTTGACGGCGCGCGCGAAGGCTTCGCGCTTGCCGACCTTGCGATGCTGGCGGACGGACTCGGCGATCTGCTCGCCGATCGTCAGAACCGGATTGAGCGCGGTCAGCGGCTCCTGAAAGATCATGGCGATCTTGTCGCCTCGAAAATCCTCGACATGCCGCTGATCCATGGCCAGGAAATCCTCGCCATGGATTCTGATGGAGCCGGATGCGATGCGGGCGCTGTCGGGAAGAAGGCGCAGGAGCGCCAGCGCGGTCATCGACTTGCCGCAGCCGCTTTCGCCGACGATGCAGACCGTTTCGCCGGGACGGACCGAAAGACTCATCTCGGAAACCACGGGGAAGGCCCCGTTCTCCCCGAGGATCTCGACGTTCAGGTCGCTGACGGCCAGCACCGGTTCGGCTGTCTCTGTTGCCCGATTTTCCATCCGTTCATCCCATAAAAGCGGCGGCCGATGATCAGTCGGTCGCGCCTTCCATATTGCCGACCATGTAGCCGTAGTCTCCGGATTCCACGAGGTTGCGGGAGAGGTGCTGCATGATCATGATGCCGTTTTCGAAGGGCGTCGGGATTTCTTCCAAGACCTCGAAAGTATAGGGGCTGACGACGCGGCCGAGAAATTGGCCGCGCTTGATCAGCTCGCCGTTTGCAGGCGCCAGCGGTTCCAGCCATCCGGCCTGTGTCGGGCGCACGCCGGCGATCTCGTTCACCACGACCTGCTTCGGATTGGGCTTCACGTCGCCCGTGATCACCCCGAGATGGCGCAGCATGTTGAGAAGACCCGCCACCGTGCGGTCGACATAGGGACCTTGGTCGACAATGCCGCCGCCGAGTTCCACGACCACCACCGGAATGCCGCGTTTGTCGATCGTCACCGACTTGGTCGTGCCGGAATAGACGGTGCCGTCCTTGCCCTGGACCGGGCGATACAGAACCTTGGAACCGAAGGCGCGCGACAGCGGCTCGTCGTTCCAGATGTAGACGTAATCGACCGTGGGGCGGTCGGTGCCGGAATGCAGGTCGAGGTGTATGTCGATCTTGTCCAGGAATTCGGCGGCGATCGCATAAGCGAGCTGCTGGGTGTAGTTGCCCTTTGGATTGCCGGGGAATTCTCGGTTGAGGTTCAGTTCGTCGATCGGCGTGAAACGGTGATTGACGGCAAAGGCGCGCGAATTGGCAACCGGCAGCAGAAGGATGCGACCCTTGAGCGGCTGGTCCTTCAGGATGCGGTAGAGGTCGACGATCGCCTGCGAACCGGCATTTTCGTTGCCGTGGATCGAGCCGGAAATGCCGATCGTCGGTCCGTCCTCCTCACCCACCAGCTCGTGCATGAAGAGCACGGCATCGCTGCCGTCCGCATGGGTGGTGAATTTGGGGCGGAGCTTGTTGATCGACTTGACCATGGACATTTCCTTTCGCTGTCATTGTCTGTGTGATCCGAAAGATTGCTATTTCTTCCTGCCGGCCGCGCGGGAGAGGTGGCGCGGATCGAGTGCATCGCGCAGGCCGTCGCCCAGCAGGTTGAAGCCGAGCACGGTGATCATGATCGTCGCGCCGGAAATGATCGCCAGCCAGGGCTCGTCGCGCATGAAGCGGGTGCCGTAGGCGAGCGTCCAGCCCCAGGTGGGCGCCGGCGGCGGCAGGCCGAAGCCGAGAAAGCTCAAGGCCGATTCCGCGATGATCGCCGTGCCGAAGCCGAGCGAGGCAAGCACGATGATCGGCCCCATGGCGTTCGGCAGGATTTCCTTGACCAAGATGCGGAACGGATGCGCGCCGAGCGCTTTGGCCGCCTGCACATAGTTCTGCTCGCGCAGCACCAGCGTCGTGGCGCGCACCACGCGGGCATATTCCGTCCAGGCGACGACGATGATGGCGATCGCCACATTGACGATGCCGGGGCCGAGCACGGCGACGATCGCCAGCGCCAGGACAATCGCCGGAAAGCCGAGGAAGATGTCGGTGATGCGCATCAGGATCAGGTCTGTCCAGCCGCCGAAATACCCCGCGGCCAGTCCGACCGCCGTCCCGATGGTGGCCGAGGCAAAGACCGAGATGCAGGCGATCAAAAGCGAAACGCGCGCGCCGTAGATCAACCGGGACCAGAGATCGCGGCCGAAATTGTCCGTGCCGAGCCAATGCGCCAGCGTCGGGCCGGAGAAGCGGTTGCGCATGTCCATCTGCTCGATGCCGTGCGTCGAGAGATAGGGGGCGAAGACGGCGCAGATGACGATCGCCAGCACGATGATCGCGCCGAGGATCAGGGAGATGTTGCGGAAACGCTTGGGTAATCTCATGAACCTAGCCCAAACGGATGCGCGGATCGACGGCCGCATAGAGAAGATCGACGACGAGGTTCACCAGCGCGAAGATGATTGCGAAGGTGAGCACGATACCCTGGATGAGCGGCAGGTCGCGCTGCGAGATCGCGGTGATGGTGAGCTGACCGAGCCCGGGCCAGGCAAAGATGCTCTCGGTCAATACCGCGCCGCCGAGCAATGCTCCGAAGCGCAGGCCGATGACGCTCAGCACCGGCAGGAGCGCATTGCGCAGCGCATGGCGGATGATGACCCGCCTCCGGCGCAGACCCTTGGCATAGGCGGTGCGGACGAAATCCTCGCGCAGCACCTCCAGCATCGAAGCGCGCACCAGGCGTGAGATGATCGCTGCCGAATTGGCGGCCAGCGCCACCGCCGGCAGGATGATGTGGGAAAGCGAATCGAGGAATACGCCCGGCTGACCTGTGATCGCCGCGATCAGGGCTTCGGGAAGCGGAGTTCCCCTCCCGATCGATGGCAGCCAGCCGAGCGTAACGGCAAAAAGAAGCATGAGGAGCAAACCGAGCCAATAGACCGGCATCGAGACCCCAAGTTGAGCAAAGATCATCGAGGCCGTATCGATGAACGAACCCTGCTTCGTCGCGGCGAGCACGCCGAGCGAGATGCCGATCAGACAGGCGAGGATGAGCGCGACGACCGCAAGCTCGATCGTCGCGCCGAGCCGGCCGGCGATGATCTCCGAGACGGCCTGGTTCTGGAAGATGGAGCGGCCCATGTCTCCCTGAAGAAGCGCAACGAAATACGAACCGAGCCGGATATACCAGGGATCGTTGAGGCCGAGCGTATTGCGCAGATTGTTGATCGCCTCCGCCGAGGCTTCCTGTCCGAGCAGCACGGAGGCCGGATCGCCGGGGATGAGGAGCAGCAGACCGAAGGTGACGATCACCATGCCGGCGGCCATCGGGATCAGCAGCAGCAGACGACGGATCACATAGCTCAGCATCGGCAGCCGCCTTCCATGTCGATCGATGGCGGAAAACGCGTCATTGGATGACCACCTCGTCTATACGGCGGGGATAGGCCGTCATGCTGTCCGGTCCGTCGGCGGTGATCAGCACGGTGTCGGCGATGCGGTAACCGGCAAAACCGGGCACGAAAATCGCCGGTTCGCTGGAAGTGATCATGCCGGGTTCAAGGAGGGTCTGATCGCCACCTTCCACCCAGGGCGGCTCATGGAACATGATGCCCATGCCGTGACCGACGCGGTGAAGGAGATATTCGCCCATGCCGCTGTCGCGTATATAGGCCAGCGCCAGATTGTCGGCCGAGGCGCAGGTCTTGCCGGCGATGAGCGCCGCGGTGGCCATGCGTTGCGCCTCGAAGGCGACGGCATAGTGCTCCTGCTGGATCTGCGACGGCTCGCCGATGAAAAAGGTTCGCTCGCTTTCGGCCGCGCGCCCGCCGACGCGGCAGCCGAGCGACAGAATGATGCTCTCGCCGACCTTCACCGGATTGCCGGTCGGCATGCCGTGCGGGAAAGCGGAACGGGCGCCGGAATAGACGAGCCCGCTTGCAAGGCCCTGAACCAGCATGACGTCCTCATGCTCCTCGTGCATCGTCCGCATGGCATGTCGCGAGACGTGGGATTCGATCTCGACCTCGCTCGGCAGGGACCCGCCCCCGCGCATGGCCTCGCGGATCAGCTCGGCGCCCACCTCGACCATGCGGTCCGAAAGGCGCGCAGCTTCCCGGTGGAGGGTGATCTCCTCCGGATGTTTCCTGAGCCGCATCTGCTGAACGATGTTGCTCGGGATCACCCGCTCGGCATTCGCAAACGCCGCCTCGATCGGCTGGACGCGAGCAAGCGATATGGTGTGACTGTAAGCGACCGTGCCCTTGAAGCCCGGAAAGGCGCGGCCGAGCACGTCGAACGGTCTGTCGACGCCGGGAAACTCGAAATAGACGATCGGTTCCGCCGCGATCTTCTGGTGCGCCGCATGCGTGCGCTCGAACTCCGGGACCAGCAGGAAGGCATCGGCGGCAGTGATGGCGAAGACGACGGGCCGTTCGGTCGTGTAATGCGAAAAGCCGGTCGTGTAGATGACGTCGTCGTTCGAATCGAGGAGCAACAGATCGATGCCTGCCGTTTCCATTCGGGTGCGGATCTCGCGGTGTATTTTGGCATAGAAGTCCGCGCCGAGACGCTGTGAGAAAGCCATCGGATCACCCTGAGCTGCAATGTCTCTGACAAGCAGGGGCCGGACGCGCCGGCCCCGGCGAATTTCAGTCCTTGAGACCGACCAGGCCACGCATATTGCCGCGCGGCGTCGCCTGCACTTCGAAGGGCAGCTTCTTGGAATAGAAGAGCTGATAGCCCTGATAGGAGACGATGTAATAGGGCAGTTCGTCCGCAAGGATCCCGGCGGCTTTCTGGTAGGCCGCGGTGCGGTCGGCCTGCGTGGTTGCCGAGCGGCCCTGCTTCAGAAGGTCATCGACGGCCGGGTTGGAATAACCGCCCCAGTTGGTCGAACCGCCGGTGGTGAGCTGCGCGAACAACAACCGGTCCGGATCCACGATGTTCAGCCAGCCGAGAAGCGCAATCTGGTGCTGGCTCTTCTGGACGTAATTGGCGGAGAAAGACGGCCAGTCGCTGATCTGCGTCTTGGCATCGACCCCGGCCGCCTGGAAGATCGCCTGCAGGAATTCGACCGTCTGGACGCGGTTGGAATCCTCGCTATGGGTCGAAAGCGTCACCGTCAGCGGTTTGCCGCCCTTGTCGAGGATGCCGTCGCCGTTCGCATCGGCCCAACCTTCCTCCTTGAAAAGCGCCGCGGCGCCTTCGATGTCGAAGCCGGGCTGCTTGATATCGGCGGAATAGGCCCAGGACGACGGCAGGATGATCGAGGAGGCCACCTGATCGACACCCTGATAGATGTCGTCGACGATGGTCTTCTGATCGATCAGCATGGAAAACGCCTTGCGCATCTTCGGGCTGGAAAGCAGCGGATCCTTGGTATTGAAGTTCACGTAGGTGACGCCGAGGCCGGCCTGGATGGCATGGCCGAAACGGTCGTCGGCCTCGAGACGCTTCACGTCCTGGGGCGCGAGCGGAGACTGGATGACATCAAGGTCGCCGGCCTCGAAGGCCTGGGCACGGGCCGAGCCATCGCCGATGATCTTGAGGCTGACCCTGTCGGCCTTCGGCTTCTCACCCCAATAGTTCGGGTTGGCTTCGAGCTCGATCGCGCTGCCCCGCGTCCAGGAGGCGAGTTTCAGCGGCCCGGCGCCGACCGGCTTCAGCGCGATGTCCGTGCCGCCTTCCACGAGCGCCTTCGGCACGATGCCGATGTCGAGATAGCTCAAGAGCGGCGCATAAGGCGCCGACAGCGTAAACTTGACGGTCTGCGGATCGACGGCCTCGACCGCCGAAATCGGCGTGTAAAGCGCCCGCATCGGCGCGTTGAAGTCCTTGTTGAGGATGGTGTTGAACGTGAAGACCACGTCGTCGGCCGTGAGCGGGCTGCCGTCGGAGAATTTCAGGTTCGGGCGAAGCTTGAAGATCCAGGTCGTCGGATCGGGCGTCTCCCAGCTTTCGGCGAGGTCCGGCTTGGCTTCCAGGCTCGGCGTCAGATGGACAAGGCCGGAATAGATGAGATCGGTGGCGCGATAGGCTGTCGTATCGCGGGCAAGCCGCGGGTCGAGCGTGCCGGCGTCGACGTCGGTGCCGATGGTCACGGTCGCTGCCTCAGCCGAAGACAGTGCGGTGAAGGAAAACCCTGCAAGCAGGAAGGCTGCGGTGATCGATAATGCTTTGCTCATGTCTGTTCCCTTATTGGTTATGAGCCGTTCAAAGCGTCGAGGTTCAGCGGGTTTTGGCTCTCCGCGATGCGAGGTCGGAAACCTTGGCTGGCGCGTTGCCGCCGGCGGCGATTTTGTTGTGGCGCAGTTCGGCGAGCGCCGGCGCCAGAAGGTTCTCCAGCACGCCCGGATCCGGCGCATGCCGGTATTCGAAGCAGCGTTTGTTCGGTCCGGCAAGATCGGCGACGTGATCCGCACCGGAGGCGTAGATCACCACGTCGCAGCGGGCGATGATGTCGGGAAGGTTCTCGTCATAGGACCACGCGACGGTAATGTCCGAGATGTGCGGCGCGAATTCGCGCACGCTCGGACGCATGATGGCGATGTAGTCCTTGAGCTGGGTGACGGCGGCAATCCGCATGCGGGGGTCGAGGAGAGCGAGCGACTGGCGGGTGCGTTCGGAGGGAATGAAGCGCAACGCCAGAATATTGGCGTCCGGCACAAGACCGCGCAGTTCCGCCTCGCGATGCACGAAGGTGAGGACGAGATCGGCCTCGCTGCATTGCCGGCGGATGTCTTCGCTCTCGCGCACCTGATCGACGGTCACAAGGCCGATGACGTCATTCGCCGCGAATGTCGGCCGGATCTGTTCGATGTAATCCCGTCCCGGCGCCTCGAAGATCGCGACGAAGACGACATTGAGATGGACGCGAGGCTTTCTGAGCTTCGCCTGTGCCTGCACCATCGACGCGAGAGTGATCGGCGAGATGCCGAGTCCCTCCGCTTTCTCCAAAAGATGGTCGATATCGGCGCCGAGCGCATTGGCCGGCGCCATGCGGCCGACCTGCCGGTTCGGCTCATAGACCGTGAATGCGCCAAGCCCCGGCCTGATCTCCACCAGCCCTTCGGCGCGGAGCTGCTTGTAGACCTCCGCCACCGTCATCGGCGCGATGTCGAGCTCCGCCGCAAGCTGGCGCACGGACTGGAGCTTCACTCCCTTCGGCATGTCGCCGAAGGAGAGCATGTAGCTCAAAAGTCCATAGAGCTGCTTGCCGACCGGAACCGGCAGAGAGCGGTCAATGCTGGAAGCGTCGATGGTGAACATGCGTGTATTACTCGATTGATACACTGACCGTATCACGCAATATGAGGATGACAAGCCCCCTGATAAAAATTTGCATATTTTGACAGCAAGGCAATTGATTGCCTGGAAAACTTCCAATTTAATGGCCTGCCAATGCGAAGACCGCGCTTGCAGTGTCATTCCCGAAGCATGAGGTGTATCAATGGATTATGTCAACCTGGGCCGCACGGGGCTCAAAGTATCGCGTTTGGCTCTGGGCTGCATGACCTTCGGATCGAGCGACTGGGCGCCTTGGGTGCTCGATCAGGAAGAGAGCGCCAAAATCCTCCGGCACGCGGTCGAGCTCGGCATCAACTTCTTCGACACGGCGGACATGTACTCGCTGGGCAGGAGCGAGGAGATTGTCGGCAAGGTCCTGCTCGATCTCGTGCCGCGCCACAAACTTGTCATCGCCACCAAGCTCTACAATCCGATGAGCGGCGACGTGAATGACTGGGGACTTTCGCGCAAGCATGTCTTTGAGGCCGTCGACGGCAGCCTAAGACGCCTCGGAACCGATTACATCGACCTTTACCAGCTTCACCGGTTCGACTACGACACGCCGCTCGAAGAGACGCTGGACGCGCTGAACGATGTCGTGCGCGCCGGCAAGGTGCGCTATCTCGGCGCCTCCTCCATGTTTGCCTGGCAGTTCATGAAGGCGATCGGCCTGCAGCGCCAGCATGGCTGGGCGCCGTTCGTATCGATGCAGCCGCACTACAACCTGATCTACCGCGAGGAAGAGCGGGAAATGCTGCCGCTTTGCCTCAGCGAAGGCATCGGCGTCGTGCCGTGGAGCCCGCTTGCGCGGGGCCGGCTTGCCGGGCGGGCAGACAGCGACACGAAGCGGGGACAGACAGACAACACCGCGCGTTCGCTTTACGACCGCTCCAAGGCCACGGATGATGCGGTCATCGCAAGATTGCGGAATGTCGCGGAGCGCCACGGCAAACCGATGGCGCAGATCGCTTATGCCTGGGTCGCCAGCCGTCCGGCGATCACGGCGCCCATTGTTGGGATATCCCGCATCGAACAGTTCGAACATGCAGTGGCCGCGCTTCGGATCAGGCTGACCAATGAGGATGTCGCCGAATTGGAGCAGGATTATCTGCCGAAACCGCTATCGGGACATGTATGATGGCGCGTCCTCGGATGGGTCGTGCTTTTGAGCCTGCGGACACGGCCATGAACGCAAAAAGGCTCCAGGTTTCCCCGGAGCCTTTGATATGGTTTGTAAATTGAGATTGTTCGGTAGGCTTTGGGGGGCAGGATTTGAACCTGCGGCCTTGAGGTTATGGTCCGCAGGACGACGGGCTACCATCGCCAGCGAAGATGAAGTCTTCGCGCCAGCGATAACGAGCAATTCCAGGGATCGTTGGTTGCGGGGGCAGGATTTGAACCTGCGGCCTTCAGGTTATGAGCCTGACGAGCTACCGGGCTGCTCCACCCCGCG